>PMCM01000190.1 GCA_003154155.1 Ignavibacteriota bacterium | reverse complement strand
TTTTTCATGCGTAGTCCTTAGGTAGTGGTGAATCGTTGAATTGTTGATGCAAAGTGAAGTATCAGCGATTGTGTCAGTGGATTATCGTTATCGTCCATGCGCTCCGGGTGCCATTGTACCAGGTGCACAGGCATGCCCGCCCCGGGGTCCTCCCATTCGATCGCTTCGGTAATGCCGTCGGCCGAGCGGGCGGCAACCCGCAATCCTCGCCCGACCCGCTCAATTGCCTGATGATGCGCAGAATTAACCTCGCCGCTCTGAACCCCGCAGATTTCTCCGAGCCGGCTGCCGGAAAGGAACTCAACACGGTGCCGCCGGTCACCCCCGTCCCCCCGATGGGACGGATGACCCGCTGCCTCGATATCCGGCATCAGCGTCCCTCCGTGAACCACATTGAACAACTGGGTGCCACGGCAGATACCGAGGACGGGCATCTGGCGTCGCAGCGCGGTTTCAATGACCTTCAACTCGAATGCGTCCCGCTGTGGGTCGACCTCGCTGACCATGTGCACGACATCGGGTCTGTTGTACAGCAGCGGGTCCACGTCTCCTCCTCCCGAGAGCACCAGTCCATCGCACACCTCCAGGTCGGCGAGATTATCCCTGTGATAGGAAAGCATCTGCACTTCCGCACCGGGTATCCATCGGAGGATCCACGCTGGATACCGCGCAGCCTTTGCCGGCGACCCCATCGGGTCGGTCAGCGCAATCTTAACCATCAGCCCTGTACTCCCGCAATGGTGGCAATTCTCTGCTCCAGCACTCCCGGAGGATCGACGGAAACCGCCAGCACCGGATACAGGAGCGGGAGGCCGTCGAAGAGCGGCTCCACGGCGGCCCGGTCTGCGTCCAGGCGCATCACGTCCTTTTCCGTTGTGATCAGCGCTTCGGCACCCGCTGCCCGCGCGGCACGGGCAATCTCCCGAAGTTCGTCGCGGCTGAACATGTGGTGATCCCGGAACCGCCGCTCTCCGACCAGCTGCGCCCCGGCGTTGCGGAGATCTTCGAAAAAACGATCCGGCGATCCGATGCCGCAGAAGGCAAAACAGCGCATCCCCTGCAGTCGGGCAGGCGCATGCCGGACGGCGTTCGCATACTCGCCGATACAGGCGATCGACCTGCGCATGCGTACGATGGATCCCGCGAACCCGGCCCGCGAGACGGAGGATCCATCGTCCGGTTCCTGGGTGCCGGAGATGGCGATCACGTGTGCCCGGCGCAGACCCCGCATCGGTTCGCGCCGGACTCCCGCTGGAATCATCGGCTCCCGGGCCAGCGCACGCACGCCGGTCACCACGACCACATCCAGATCGCGGTGCAGCCAGCGATGCTGGAATCCGTCGTCGCTGACGATGACATCCGCACCGCAGTTCCTGACGGCCGTCAACGCGGCATCCACGCGCCGTTCTCCCACGACGACGGGGATGCCCGGAAACTTGCGTGCGATCTGCACGGGCTCATCACCTCCCTGACGCGCATCAGCGATAACCCGTGTGTGATCGGCGACAACCACCACACCCCTGCTCGCACGCCCATAGCCCCTGCTCACCACAGCCGGGTGCATCCCCAGCCGCACAAGAACCTGGAGCACCCACTCGACAAGGGGCGTCTTGCCGGTCCCCCCCGCGGTCATATTGCCGACGGCGATCACGGGGACACCGATATGCCGGCTCCGGATCAATCCTGCATCGAACGCAGCGTTACGGAGCGTCATGACGGCACCATATGCCCACGACAACGGAAGGAGAAATCTACTTATCGTATCCTTCCTCCTTCAGCTGGCGCTCCACCTGCCGGAGCTTGTCGTCCGCTTTATATGTGGTATGCAGCTGCTTGAGCGCCAGCAGCATATTGATCTTGTCGTCGCGGGTGCGGCGGATCTGATCGGCGAGCAGTGTTGATGAACCCTGTTTTCGCAGCTCTGCGAGCCGGGCGTCAGCTTCGCGCACACCAGCCGCCAGGGATTTTTCCGCGGTCTGATCCCGGCCGATCTTCATATACGACCGGCCGAGCAGACGGTAGAAGCTCGAGGTGTAGGGCGACCCTTTGAACCGCTCGAGCGATTCCTTGGCGGATTTGATGACGCTCTGGAAATCCTCCACCTCGAAATATGCGCGCGCGAGATTGAACAGCTGACGGTCATACGGGTAGATGTCCGCATTCTTCTTCGCATACCGCACAAAGGACCGATCATCGTTCAGCGTGATCGAGATTTCGCACAGCCGCTCGTAGATCTCGGACGCACGTTCGCCGAGCTGTTCGAGCCGGACAAAATAGGTCCGGGCGGCCCGCAGGTGGCCGGCGCGCTCCCGGCTTTTCTCCGGAGATTGCATCGCCCATTCGTACTCCGCCTGGGCAAGATCGCGAACCGGATCCATGTATGTGGAATCCATCTTCTGTGCCCGCTGCAGCAGGACGACTGCGCTATCGTACTTCGACTCCAGGTAATACTGATGTCCGGCCCGGTACCAATCGTCCCTGCCCACCGGCGCCGTCACGGTCCGCGGAGTTTCCACCGCCGTCCCGCAGCCGCTCAGCAGGAGAACAAGAATGCCGAGTACGAGCCCCCACGCCTGCTTCATCACGCGGTTCCCCATGAAAGGATGGATGCCGCCACGCGTGCCGATGCTCCTCCCGCTCCGAGACGCTCGCGGATCACCGAAAGGTCGCTCCGCATCCTGTGTGCGGCGCGATCATCCTCCAGGAGCGGTGCCAATGCCGCTGTCAGCCGTGCGGGCGTGCACTGGTGCTGGACAAACTCCGGGACGATGCCCCGGCCCGCAACAATATTCACGAGACCGATGTGATCGACATCGACCAGCATGCGGCCTATGGCATACGTGAGCGGTGACGTTTTATAGACCACAGCCATCGGCGTCCCGAACCAGCCCGCCTCCAGCGTCGCGGTGCCCGACGTGATGATCGCGGCATCGGCGTGCTGCATCAGATCGTAGGTTGCATGTTCGACAAGGCGGACGTCGCCCGACGGTGGAAGATACGCTGCGAGCACGTCCCGTCCCAGGTTCGGGGCCACCCCGATTGCCACCTGCAGGTCCATGCGCGCGGACAACGCTTGTGCGGCGGCAATCATGGTCGGCAGGATGCGTTCGATTTCCTGCGCGCGGCTTCCCGGAAAGAGACCCAGGAGCTTCCTGTCGGTCCGGAGACCGTTCATGGCGAAAAAGTCTTCACGACTCGACCCTGCCTTCAGCCGCTCCACCAGCGGGTGCCCGACGAACTCCACCGGGATGCCCGCTCGCACATAGATATCCACCTCGAACGGAAAAATAACATGCATCTTGTCGATCAGGTGTTTCATCTTTCGCACCCGGCCGCGATGCCAGGCCCACACCTGCGGGCTGATGTA
>PMCM01000280.1 GCA_003154155.1 Ignavibacteriota bacterium | reverse complement strand
TGATGTAGGGCTCCGCACCGAGCTGTTCGCAAAGGTCCAGGAACTCATGCGTGCCGAAACTGTTGTCTTCCGTGACTCCGCCCCACCAGACATTCGTCATGGAAGGCCTTTCCGCTTTCGGCCCGATGCCGTCCTTCCAGTGATAGGTGTCGGCAAAGCAGCCTCCCGGCCAGCGGAGGACGGGAATGCGGATTTTCTTCAGTGCCTCAACCACATCCTTCCGGATTCCCCTGGTGGTCGGCACGTTCATCGCCCCGTCGCCCATGTAGAACCCGCCATAGATGCAGCGGCCGAGATGCTCGGAAAAGTGTCCGTAAATGAACCGACTGATGGTGTCCCTGGCCTGATCGGCGAACACCATGACGCGCGTTTGCCCGCGTGACGGCGACACAAGCGCCAGGATCAACGGGAGACCGATGAACAGTCTCCGGGTCTGCAGAACTGCCTGCCGAGTTTTCATTCGTGTTCCATAGGATGTCGTGGTGAAGCCGGGAGATCCGGCATGGGGGCTGGCAACAGCCTAACATACGAGATTTTTTACTTTCCCGCTTTCATTTTTCCCAATTCTGGTGTACACTAAGGCTGCAGTTTTACTGTCCGCATCTGCCATCTCACCAGAGAAACACCATGAAGTCTGTCAACCTCTTCGATCTTGTCATCATTTTTACGTACTTCCTGATCATCATGGGGATCGGGCTGTTCTTCATGAAGGTCAACAAGGGAGGAAAGGAGTATTTCACCGGCGGGAGCATGATTCCCTGGTGGATGTCCGGTATCTCGCTGTACATGGGCAACTTCAGCGCCTGGATCTTCACCGGTGCGGCGGGATTTGCCTACACGACCGGATGGTTCACCATTCTGTACCTTGGCGTCGGCCCCATCGCGTATCTCATCGGGACGCAGATGACAGCCACAAAGTGGCGGCGCACGCGCTCGATATCACCAATGCAGTATACGGTAAGCCGCTACAATCTCACCACGCAGCAGTTCCTGAGCTGGGTCATCTCCACAAATTTTACACTATCGGCGGGCGTGCAACTTGCGTCCACATGCAAGCTCTTTGCGCCGATCATCGGCATCGACCTGACGGCAATCGTGCTGATGATCGGTGCGATTGTCCTGCTGCACAATTTCCTCGGCGGCGTCTGGGGTGACATGGCCATGGATGTCGTGCAAGGCGTGATCCTCCTCGGCATTACCTTCATCGTCATGCCGATGAGCCTTGGGTTGGTCGGCGGGCTCGGGAACCTGATCCACCAGCTGCCGCCGCTGACGTTCGACCATACCTACAACGGCGTGCACTACACCGAACACTGGCTCCTGTCGATCCTCCTCATTACGTCCATCGGGTTCGCATCGGGCGGTGCGCAACGCTTCTATTCCGTGAAGGACGAGAAGGCCTCCAAAAGGGTCGGCCGGACGGCTGCCATTCTCGCAATCTCCGTTCCCCTCGTCTTCGGGATTCCGCCGCTCGTGGCAAAAGTGTACTGGCCCGATCTCGCCCAGATCGATTTCTTCAAACCGTATATCGGCAAGAACCCGCAGGACCTGGTCTTTGTCGGACTGGTATTGAAACTGCTCCCGCACGGGTTGATCGGCGTCTTCATCGCCGCCATGATGGCTGCAACCATGACAACCCTCAGCACGGTCTACAACATGGTGTCATCCATCATCTCCCATGACATCTACAAGGGCATGTACAAACCCGATCTGGACGACAAGGGACTGCTGAAAGCGGGGAGGATCGCTGCGTTCAGCATCGGCCTTGTGGTCATGTCGCTGGCGATCGTCTTCGTCAACAGCAAGTTCGGCATCTTCAACCTTATGCAGGCGTTCTTTACGCTCTTCAACATCCCCGTTGCGGTGCCGATCGCGTTCGGACTCATCTACCGGCGCATCCCGAAATGGTCAGCCGCGGGCGCCATCACGTGGGGACTCATCGTCGGCGCGACAACGCGCTACCTGCTGAATTGGGACATCGGTCCGCAGGTGTACCTGTCGTTCGTCGTCACCTTCGGCGTTCTGGTGACATCCCCCCTTACGGGCAGACTGTATGCACGGAGCAAACTCGGGATGGCGGCCCTCTGCGCAGTGATCGCCGCCGCCGGCGGCCTCCTCTTCGCCGTAGCCATTGTCGGGGACCCCGCCGAATGGCAGCGGTATCTGGCTATCGCAGCCGCAATCGGCCTGGGCGCCAGCCTGTACGGATTCTCCCGCCTCTTCTCGCTCGAAACGGAAGAGGACCGCCGCATCGTTGCGGAGTTCTTCCGGAAGGTTGACACGCCGATCGATGTTGCCAAGGAAGTGTACGGCGCCGGCAAACGCCAGGTCTCCACACTCCCGCTCGTGGGCCGCACGATTATCTTCCTCGGCCTCCTTGTCGCCGCAGCGTTCTTCACCACGCTGACACTGAATGAAGCCATCGCCGTGGGCGCCATGACGACGATTCTTCTCGGCTTCGGGTCGTTTATGTGGCTCGCCGGCAAGAAAGGGGAGAGGGCTGAAGAAGCCGAACGGGCGCTTCTCGCTGCGAAGTGATGCGCACGTCGGCGACACCGTAAGAATATCCTCAAAGGCACCGGCGATATGCGGTCATGTGCGCTCTTTTCGCCTGGATGTGCCGGGCACATTCTTGAGGCGTGTGCCGGCAAGGCGTGATGTGAGCAGGCTGGGGCGTCATCCCCCCCGGCGAGGTAGTAGGGTAGAGCGAAAAATCAGAAGGCGCCCATCGCGATTAACCGCGGTGCGCGCCTTCCCCGCATCTACTCCGATCGATCATGCTTCAGTTTGTCCGATACATACTGCCTCGCATTATCCGATCGATACTACTTTAAAATCACCATCTTGTTCGATTGGATGAAGGACCCCGCGACCAGCCGGTAGATGTATGTGCCGCTCGCCAGACGGCTGCCGTCAAATGTCACTTCGTGGAATCCCGGTTGCTGCGGAGCATTCACCAGCACCGCCACTTCTTGTCCGAGCATGTCATACACACTGAGCTTAACCACACCGGACCCCAGCCCCGAGACCCCAAACCCAGTCGATGCAACCGTATACCCAATGGTTGTAGACGGGTTGAACGGGTTGGGATAGTTCTGCATCAGGGATGTGTGCTCCGGAAGCAGCCCGCTCCCTTCTTGCGCAACACCCGTGGTCGACAGGATCTGGCCCGTCAAACTGTTGCACACATAGCGCCTGTATTCGAACATTGCGCTGCTGTCTTTCCTGACGTCTTTCATGAATGCATATTCGACACCCCAGTAGATTTTCGTCGTATCGAGTATCATGAAAGAGAACTGCGAGTTACGGAGATCTCCGAGCGTCATGGCGCGGCGGAATTCCGCCTGAGGCTCCCTCGACCCCTGCTGCCGGAAGGCATATCCTCCTGCGGCATCCAACATCGGCACCAGGGTTTCCGGCAGGATTGCTGCGTGCAGATCGGTGATCGGCCTGGTATTCGCGAGCCAGAAGGCCGTGCCTTGATCCACACCGTTCTCTTCGGCGCTGCCGAAGGAATCGTACCGGAATTGCCTGAATTTGACCGAGTCCGGAAGGTAATAGTAGAATTCCCATTGCGCGGCCGGTCCGGTGGAATCAACCATCCGCGCTATCGCCAGGCGCAACTGACGGTTGAGCGGCAAACGCGTACTCACGTATGCGGGCATGCTGTCACGAGCTGCAGCCCAGGAGACGAGGCCGGGAACCTGAAGCACAAGGTTCATGCCGGTGGTGTTTCCCGAGATGACCGTGGCGTCCCCAAGGGCGATGCCGTCGCCAGTCTGGGGATCAATCGCGCCGTCACCATTCAGGTCTTTGGCCGCTACGGGGTAGTATGTGCCGTCCGGAACGTAAGGAAGCGAGAAGCTGCCGTCCGCACCCGACTTGCCGACCGAAACAAACTGCGGCTCGGCATTCTGAGGTGAGTTGAGACTCAACCCCACAATCGCGTTGTCCGGTGTGAATCCCGAATTGCTCGAAGCCAACGTCCCGCTCACCGTGAACATGTTGCTGGGAAAGCTACTTCCCGTCGTGAAATACGTGAGGGACGGAACCTGCAACGATCCGCCTGCGGCCGGTTGGACAGCATAGACGATGATGAAGTACACCTTGTCCGGCTTGAGCCCCAGGGCAAGCGTAATGGATTTTCGATCGGCAGTCCACTCGTGGCCCTTGACGGAATCAAAATTGGCAAAGTACGCATTGCCTTGGGTAATATCCCGCGTCGTATCGATCGCGGCACTGAAATTAATCGTAAGCTGGGTTGCAGTCGGGACACTTGTCGCGTTGTTAACAGGGACAGTTCCTATCACGGCCACCTGAGCCATTGCTCCGCATGCAACGAGAATAAGACAAACAAGAGCAGCTGTTCGCATTGTGCATCCTCCATTCGTGGTGAAGCTGTTGCCTCCCCGCAAAGAGTACTGCAACATGCCTGCCACAAAAGGTAGAGGTTATACCTGTCAATCGGAGGGATATCTGAGCGCGGGCTTACTGCGTGTGCGTGTGCTTGCCCAGTTGGTTTATTTGTGACAAAAGGGCAGGTCCCGGCGGCGTATAAGATCTAGATGTTATACTCCATGGTGGGACGCCGTTCTTCCTGCGATTGCACCCTC
>PMCM01000153.1:9742-9905 GCA_003154155.1 Ignavibacteriota bacterium | reverse complement strand
TGCTCAAGAATGTCGAGGCGGCGGTCACGTATGCGCGTTCCCTCTGTCCCGACGTGGAATTCTCATGCGAAGACGCTTCACGGAGTGATATCGGGTTCCTCTGCGAGGTTGTCGCGCTGGCGATCGCCTCAGGCGCCACGGTGATCAATCTGCCTGACACGGT
>PMCM01000153.1:4219-9688 GCA_003154155.1 Ignavibacteriota bacterium | reverse complement strand
GAGTGCACGGTGAACGGCATCGGTGAACGCGCAGGCAATGCGGCGCTTGAAGAGATTGTGATGGCACTCAAAACCCGGAGCACGGCACTCGGCGTCCATGTCCAGGTCGAGTCGGAAGAAATCGTGAAGTCGAGCCGTCTCCTGAGCAGCCTTACCGGCATGATGGTGCAGCGCAACAAGGCCATCGTGGGTGCGAACGCGTTTGCGCACGAGGCAGGCATACATCAGGACGGTGTGCTGAAGAGTGCGATCACATACGAGATCATGACGCCGCAATCGGTAGGGATCAAGCACAGCACCCTGGTGCTGGGCAAGCATTCCGGCCGGCATGCACTGAAACAGCGCTTCACAGACCTGGGGTACACCCTCACGCCCGAGGAGCTGGACCGTGCGTACACGTCGTTCTGTGCAATTGCAGATCAAAAGAAGGAAGTCGCAGACGAAGAGCTGGTGGCGATTATCGAAGAGCGGGTAACGGCGCCGGAGGAGTACTATCACCTCGAAGAGCTTCATGTCAGTACCGGCACGCGGGTTCGTCCGACAGCAACTGTCGAACTGCGGAAGGGTGACAAGAAATTTGTAGATTCCGCGACGGGAGACGGACCAGTCGACGCCGCGTACCGTGCCATCGAACGTATCACCGGTATTTCGGGCAAGCTGACGGAATACGTCTTGAAATCCGTGAGCTACGGGCATGACACCATCGGTGAAGCGTTCGTCCGCGTGGATTTTGACGGCGTCGTCTTCAACGGCCGGGCGGCGAGCACCGACGTCATCACAGGAAGCGTGAAAGCGTACCTCGAGGCTCTCAATCGGGCGCAAACGTCGATCCGGTTGAAGCAGGAAGCGGGTGCTCTTCCCATGGAAGCGGGGGGGTAGGTGATGACGCGACATGCCCCGACAACGATGTTTGAGAAGCTCTGGGCGGCACACGTGGTGCACGAAGAACCCGGCACGCCGACATTGCTCTATATCGACCTCCATTTGATACATGAAGTGACCTCGCCGCAGGCATTTGAAGGTTTGCGGCGGAGGGGACTTCAAGTGCGACGTCCGGATCGCACCGTGGCGACAGTTGACCACAGCATCCCCACGCAGGCCGGTCCGATCAAGGATCCGCTTGCCGCCGGACAGATTGCGACTCTGGAGCGGAATGCCCGCCAGTTTGGCATTGAACTGTACGGCACGGACCATCCGCAGCGGGGNNCACACGTCGACGCACGGCGCGTTCGGTGCGCTGGCTTTCGGGATCGGCACGAGTGAAGTCGAGCATGTCTTTGCGAGCCAGTGCCTCCTCCAGCGCAAACCGCGATCGGTGGAGGTGCGGATTGAAGGGAAGCTGGATCCGGGTCTCACGGCCAAAGACGTGATCCTCGCCCTCCTTGCCCGCATCGGCGTTGCAGGGGGAACGGGGAGCGTCTTTGAGTACACGGGGAACGTGGTCAGAGGCTTTTCGATGGAAGAACGGATGACCTTATGCAACATGTCCATCGAGGGGGGCGCGCGCGCGGGGATGGTTGCCCCCGATGAAACAACGTATGCCTATTTGGCGGGACGCCCGCATGTTCCCGTCGCATTCGACGATGCGGTGGAATTTTGGAAGTCATTCCGCACCGAGGACGGGGCGCAGTACGATGCGGCGATCTCGCTCAATGTCGACGGCCTTGCACCGATGGTGACGTTCGGGACGAACCCGGGCATGGGTGCGCCGATCACCGCTGCGGTCCCCGATCCGGCCCGCATCGGAGACGCTTCGGAGCGCGCATCGTTCCAGAAGGCGCTGGACTACATGGGGCTGAAGCCCGGGACGCCGCTCGACGGGCATCCGGTGGACGTAGTCTTTATCGGCAGCTGCACCAACTCGCGCATCAACGACCTGCGTCAGGCTGCCGGCATCATGCGTGGCAAGAAAGTAGCCAGGGGTGTGCGCACCCTCGTGGTTCCCGGTTCCTACGCGGTCAAGCGGCAGGCGGAAACGGAAGGGTTGCACCGCATTTTCCTTGATGCGGGCGCCGAATGGCGCGAACCCGGTTGCTCCATGTGCATCGCCATGAACGGCGATGAGGTGCCCGCCGGGAAATATGCCGTCAGTACAAGCAACAGGAATTTTGAGGGGAGACAGGGGAAGGGGAGCCGCACGTTTCTCGCATCACCATTGACCGCAGCTGCTTCCGCTCTTTCGGGTACGCTGGCGGATGTCAGGAGGCTGCTATGAGCACGAACGCGACGAAGAAGGAAGGGGAGGGATTTCAGGTGGTGACCTCGACGGTCGCCGTTCTGCCGATGGAGAATATCGATACCGATCAGATCATCCCGGCCCGGTTTCTCAAGATTACCGACACCGCCGGCGTGGGAGCCCATCTGTTTGAGGATCTTCGCCGGTTGCCGGGCGGTTCTCTCGATCCGGAATTTCCCCTCAATCGCAAGGAGTTTCGCGATGCGGGAATACTTCTCGCAGGACGCAACTTCGGATGCGGATCATCGCGGGAGCATGCTGCATGGGCGCTTGCGGGTTCCGGTTTCCGTGCAGTGGTGAGCGTTTCCTTTGCGGACATCTTCAGGAATAATGCGCTCAAGAACGGCTTGCTGCCGGTCGCTGTATCTGAGGGCACCTGGAAGGCACTTGCCAGTGTCGCCTCCCGGGGCGGCGAAGTCAGCGTGGATCTCGAGAAGCTGGAAATCCGTTGGCAGGGCGGTGCAACGGCCTTTGAGATCGATGCTTTTGCCCGCACATGTCTGCTCAACGGCACGGATGAGCTGGGCTATATTCTGCGCCAGGACGAGAAGATTGCTGCCTATGAACGCCGGCACGTCAGGGAGGTTCTGACGTGAAGGCGCACATTGTGGTCCTCCCCGGCGACGGGATCGGTCCGGAAGTCACGGGAGAAGCCGTGCGCGTGCTGGCCGCAGTCAGTACAGTGTTCGGCCATGAGTTCACATTCCAGGAGCATCTTTTCGGGGGCGCATCCATCGATGCCCATGGGGTTCCCCTCACGGAACAGACCCTGGCAGCCTGCAAAAGTTCATCGGCCGTTCTTCTGGGGGCCGTGGGAGGTCCCCGTTGGGATGCGTCTCCAGTGGATATCCGCCCGGAACGCGGGTTGCTGGCGCTCCGGAAAGAACTCGGGCTTTTTGCCAATCTCCGGCCCGTGAAGGTGCACCCAGCCCTGGTGGGCGCGTCGCCGCTGAAAGAGCATCTCCTTCGCGATGTCGATCTTCTTGTCGTGCGCGAGCTGACGGGCGGACTGTACTTCGGGATGCCCCGCTTCACGCGGGAGGAGGGGGGAACCGTACGATCGGTGGACACCCTCGAATATACGAAGGCCGAGATCGAGCGCGTCGTGGAACTTGCATGCAAGCTCGCCGCGCAACGCAAGCGGAAGGTGACCTCGGTTGACAAAGCCAATGTGTTGGAGACTTCACGTCTCTGGCGCAAAACGGCCACGGAAGTTGCGGCGCGCCATCCGGGCGTTGCGATCGAACATATGCTTGTCGATACTGCGGCCATGCGCCTGATCGCTTCACCTGCGTGGTTCGACGTCGTGGTTACGGAGAATATGTTCGGCGACATCCTTACCGACGAAGCCTCCGTTCTTGCAGGTTCGATGGGCATGCTCCCCTCGGCGTCACTCGGGGAAGGCGGCCCGGGCGTGTACGAGCCGATCCATGGATCCGCGCCGGATATCGCAGGTCGCGGCGTGGCAAATCCTCTGGGCACAATCCTGAGCGCAGCGCTACTGCTCCGGTATTCGCTGAACGCCGAAACGGAAGCTGCGGCCGTCGAGCGTGCCGTGCATGCGACGATTACGGCAGGGCTCCGCACGCCCGATCTTGGCGGACAGCAAACCACGCGTCAGGTCGGGAATCGTGTGCTGGAAGAGTTGAAGTCCGGGGTTTGACCCCCCTGATAGAAATGCCGGATTTTGCCGTCACACACGAACTCCCGGGCCGTCGCTTCGGGCTGTCCAGAAGAATGAGCGAAACCTCTTAACGTCAATCGTACCAACCCTAAGGAGCACCACATGGCATTCATGGATTTTGGCGGTGTACAGGAAGAAGTTGTCACGCGCGAGGAGTTCCCCCTTGCTAAAGCACGGACTTTGCTGAAGGACGATGTGGTGGGGATCCTCGGCTACGGGCCTCAGGGCCACGGGCAGGGGCTCAACCTCCGGGACAACGGCATCAAGGTCCTGGTCGGACAGCGCAAGGGGGGCCGGGGATGGCAGGAGGCGGTGCGCGACGGCTGGGTTGAAGGGAAGACCCTGTTTGATGACATCGAAGAGGTCGTTCGCCGGTCCACCATTATCCTGTATCTCCTGTCCGATGCGGGACAGAAGGAACAGTGGCCGCTGGTGAAACGGAATCTCCGTCAGGGTCAAACACTCTGTTTTTCCCACGGTTTCTCCGTGGTGTACCGTGATCAGACGGGCGTGATCCCGCCGTCGACGATTGACGTTGTGCTTGTGGCTCCGAAGGGCTCGGGACGCACCGTGCGCACGAATTACCTCGCGGGAAGCGGCATCAACTCGAGCTTTGCTGTCCACCAGGATGTGACCGGACACGCCCGGGAGCGCGTGCTTGCCGTGGGAATTGCCATCGGCTCCGGTTACCTCTTCCCGACGACGTTTGAGAAGGAAGTGTACAGCGACCTGACGGGTGAAAGGGGCGTACTCCTCGGGGCTATCGCGGGGATCATGAAGGCGCAATACGACCTGCTCAGATCCATGGGGCATACCCCGAGCGAGGCATTCAACGAAACTGTGGAAGAGGCCACCCAGAGCCTCTACCCGCTCATGGGGCAGAACGGCGTCGACTGGATGATCGGTGCTTGCAGCACGACCGCGCAGCGTGGCGCTCTCGACTGGTCAAAGAAGTTCGAGGAAGCCTCCAAGCCGGTCCTGCGGGAACTCTACGATGCGGTCAAGAACGGCTCGGAAACCCGCCGTGTCCTCGATACCTGCGGAGCGCCGGGGTACCGCCAGCAGCTCGAAAGCGAACTGGATGAATGGCGGAACTCGGAAATGTGGAAGGCCGGCGCCACCGTCCGTTCGCTGCGCCCCGAAAAATGGAGCAAATAAAAAGTGAACGCGCAGGGCGACGAGGCCTGTCGCCCTGCGGCTTTCTTACTTCAACCTGAAGTTGAACGCGAGCGATACCCAGACCGACACCGGCCCCGCATTCATGTACGCCGGGATGAACCGGTACTGACGCGCGGCTTCAAGCGCAGCATCATTGAAGATCTCGTTCGTGCTGTTCGCGATGACCACCTGCCGCGGCAATCCCTGCTTGTCGACCCACACGCTGACGATGACTCTCCCTTCGAGATCGGCCCGGGCAGCGACTGAAGGATATGACGGGATCCCCGAATGGATAATGACCGGCATCTTTTCCACCGGGACAAAGGGCGGAGGAGGTCCTTCTTCGGGAATCTCAACCGGCCGTTCTGGAATGCCGCCTCCCTCCACTTCC
>PMCM01000153.1:0-4170 GCA_003154155.1 Ignavibacteriota bacterium | reverse complement strand
ATGGCGGGCCAGGTGATACTCGGCGACCCGTAATCGATCAGCATGGGAATACGGCCGCCCGATGTGGCCGCCGGGAGCTGCGGAGCGTAGGCCGCAACAAGGTAGTAAAGGCAAAGGACAGCCAGATGGATTGCGATGGAAATCCCGAGAGCGATAAACAGATAGCGGTGGGCGTACAGCTGCAGTTCCCGGGCGCCGTAGGGGGCGATGGACGTTCTGCGCACAGACGGGCTGGAAGTCATGACGAGGTCCTCCTTTGCAAGATGACTGCCGATGACCAACTTCCGGTGCGTCGCGACGGCTTCCGGTTCTGTCAACACGTGTGCAATCAACGTGCCATGTCAGACCCGGTGATTTGCTCCACTTTGCTGAGTTCTCTTCCCGGCATATTGCACAGTGCAACGCAATCTCGCCCGCACCGGACTTCGTCTCAGGAACTGCTGACGACTGAATGACTTGCGCGGATTGCATTCTGCAATTTCCCCGGCCGTGTTGCGATCTGAAACAGGATTGGCTATCTTTGCAGAGTCCCTTCAGCCCGGATCCTGATCCGGCGTTCGAACTAATTCGGTCGGCGGTTGTTATACCGGTAACATTGCCAGCAGCCGGGGCTTCGCATGAAACTACTCTCCCTTGATCGGAATGAAAACCTGTATGGTCCCGCACCTGCGTGCCTTGACGCTCTGCGCGGGACCGGCATGGAGGAGCTGAGCCTCTACACCCGCAATTATCTTCACGGCACAAAAAGCGTCCTGTCCGAGAGGCTGGCGGCCGACACCGGCATTCCGGAAAGACAGATACTTCTCGGCAACGGAAGCGAAGACCTGCTGAAACAGGCGGTACACTGTTACCTCCGGCCCGGCGCCACGATGCTTCTTCCCGAACATTCCTGGTGGTATTACCACAGCGTTGCAGCGGAGGTCGAAGGTATTTCTGTCCGCTATCCGTTGCGGGATGCCGGCGACCGGTATGCCTACGATGCACAGCCGATCATCGATCTGTACGATGAGCATGCGCCCGGCGTCATTCTCATCGCATCGCCGAATAATCCGACAGGAAACAGCATTCCTTCGGAAACTCTGGAAGAAGTCATCCATCATTGCACGGACGCGGTAGTTGTGCTGGATGAAGCGTACCACGGCTTTGCGGGTGATGGGCATGAACGGATCGTGGAATTCGTGGCGATGCATCCGCGCGTTATCGTCCTCCGGACATTCTCGAAGTTCTACGCCCTTGCAGGTTTGCGGATCGGTTACGCGTTCGTCGGCAAGGGGCTCGAACGTCTTATCACATACAGCGCGCGTTACCTCGGCTTCAATCGCGTTTCTGAATCGGTCGCCCTTGCCGCCCTCGACAGTACCGCGTACTACAGCGCCATGGCCCGCCAGATGGAAGCGGACCGGGAGGAATACTACCGGACCCTTGCGGGGGTGCCCGGTCTCACCTGTTATCGGTCGGACGCCAATTTCGTTCTCGTGAGGTATAATCCCGGGGCTCGGAAGGAGATTGAGGCGACGCTCACCTCACGGGGGATTATTGTGAAATTCCTGAGTGAACCGGGGCTGCAGGATTGTCTGCGCGTCACGCTAGGCACGCCGGAACAGAATGCGCTGGTTCTGGGCGCATTCTCCGTCTCGCGCACCGCCCGCTTGCACACACCGATTGCGCCGATACCGGTTTCCCCATGATCGCCGTCATTCTCGCGGCCGGAACCGGATCACGCCTCAGGCCGCTCACCTGCACAACACCCAAGCCGCTCATTTCCGTCGGCGGTGTGCCGCTCCTGAAGAAAACCCTCGGCGCACTGATGGACAACGGGATCCGACAGTCTGTCGTTGTCACGGGATATCTCGCGGAAGACATCACGGCGTTTCTGCGGGAATCGCCCCTCCCGATGTCTGTTGACACCCTGCACAACCCGCTGTACGCAACGACGGCAAATACCTATTCCCTCTGGCTTACGGCACCTCTGGTGCGTGGAAAGGCCTTCGTCCTGCTGGACGGTGATATTCTCTTTGCATCGGAGGTCCTGACCGCCCTTCTTGCGGATGCGCAACAGGACGGACTGGTCATGCGCCGTACGGCGCATTTGGACACGGAAGAGGTCAAAGTGGAACTCGATCCGCATCACATGGTCACACGCATTGGCAAAGATATTCCGCCGGAGCGCGCAGCGGGCGAGTCCCTGGGCATCGAAAAGTTCTCCCCCGCGGGGTCGGAAGCGCTTTTCAGGGCGCTGGACGGAAGAAAAGACCGGCACGAATTCTATGAGGCCTCGTTTCAGCAGATCATCGACGAGGGCGTAAGAATGCACGCCGTTGATTCCGGCGCACTTCCCTGTATGGAAATCGACACCCTGGAAGATCTCGAGGCCGCACACCGCCTGGCTGCAGAGTACCGGCTATGACATCCCCGGCACTCCCGCCGTACTCGGCTTCGGTGAAATCCAACGTCTCTGACGAGCTGATCAACACCTACCTGCTGCGCCCCATAGCTCATCTTGTTGTTCGCATCGTCTTTCACACGCAGGTGACACCGAACCAGGTGACCATCGCTTCCATCGTTGCAGGTTGCGTGGCTGCAATCCTTTTCGGCGTTTCGGGTCCCGTGCTTACCCCTGTTGCGGGGATGTGTGTGACAGTGAAGGATCTTCTGGATTCAGCTGACGGGCAGCTAGCCCGGGCGAAGAAGATGTACAGCCGGACCGGCCGCTTCCTGGATTCTCTCGGGGATCTTCTGGTGAACGCGCTTGTGTTTGGTGCGATCTCGTTTGCCCTTTACAAGAAGTGGGGCTCGCCGCTGGTCTTCTGTGCCGGCGCAGCCGGTTTTGCAGGCATATCCCTCAGGGTGTCGTACCACGTCTTCTACCAGACGTCGTTTCTGCACCTGCGCAGCGCATATGAGATCAACCGGACATCGGAAGAGATACTGAAGAGCGATCTCGAAGGGGATCCGCGGGCGCTGCGGTTACAGCGGCTCTTTCTGTTCTTCTACGGGTGGCAGGACAGGTTAATGATGTTGCTGGACCGCTGGTCTTCAGGCGGAGTGCCTCCAAACCTGATGGACAAGTGGTACAGCGACAGAGTTGCTCTGAGGCTGTCCGGCTTCCTCGGTCTGGGAACGGAACTGTTCACGGTCATGGTGTTCGCCGTGATGAACCGGCTGGAGTGGTACCTCGTGGTCAACATCCTGATCTTCAACGGACTGTGGCTGGCGTGCATCCTGTATCGAAAGAGAGTTCTTGCACCCCGCTTGTCTCATATGGTGCGATTCTAGCACTCGAAGAATCGATCCGGAAGGGAAGGTCGTCGTTGCTTTCACGCCGTTTGCGATTGTGACACTCAAGGTGGGGTTGTGAGCCGGATGCACCCTCACCCCGTGCCGGGGTGAGGGTGCCCGCGATCAGAGCAACCGGAACGCCAGGCGCGTTGTCCGGGCCTCTCCTTCGCCCGCGTCAACGAATTCCACCGATGCCGGTGAGCCGACGCGGATGGTCTCCGGCCGCTTGACATCCACCCCGAGGATTTGGGCACTGATGGCGGGGCCTTCCGCCAGCCTTACAATGCCCGCGCAGTAGGGATTATCCCTCCCGTATCCCTCCCGGAGCATTGCGGAGGGGGCGATATAAATAATCGAGAAAGCCTCGAGAGTGCCGGTTCCTCCGAGCTGGACCCACTCCATATCACATGCCGTTTGGCCCGGACCGAGAGGCCGGGGAGGGAGATAGAGTATGCCGGAGGACGCCGACCGTGTGGCAACGAGTTTGTGATCACGGAGGGCACGGGCAAAGGCCGCATGGGTGAATTCAGCAGAAGAGCTCATGGTCAAGACCTCCGTTCGAATATGTGAACGACACACGTTTGTCCGGTGCCGCCGACGTTATGGGTGAGTCCCAGCGCCGGCCCGCCGGCAACCTGGCGTTCGCCGGCTTCCCCGCGTAGCTGTTTCCAGATTTCCACCACCTGGCCGACGCCGGATGCACCTACGGGATGTCCCTTCGATTTCAATCCTCCAGAAGTATTCACGGGGATTTTCCCGTTGCGACGCGTCACGCCGTCCATTGCCGCGCGAAACCCCTTGCCCAGTCCGACCAGACCCAGATCTTCCGTTGCAATGATTTCCGCAATCGTGAAGCAGTCGTGGACTTCAGCGAGTTGGATGTCGCCCGGT
>PMCM01000330.1 GCA_003154155.1 Ignavibacteriota bacterium | reverse complement strand
GCATGGGGTTTCTCTTTCATCCTGCACGGAAACGGGAAGCGCAAATACGATTGCAGGAGATCATGAGCGGCCAGAAACGCCGGTATGAACATGGCATCCCGTTCGCCATTGAACCCGTCGTCTATGATTTTGCCGTGAACGAACTCGGCTCATCGGCTGAACTCATGAAGGGGGAGCAGATCGTTCTTCCTCCCTCGTATTATCCGCTGACCGTGCCGTCGCTTCTCCGGAAGGATCCCCGCTCGTTGTCCGCTGCCCAGCGGCATGAATTGGAACACCTCTCTACAGCCTCCCGTGCAACGCCCGCTCTCGACGGCATGTTGCAGCGCATCGTGGACAGGATGTTGCCCGACCAGGGGACGGAGGCGTTGCATCAGCAGTCCCTCGAGGAGTTACTTGCACGGTATGGCTTCGACAGGGTGCAGCACGATCAAATCAGGGCCGACCTGCGTAACGGCCTGATCGGGCTCGCACAGAACCGCCTGCCCATTACGACTGCGATCACGGATGTGGAACAAGGCGATATTGTTGACCTTGACGGCATCGGTGCGGAACGGTATCGTACGATCGGGGCGAAGTCACTCGCTTCGGGCGAAGTCGCCGTCCTTACCCTGGCCGCCGGTGCAGGAAGCCGGTGGACCAAAGGGGCCGGGACGGTCAAGGCGCTGAATCCATTCTGCCGGTTGGGGGGTGCGCACCGGACGTTCCTCGAAACGCATCTGGCAAAGAGCCGGCGCACCTTTCACGAAAGCGGAACACCCGTTCCGCATATCATCTCCACGGGTTACCTCACGCATGAGGCCATCAAGAGCTCGCTCGAACAAGAAAGCTATTACGGCTACAGCGGTATCGTCCTGCTCTCGCCGGGGAGCAGCATCGGCCTCCGGTTGATTCCGACAATTCGCGACCTTCGTTTCGCCTGGCTGGAAATGCCGCAGCAGCTTCTCGATGAGCAGGCGCAAAAAGTCGTTGAGAGTCTTCACACGTCGCTGATGGATTGGGCGGAACGGGCGGGGGAGGCAGGTGACTATACCGACAATCTGCCGCTGCAATGTCTGCATCCCGTCGGGCACTGGTATGAAATCCCGAACCTCTTCCGTAACGGCGTGCTCGCCGGGCTCCTGAAGTCGCGTCCGCACCTGAAACACATCCTGATCCACAACATTGATACGATGGGTGCGAACCTGGATCCCGGCATCCTGGGTCACCATATCGACATAAACGCCGGGATGACGGTGGAGGTTATCACAAGGCGGCTTGAGGACCGGGGGGGCGGTCTTGCCCGGACGGATGGGAGGCCGCGTCTCATCGAAGGACTCGCGCTTCCGCGGGAAGAGTATGAGTTTCAACTTTCGTATTACAATTCCGCCACCTACTGGATTGACATCGACCAGGTGCTCGCTGTGTTCGGACTTCTCCGGTACGATCTGGATAACCAGGAGCGGGTCACCGAGGCAGTGCGCTCGGTTGCGTCACGCATGCCGACGTACATCACACTCAAGGATGTGAAGAAGCGCTGGGGGAAAGGTCAGGAGGACGTCTTCCCCGTCGCCCANNGACGGCTGGCTGCGTGACGGTTCGGCGCAGTACGTGGAATCACTCTGTGACTGGCGGACCTGAGGCGTTATGCCCGATGAGTTCCTTCGGAGCTGAAAGAGTCCCTCGGGGGCTCAAAGAGCCCCTTGAGGACCGTCGTGTGCCGGAACAACCGGGACTGTCGTTCATCGTCCGGGCGAGCCCGTCCGGGGTTTACTTCAGGAAACCCTTGAGCAAGTTCATCCCCTGAGACATGATATCCCCTTGAGGGATAGTGCCATTCGGCGTCAGTTTGTCGACGAGCTGCGGGAGGAGCTGCGAGAGATGGGAGGCCACCTCATCGGTGGAGATGCCCGCTTGTGACGCCAGCTGTGTCATCGCATGGTTCCCGAGTCCCTGCTGGACCTGCTCCGGGGTGATGGGAAGGTTTGCTCCCGTGCCCACCCACGAGTTGATAATGTCTCCCAGACCCTTTTTGGAAAACTGTTCCACGAGTCCGCCAATGCCGCCTGATTGCTGATTGCCGACGAGACCCATCACGGCGGTCATGAGGGTGTTCTGCGTGTTTCCACCGCCCAGAACCTGGCTGGCAAGGCTATCGAGTAGACCCATGGTACCTCCTTGAGAAGAGTGGATGTGGAAATCGGATTGTCTGTGATTGAAGCGAGGGTCAATTCTATGGAAAAAAGGACTGACAATCAAGAGTTTCTGCTCGAGGGACTCGCCGGGCGTGTTTGCGTTTCCATGTTCTTCAAGAATCCGATTCCGTCGCGCACAAACGCCTTCCCGTCGGGGCACACATTGTGAAACATCCCGCGTTGGAATGCAAAATCGCCGATTCCCGAATTGTACCCCTCGAGTCCGATGTACCCGTCGAAGCCGATATCGTGGAGGGTCGAGAACACCCCCTCCCATGGAACGAGTCCGCCGCCGGGTACCCCCCGGTCGTTCTCGCAGGCGTGAACTCCGAAGAGGCGTGACCCGAATGCCCGCAAGGCGGCGGGATAGTCCCGGATCTCCGTAATGCAGTGATAGGTGTCGAAGAGGATCTTCAACGACGGATGATCTGCGAGCTCGATCAGATGGAGAAGCTGTGGGGCGGTGTTAACGAGGTGAGTCCTGAAGTGGCTCATGGGTTCGAGGGCAATGGTGATGTTCCGGCTCGCCGCATACTCCGCCAGCGCATGCAGTCCCTCCGCCGTCCAACCGAATTCTCCTGACGGCGGGCGGCGGCGCTTGACAATTCCGGGATGACCATACATCGCGCCGGCATATGCAATCGCGCCCAATTCAGCGGCGGTATCAACCTGGCGGCGGTGCCATGCGAGTCCGCGGGCACGGTCCCCCGGATCATCGGCTGAGAGATCGCACTCCAGAGGCCAGGCTCCTCCGGGACCGATAATCAGCTCCAGCCCCAGGGCTGATGCACGTTCGCCAGTCCGGCGGACATCAAAGAGCACGTCGTCTCCTACAGACAATTCGAAGATGCTCAGGCCCAGCTCTTTCGCGGTATCGAGGAAATGGATGTCGTCGTTTGTCCAGCGGCTCGTGAAGAGATAACAGTGGGCGCCGTATTTCATGTCACATCCGTCGGGAATCAGGTGGGGAGTGAACTCTGTCCTGGAAAAGGTAACACAGGGCACTTCCAGATGCAACCCGCCGATGTGGAGTAGAAACGTAGGTGAGGAGGCGACCAGCCCGCGGCAATTGCGGGGAGGAGCCATGCAGCGAAGAACCCTGCCGTTGGAGGCTTTGTTCGGAGTACGGACCCTCCTTCGCCCTGACGAGAGAGCACGACGATCAGCACAAGCTCGGTGCGTGGGTGCACGTTGCCGGCATGATTTTGTTGCCGATTATCGGTACCATGGTCTGGAAGTTCGAGGGTCCGTAAGACTCGCCACCCTCATTCACAATGAGGGCGCAGCCCGGTTTCACCAGATATCCGCCTCTGTCACAACAGCGGTGTTCATGGCTTCGAAGGTGATGTTGTTGTTCGGGGTGTGCCGTGCCACGGCGGGAGAACATGTCGGTACATCCGGCGTCTTTCACTATGAGGGAGTATGGCCTATCTTATCGATATCAGCACGGCGTTGCCGCCGCACGTGCTGCCGCAGACGGTTGCCGCGGAAGGGTTGAAGCAGAGGATGGGGGGGCGGGCGGCGCTTGTGCGGTTGATTGATGCGGCAGCGGGCAGGTCGGACATCGCAACACGGAGGGTGGTCATTCCTGACGGAGAACCGGGCACAACCGTCCGTTTCTACCCGGAGACGTCGGACGGAATACCGCCGGACACGAAGTGCAGGATGGAGATGTACAAAGAGTGGTCGGCACGTCTTGCCGTCGATGCAAGCGCATCGGTGGTGGAGTCGGCACATGCCGCTCCCCGCTCAATCGAGCGTCTCATCACCATCTCGTGCACGGGATTCTCCGCGCCGAATTTTGACTATCAGATCATCGGCAGTCTGGGCCTCCCGCCCCGGATCCGCCGCACCCATATCGGGTTCATGGGTTGTGCCGCTGCGCTCGTCGGGCTCACGTCTGTCCTGGAATCCTCACGCGGAAGACCTGACGACGCCGGAGCCACCCTGCTTGTCTCCGTCGAACTGTGCAGCCTTCATCTGCAGACCGAGCCAACCAAGGACAATATCCTGGCAAACCTGCTGTTCGCCGATGGCTGTGCAGCAGCGCTCTTCTCCCGTGAGCGCACACCATCAGCCAGGGCACGGCTGCTGTCCACCGACTCAATGCTGTTCGAGAAGTCGACGCGTGTCATGGGTTGGGAGATCGGGAACCACGGGTTTGAAATGGTCCTTTCCCCGGATCTGCCCTCGCTGATTGCAGAACAGGCGGTGCCTGCCGCAAAGCACATACTCGCCGAGCGCGGACTGCAGCCGGAAGATATCCGCCATTGGGCGCTGCATCCCGGAGGGCGGGCAATCCTTGATGCGCTCCAGACGGGTCTGCATCTCACCGACGAGCAGACCGCGCCATCCCGGAGCGTTCTGCGTAATTTTGGCAACATGTCATCGGCATCCATTCTGTATGTCATCAAGGAGTTGCTGTCCGGCGTTGAACTGGCACCCGGCGATAGACTGTGCGCCATTGCATTCGGTCCGGGTCTGACCATGGAGATCGCCATTTTCGGAGGCGCATAATGCTGGAGGTGCGCAGCGCACTTCCCGAGCTCATGGACGATACAGGTTTGCCGGCCCGCGATCTGGGGCGCGCACTGGATGAACTGACGGCCATCAACCGCTGGCTGGGAGGACACCGGACATCGCGGAAAGGAATCGGCAAGGTTATAGCGAACACGCCGGGGCACCGGCCCGTGACCCTTCTGGATATCGGGTCGGGTGGATCCGGGCTCGACGCTGCGCTTGCGCCGCTCCACCGCCGTTTCGCGGTGACAGCGCTGGACCTGAACATCCGCGCGCACGAGTATGCGCAGCGTCATGCACAGCATGTGGCATTCGTTATCGGCTCCGCGCATGCCTTGCCCTTCGCCGACGGGTCATTTGACATCGTCCATGCATCGCTCTTCCTCCATCATTGCACAGATGCGGAAGCGCGGGTGTTGCTCGCCAATGCCGTGCGGATCGCGCGGTACGGGGTGGTCATCAATGATCTGCACCGGCATATATGCGCCTATGCCGGAATCGCCGCGCTCACCCGCGTGCTCTCGAAGAGTCCCGTGGTCCGCAATGATGCATTGGTTTCGGTCCGCAGAGCGTTCACGAGAAAAGAGCTCCTGCGCCTCCTGCCCCCGGGGGGCGGGATGCAGGTGTCCCTTTCGTGGCGCTGGGCGTTCAGGTGGTGTCTCTGCATCACAGTCTCTCCCCGCACAAACCATGGATAACAGGTACGATGTGTGTGTAATCGGGGGCGGACCTGCGGGTTCGACAGCCGCTCTGGTGCTCGCCCGCACTGGTGCCTCGGTCTGCCTCGTGGAAAAACGCCGGTTTCCCCGCGAAACGCTCTGCGGCGAATTCCTTTCCCATGAAGTCGCCGCGGCGCTGGAGGAGCTGGGTCTGGAAGCCGATTTTCAGCAGCTGGACCCGAATCCGATTGCGCGATTTACCTTTCTTCCCGGGAGGGGACACGTCTTCAGCCTCCCCCTTGATTTTCCGGCTTACGGAATGCCGCGCGGGAAGTTTGATCACATGCTCCTGCGTGCCGCCGCCAGGGCGGGTGTCACGGTTCTCCAGCCTGCGGAGGTCCTGAAAATCACGCGGCACGGGGAGTTGTTCAACCTCGACTGCCGCACGGAGGAGGGTGGGCGGAGCCTCTCTGGTTCCTGGGTCATCGGTGCGTACGGCAAGGGGGCCGCGCCCGATCAGGAAGAGTCCCGGCACGTCGCCGGACGCCGCACGGGTTTTAACGGGGTGAAGTTCCATATTCCGGAGCGGTTGCTCGGCACTATCCTCCCTGACGAGATTCTCATCGCTCCGGGCCGGGGGATGTATTGCGGCATCAACGTGGTCGGTGGTGGCACGGCGACCCTCTGTTTTCTGGAGCGGCGATCGGCGCACGACGCTTCCCCGCGCCTGCGCATACAAGATCTCGTGAGGCAGAATCCTGACGCCGGCAGCCGGATTGCGCCTGCCGCACTCGAATTCCTCCGCGAAGCGCCGGTGTACGGAACGGCGAACATCACGTTCGGTCCGCGTGAGACCGTCCGGAACGGCGTGTTCATGGTCGGCGATGCTGCCGGTGTCATTGCACCGCTGGCAGGCGATGGTATCGGGATCGCGGTGCAACAGGCACGGCTGTTCTGCTCACTGTTCGCCCGCATGCGGTCGCGCAACCTGACGCGGGAATTCCTGGAGCTGGAATACCAAAGGGCGTCACTCCGGCTTCTGGCCGGAAGAATGAGAATTGCGCTTCTCTGTCAGCGGGTCATGCTCTCGCGTGCATTGTGTCCGCTCATCCCCGGCATGCTCACTATCGCGCCTGGTCTTCTCCCCCTGCTGCTCCGTGCGACCCGTGGCGCCACGGCATCTCATTCCCGGCTGAAGCCTTCCCCATCCGCCGGGAGAGGGCTTGATTCTTCATCATGGATCTGATACGTTCACATCGCCTGCGTCTCTCGTCAAACGGATGAGCAAATCTCGCAGAGCATGTCCGACGGCTATTGGGAGCGCCAGCGTCCCAACGATCGCGTCAACGAACAGTTCAGCGACTACGTGTGCGGGGAGAGCGGTATTCCGGCGGGAACGGAACGGAGTACCAGCTCCCCTCGGGGCTACACCACCGG
>PMCM01000119.1 GCA_003154155.1 Ignavibacteriota bacterium | reverse complement strand
TTATCGGACTGCCCGGTCGGATCCCAGTGGAACCGGGAACCCTGCCTCCACTTCACAATGAAATTGAGTTTCCAGTTTTCCAGCGGGCAAAAGTCCCCCAGACTCGGCCCGAATCCTTCCGGCGTTGAAAGATACACGCCCGTCTTGACTTTGATGATCGGATCGAACGCCAGCCGTGACTGACTCCGTGCCTGGGCGGCAATGTTTTTGTTCTGCTGATCGATATCGTCCGGACGGATGAGGGTCGTACCGTTGATCCCGTAGGTCGTCAGAAACCAGTCGAGGTTTGCGAATCCATTGATCCACCTGTCATTGCGGCGGATAAACTGTAGTTCGAACCCTTTCTGCGTCCAGTAGGAGGAAGCCTCATAGCTGAACCAGAGCGTTTCCGGATTGCCGTTGTTATAGAAAACGAATTGAGGCTGATCGCGCGCATCCTTGTAATAACCGGAAATGGTCATCCGGCCGACGCTCTCGAAATCATGTTCGTAACCGATTTCGTAACTGATGGTCTTCGGAAGAGGCAGGAAAGGGTTGCCGACGAATTCCAGCCGCCCGCCACTTCCGGTGTTACCATAACGGAGCCAATAGAGGTTGTGGGTGGTAGGTATCTGGGTGAAGTGACCGTAATTGAAGTACAGTTTACTGAATTCGCTTATGGGGTGAGCAATGCCGAACCGGGGCGAAATCGCCCATTTCAGCGGGACCTTGCGGGAAATCACCGGCAGCGAATCAATGAACGTGTTTCGCATGAACGAACCGTACAGATCGGGTCTATTGGGATTATCGAGCACATCCGGCTGTTCACCCACGATATAATAGTAGTCGAAGCGCACACCGGCGTTGATGACGACACTCGGATATTCAATCTTATCCTGGAGGTACACTCCCCCATCATGGAACCGTTGATCAAAATGCGTACCGGCGTATCCGATAAGGGCCCCCCGCTCGTCTTGTGTCCTGGGAAAAGCCGCCCACCTGTTTTCGACGACGCGGTTGACGTCCCACATAACGCCGGTCTTCAGGAAATGGTGGCTACCAAGCTGACTTGAATAGTCGAACTTGAGTGAATAGGTCATGAGACTGGAGGAGTCATATCCCCACCCATCGAGCAGGTTGTGCAGATAATATCCGTTCTGATCGGTGGTATAGGCGCCGGAGATTTCCGGCCAGCGGTAGTAGTCGTAGCCGCGGGGAAACGTGGGAAAGTGAAGCGTGTCACCCACGGTGTTAATCATCTGAAAATCCGACACGTACTGATGACGCACCTGCCCCTGGGCATTGGTATAGGTGCTCGTCGGGACGAAATCGGCGGGTGAGGCGTTATACTCTGCCGCAGTGACCTGGAACTTGAATTCAAAGAACGTGGACTGGCTGATGAAATGTTCAAGAGAAAAGCTGAGATTGCGCCGGCGCCAGTCTATCCAGTTCGTGTTGTTGTCCACTGCATAGACATTGTTCATCCCCTGCAGTGCCCAGATCCCGTACACATTCTGAATGATGTAGCCGGGGTTGCTGACGTATGCATGGTCCTCGCCGAGGAACCACCCGCATGCCGAAGTCGTGCCATAGAGACCGAAGAGACTCATCTTGGTTGATCCGCTGGGCTGGAAGTTGACGCGGAACTGGCCGTTTTCCTCGGTCACCCCGGGGCGGGAAAGCTGAAATGCGTAGGAGTTGAACCTGCGGGAATAGCCGGCAAGGAAATCGAGTCCGAGCGACGACGAGCTGTCACTCACCGGCCAGAGCGGCCCGCCAAGCGAAGCTTCGATGTCGTAGTCAGGTTTGTCACCATAGTGCAGCACAGGATCGACACCAAGTTCTTTGGCGAACTCATCGTTTCTGTGCTGGTATTTCCAGAGTTTGAAGCAGTCCTGGGGGCTCAGCTTGTATTGATTCAGCGCCGTCGCCGCATAAGAGTTCCATCCCTGGAAATCCGGAACGCCGTCCTTATCACGGTCGACATTCTCTCCCCGCTCATTGGTCCATGATTTGACCGTCTGTCCCAGTTCGTTGACGTAGGAGGGCCCCTCAATCGCCTGCATGGATTGGAAGCGGCCGAAGTCCCACCAGTCGTCTTTGCTCCACATGTTCGGGCCGAAATGCTTCAGACTCGGCACGCGGTAGTGGACTTTGGCCGATCCAGTATAACGTTCCGGAGAACGCTTGGTAACGATGTTCACCATACCCGATCGCGCATCGGAGTACTCCGCGTTGAAGCCGCCCGTGATGAGCTGTATTTCCTGCACAAGTTCCGTATTGACGTTGGTGTACGGCCGGTTCGTACGGCTGTCCGACATCGACACACCGTCGATGTTGTACGCCACCTCTTTCTCCGTGCTCCCGCGCACCGTGACACCGTAGGCATCCTGTTCGATCCCGACTTCATTCGTCAGCAGGTCCTTCAACCGTTCCGCCGGGGCAAGCTTCATGTCGTCGCCTGAGATCCCCTTCGCGCTATAGGCCACATCACGCCTGATCCGCTCACGGCTGGCGGTAACGACGATCTCCGAGAGCTTCACATCAGACGAGGTCATCTGGATGTCCACGTGCGACGTGCGGTCGATGTTGACCACGACGTGCTTGACGATTTCGTTCGCATATCCGACCAGCCGCGCTTCGATGGAATACTCTCCCGGGGGTACGTTGAGGATATAGTACTCGCCGTTCATGTCGGAAGCGCCACCGAGGGTATTCTGCACCCTCGATTCCTGGCCGTGTTGCCACAGGGCAACAATCATGACGTTGGCGACCGGGAGCGGTTCGCCGGTTTTCGAATCACTGATCTTCCCGGCAATCTTGCCCATCGTCCCTCCCGGGGCATGGGAGACGGCGAGAAGAACGAGCATTACGGTGCTGAGAACACCCGAACGATAATTCTGCATAGTCATGGCATCTTCTCTGAATCGGAAATTCACCAACCGTCCTGTCTCCAGACTACCGGAGAAGGAGGATTTTTTGGGTCTGTCGCCCTGATGCTGTTTCGAGCCTGCACATGTACCAGCCGGAAGAGACTATCCTTCCATCCGTCGTCCGCGCATCCCATGCTACGTGATGCACGCCGGGTTGCTGAACCCCCTCCACCAGCCTCGCGATCTCCTCGCCCGTCACCCCGAAGATCCGCAACCGCACATCCATCGTTCCGTTAAGGGAATAGGATATGATGGTCCCCGCATTGAAAGGATTCGGGTAATTGGGAAAAAGCTCCAGGCGGGAGGGAAGCGCAGGATCATCGCGGACACCCGTGCCGGGGGACACCTTAACCTTCACGGAATCCGGGGTGCTCCAGAGAGTGTCATTGTCCTGCACCTGGTAGGTTGCGATGTAGGTTCCCGGAGTCGTGTAGATGTGATCAAACTTCTTGACGATCCCCTTCACCACGCGGCCGTCGCCGGTCGTCCACACGTAGTTGACGATGTAGCCGTCGGAATCACTTGCCGTGCCTTCGAACGTCATCGTGGATCCCGCAACAACAGTGGTGTCCTTTGAGGGCCTCGTGATGGCGCAGACGGGAGACTTCAGGATCACGGGAACATAGGCAATGATGAAGTTGCCGTCGCTCGTATCTGCAGGGCTTCCTCCGGCAGCATTGCTGATGCGCATCCGGCAGGTGGTACAGGGAAATGTCGGCACGTGCCAGAGGTACGATCCCGTATTGGGTGCTTTCGCCGCAACCGTGGTCCACGCCGCACCGCCGTCGGTCGAGAGCTCAATTCTCACGGAGTCGATCCCTGCCGATGGCAGGCGGTACCAGTAAATCGGCAGTGACTGTTTCCCCTGGTACGTCTCGGAACCGTTCGGCATGGAAATCCGCAACGCCACGCCGCCAGGATTGAGACCGACCGAAAGGTGCCGAAGAAGATTGGAGTAGGAGAAGTCGTTCCCCGGATACGCAAAGTTGAGGCCGCCCACTGGCGTGGTCTGAAACTCCCTCGACTCTCCCCAGATCGCGTACGACGCGTTGAAACCCTGCATGGATCCGAGGGACACAAGGGAGTAGGCCGCGAAGTTGATCTTGCCCGTGATCGTCGACTTGGGGATGGGCAGCATTTTGAACCCCGCCATCGAGGCGACCAGGTAGAGATTGCCGTCTGGCACATCGATGAACCGGCACCGGCTCACGCTGGTGAGATTGTCAAACAGCGCCACCGTGTCCGTCCACGCCCCCCCCGCCGGTTTGTAGAAATAGCCGAACCCACCATACGAACCGTAAACCAGAAAGTGGACATCACCATTCGCCCTGTTGACCCAGATGTCGTTTGCCGAAACGTTGTCCCCTTTCATGATCGAGAACTCGGCGATTGGCTTTCCCAGAACGACCTTGCCTGCCGCCGCCCCGAAGGTCCAGTTCGGCGCATTCCCGCCCGGGATCTCGCCCCCGGCATAGAAGGTCGAGTCATTGAGGAACGATGAGAACACGTACGAAAAATCGTTCGCCGGGATCGAAGAGACGATGGAGGGGCTCCATCCGCTCCCCTTGTTGTACATATAGACCCAGTCGCTTGGCCCGTTGGCGTCCACGACGCGGGTCCACCAGACAACGCGCGTCCCTCCGGGAGACACGGCGGCGCCGATATAGTTGGTGCTGCGCCCGATATACCGGATGCGCCGGTTGTACGATGCCGTGTTCGTACGCGTATCGCACACCGCTTCCTCGATGTAGCCGCCGGTGATGTTCACGCCGTACGAGTAGATCGTGTCGCCGACCGCAACCGTGGCATCGTTCTGCTGAATCGTGAGCGGGTTCGCCAGCGTCTTCATGAGTTGCCACGCGGTGCCATTGTAGCGGAAGTAATTGATGTTGGGGTCAATATTGACATCGCGCCCGGTATCGTCAACGTACCACAGACCCTGCGTCGCCGTCCGCACCATGTGACCGAGATGATGGCCCCAGAAGCCTCCCATAGCGCCGTCTGCAAACCGGTGCTGATCGGTGATCTGATGGGAATCGTAGTAGTACTCCTGACCCAATGCGGTCCCTGCAAGCACCGCGACGGCCACAACGATCAGGAAACATGGAAGAAACACGCCTCGCAGCATCTGCTGAAATAACCTGATATCTGAATGGATCAAATCGTCCTCTCCTTTCCCGCCGTAAGTACCCGCTCTGCAAATGTTTCTCGCGCGGCATCCATACCGTTCAATGCCGCGGGAAAACCGGCAAATACCGTCATCATAAGCAACACCTCCATGATTTCCGTGCGCGTGCAGCCGACATTCAAAGCCCCGTGGACGTGCATTTTGAGCTGAGGCCTCGCATTGCCGAGAGC
This sequence comes from Ignavibacteriota bacterium, assembly GCA_003154155.1. GTDB lineage: Bacteria > Bacteroidota > Ignavibacteria > UBA10030 > UBA6906 > Fen-1255. The sequence continues at coordinate 32,899 of PMCM01000119.1, read as the reverse complement.
CGCCAGAGCTGCAATCGCCACGAGCTCTCGTGACCTGACGTCCAGTCCGGGCCGGGAGTAGATCTCACCGAACGGATACTCGACCAGAAGCCGTGCGAGATCGGGAGAGGTGGCCCTGAGAGCCCGGAGTACGTCCTCCCCCTCTTCACCCAGAATGGCTTCGAATCCGGCCTGCCCCTTCAGCCCTTTCCGCGGCCCCCCGGACGCCTGCTTGTTCTTCGCCATCAAAGGACTCCGTATTTTGACCAGACGTCGGACATCGGCTTGCCTTCCGCAAGCTCCTTCCGTACCACACTCTCCGTGCTGATCCGGTCGAGGACTTTGCCGATGACTTCCTCTTCGGCCTCCCGGGGTATCACCATGATGCCGTCAAGGTCGGCAAACACCAGATCCCCCGGTATGACCTGCAGGCCGCCGATGGTGATCGGGATGTTGTATTCCACGACCCGCACGCGCCCTGTCGTATCGATCGGGGAAGCCCCCCACGCAAACGTCGGATACCCCATCTTGATGAGTTTTCGCAAGTCACGCGTGTAGCCGTTCACGATGGCCCCCCGGCACTGCTTCACCTGAAGGGCCGTGGCTGTAAGCTCGCCCATTATTCCGGTCTCCAGATGCACGCTCCCTGTTGTCACCAAAATCGCCCCCGGCTCAAGAGAATCGATGCATTTGATCACCTGGTCGTACGGCTCCACTTCATTGGCGTCGGGCACATTGAGGAGAGTGACAGCCCGCCCCGCTGCAACAAACGTTTCACGGAGCGGACGGATCCGGGCATCGGGCGAGACTGCCTGTGACCGGTAGCCCATTTCGTCGAGAATGTCCGAGAAGGCTGCCGCATAGGCATGCTGTTCAAGATACTGAAGGAGCTCTTGCTCGGTTGCGAATTTCATAGTTCGTCCCTCGTTCTGTGCACTACTTGGATGTCAATCGACTGATTGAAACAGACACAACTCCCCCTCTTTTTCACCCATGGGGGCAAGGCTGCCGTCAATGTTTCCGAGATCGTACCCGGATATGATCAGGCGATCCCTGCAAACTACACTGTAACAGATAAGCGGGTAACGCTTCCCCTTCGTCTCCGGCGCCTCGAGGAATCCGAACTCACCAGACGAGGGATCGAACACGAGATACTTATTGATGAAATGGTGGGGCCTGCCGTCGAGACCGATATTTTCGTCGCCGGTGGAGAGGTACTTGTTCTTGTCGAAATCCCACTTCATCGTTCCCTTGTAGGTCGAAAGACAATAGAGCGCGAGCCCCCGGAAGGTGGTCCCCATGCCTATGAAGCTGAAGACCTTGTGGTGACCGGGAACCGGGATCGGCTCGCCCCAGGCACGCTTCACAAAGTCGAACGGAAAAATCCGCCCGGTGAACCGGTCCGAACAGTACAGATGGTCACCTATCGGATTCACGCCGGTGATCTCGAGGCCCGGTTCCGCCCCCGGAATGACCGCGTCGAATTTCTGCTTCTTCAGGTCGAACCTGACCAGACGGCAGGGTTTCGCTTCGAGCGTGAACGAGTAGATGGCGTCGTCATCCTTCACATGGAAACCCGACCAGAGATCCATGGCATCGGGGTAGGCGATCTCCTTTCCCGTTTCCGTCTCGGAGTCCCAGACCACCAGCTTGTTTCTGTTGCGCACATATAAATATAGCCGTGGGTCTCCCGGTGCCCTCACCCCGAACCAGATATTGCTCTCTGGATCGGGAAGAGCGTGACGGCTGTATTCCTTTTTCTGCCGGTGATAGACGAACAGCTCGGGGGATTTCTGCGTCAACGCATACACTTTGTCTCCCTGGCACAGGCACGTGCTGTACGGCTTCCCGCCGAGCGGTGCGTTGTCGAGCATCTCCGTTGTCCCCGCAGCGGGGTCATAGCAGAAAAATCTGCTGCTCCCGAACCAGATTTTTCCGTCGTCGTCATAGTCGGGTCCGAACGGCCTGGTCGTCATCCAGCGCTGCCATCCGAATCGCATCTCCGGAAGGTAAAGTCGCTGCCCGAATGCAGATCCTGCTGCAAACAACGGCAATGTTGCAGCAGCACCGGCCAACCCGGTCGTTTTGAGGAATGTGCGTCTGTTCATAGGCATGATGGCATCATCCCGTCCCTACGGGAGTGTGATCGAAAGTACGAGGAGGTCAAAACTGAACAGCCCATCCACCGGCGCGACGGAAGCATGGTTTGTTAGCAGCGAATACAATGTGTTTCCATCAACGGCGCTGCCGCTGCTCGCCCGGAGCGCCTGCGCAAAAAACTGGTGATGGATTCCGGGATACCCGGCCATGACATTCCCTGCAACCGTCGTCCAGGTCTTTCCATTGTCCGTCGACTTCTTCAACAAGGTCTGGTTTTCCTTATCCCACGATCCGCGTGTGACAAGAGCATAGAGCCCGTCCTGAGGACGCCAGTGGAACGCAAGTCCCCCGTCCCCCTCGTCCACATGGTAAATAACCCACGTTTTCTCGTCGATTTTCCGTGAGGCGAGATAAAGGCCGGCCGGGAGGACGTCCGTTCGCTGGGGACCGTACTTATGCCGGCCCGCGTTGAAGCCGCAGAGGATCAGGCTGTCCGGCGTGATGAACGTATCATAACAGTAGGAATAGTATCCGACAGCCCCGTCGTACACCACTTCCTTTTCGAATTTCTCCGGCGCATTCAAAAGGAAGGAGGCCATGCAGACCTTGTCGTATGTATTCTGGTTCGAACCGTCCACGGTACTTGAGACCGTGATGTACCCCCGGTCCCCGAAAAATGTGAAGCGGGGGTAGAGCCAGGAGTGGTTTCCCCGCACCGTGTCGACAACGCCGGGCTCCACGAGAACGGCCGGATGCCACACTGGATCGGTAATCCCCTTCCACGTGTAGTACAGGTCATAGGTCAGCGTTACGTACGCTATGTACATGGTAGCGCCGTGGACCGCGGCGCCGACATACCAGCCCCGGCCGTCAGGAATCCCGTTCCCGGAAGCGACGAGCATAAAATGGTTCAGGTTTTCACTGTCGGTGCTCCGGTAATGCCGGATAGGGAGCGTCTGGGAATTCTGGATGTAATTGAGGTGGCCCTCAGGATCAAGAAAAATCATGCTCGGTTGGTACAGACTGTCAAATATCGCCCCTTTCAGCCATTGGCCGCTTCTCGTGCGCTTGAGGATCCGGGCATGCTCGTGGCCGCCGTACTTACCAAAGAAACTGAGAGCCCACATTTCACCGTTCTGGTTCCTCACGATCTTCGGAGCGTTATAGCCCCAGCACGGGGAGGCCCAGGCGGCTGCAGTGTCGATGATGTCGACACGAACGGCGGGGGCGACATCGCTGCCGGTGGTGGCGCAAACACTTTTCCAGGAAAGACATGCGATGATGACGGCGATAACAAAGCGAGAGTAACTCTTCATGGAACTCCTTGTCGTGTCAGATGGTGCTTGCCGGAGCACTCAGTTCTCTTCCGTCTTTGGGATGAAGATGCATTCGAGCGTACTGACCGCGCCCCTGTTCCCCATCGTGTCCGTCACCCGCATTTCAATACGATTGAGCCCCCTTTCCGCGTGCACCTCGAATTCAGATCTCCTGGTCCGAAGGACCTCTCCGTTGACAAGCAGTTCGTATTCCTTGAAATCGGGGGCATTCGTCACCATGTCAATCCTCAGCAGACCGCTTTTCACGACAACGGCCCGGAAATCGACTTGATTCAGATTCCAGTAGAGATCGGTCGCGCGGTTCGTAAACGTCGTGTGTTCCAGCGAGCGTGGAGTCTGCTGATCGTACCAGCACGTGTAACCGGTCCAACCCCAGTGGGTGCGCCCGTGGTTGACAGGGATCGGTAACGGCTCTGAAAGATAGTTCGCGCGCGGCATGTATCTGAGGTATCCCATGACGAGCGGACCATATCCTCCGCAGTAGGGGGTCTGCTCCACCGGCGGGTTCCACCACTCATACGTCTTCAGAGTCGCAGTCCGTGCGTTCCCGCCCAGAACCCCTATGACTGAAGCCGGTTTTCCGGCATCATGCGCCATCTTCGCCAACTCCTCACGTGACCACTCGTCCCTGTCGATCACCTTGCCGGCGAGGTAGTGTTTCAGGAAGATATCATGCATCTCGAGGACATTCATCGGTACGCCGGTCGCCTGATCGGCGAAGTAGGTGTCGAAGTTGGCGTCAAGAAAAACCCATTTGCCAAACTGGTTTGACCATGCTTCGACCACCTCATGGCCGCCCCAGACCGAATAGTCAATGCTCACGATGCGGGCCGGAAATCCGAAGCTCTGCAGCGCCTGCATGAGAACGATGGCGTAATGAAGACAGAAGCCTCCCTCAATCGACCCATCCGGTCCTGGAGTCATGATCTTGGCGGCATCCCACTCGATGATGTCCTGCTCCGGCTTGAGCAGGTGCCAGTTCCACTGCCGTGCAACCCATCCTTTGATGCGGAGCATTTTTTCGAATTCCGTCCGCGCATCGGCGANNGGGGATTCTCGTATGCAAAGGGGAAGGAGCTCCGGATCACCTCAGGATGGTGTGACGCAAGCGAGTGGAACTCGGAAAGCACTTGTTTGGACGGAACTGCATAGGTCGACCGGAGACGGACCCCAAGGATCGCCGGCGAGGCGTCGGAACTCGCGGACCTGCAGAACAGCCGGAACTGGAAGTACCGCCCCTGTAAGGCAGATTTCGGCGTAACTCCCTGGGAACTTCTCCAGTCCGACCACCCGCCTGCCTCAGGCAGCAGTCCTGGTCCGCTCCGGGTTTCCAGATCCAGGGTGGTGTGCGCCGGGATTTCCCGGGAGACCTCGAGCGCAACGTCGGAGATCTCTACCGGTATCTGCAACACATCCATGTTTGTATTCGCGGCAAGATCCACGACGGGAGACTCGACCCACCCTTCGGACGGATATCCGTCCAGCGCAAGACGGATGGAGTATTCTCCGTCGGCACGTGCGTTGACCCCCAGATGGTGATCATCCCAACTCTTCCCTCCGTCCGTGCTCCGCGCACTCCTGTTGGGATGATGAGTTCTCGTCAGCGACCCGATCCGGAAATTCTCTTCAAGGGCGATCCAGGTCTTGAACCGCGTGTCCGGTTCCTGGGTCCGGACCAGAATGGTATTGACCCCCTTCTTCAGAAGATGCGCGGGCACAGGAGCATGTGTCCAAAAATGCCGAATCTCGTACGGGATGTCGGTCCCGTTGACGGTGAAAACGACGTGCCTCCCGTTATTAGGCTCAGGAGGATTATCAGGATAGAACATCGCCACAACCCAGGCGCCACGCACAGGAAGCCGGTCCAGGATCAGCGTTTTTTTCAGGACGATGCCATCCCTGAGGATTTCTGTGGCCGAGGGATTCGAGCTGTAACCACAGCCCGGCGCATCGTCTTCGATCAGCATCCCGTTCTCGAGCGTCAACTTCCCGGCATCCAGGATCACAGAGGAGGAACGGCCCTCTTGGAACAGCTGCCCCGCATCCCAGTTCCGGATGAACTCGCCCTGGGCCGCCGCCTGCAAGGCAAGCGCAAACATCATGGCGAGGACGGCGAGCGATGGTGGGAACATTCGGCAAGCGCTGTTCATAACACCTTTTCTGGCTTCCCTGACGCAAGCGACCGGTGAATGGCATCCAGAATGGCCGTGACCTTGCGGCCATCCCGGGCGGTGACAAATGGCGCCCTCTTCTCTTCGATGGCATCGATGAAACTGTACATGCAGGCGGGCAATGCGCCCACCCATCTGTCAAAGACTTTGTAATTCAACAGCGTCCGCGGATAGGAGTACGCATCCTTCGTGGCCATTTCGATGGCCTCGGCCTTCCTGTCCATAAACACATGTCCTTCACTGCCGATAATTTCCATATAGGAATCCGGCAGGTAAGGGCTCTTGTTTGAATAAATCCATGCCGACTCGAACGTGGCGAAGAACCCCGTATCGAAGCGCACCTGCGCCTGAATGGCGTCGTAGGTGTCGATGCCGCGGGCCTTGAGCACCTTCTTGGCACCGGTCGCGTACACTTCGGACCCCATAGCCTTGGTCCACCAGCAGGTCAGGTCGATGTCGTGCGATGAGAGAAACCATGCCGACGTACTCTTCCCCGCCCAGGGAATCCATTCCGTCGGCACGAGGATCGGATTGTTTTTCTTCGCAAACCCGAGGAGACATTCCCCGATGCTTCCCTTGTCAATGTCGCTGAAGACTTTGTGATACACCGAGAGCCACCGGTGGTTGAATGATACCTGGAGGATCAATCCGGTCTTTTCCACCATGGCCACGATCTCGTCCGCTTCCGCAACGTCCGTAGTCATCGGTTTTTCCACGAGCACATGTTTCCCGGCCTTCAAGGAGTCAATCACCGGATCACGATGGGCCCAGTCCGGCGTGTTGACGTGGATCGCATCAACTTCTTCCTTGTCCAGAAGTTCGACATGATTCCCGTAACACCTGGGGACGCCCAATTCAGCGGCAACTTTCCGGGCTTTGTCGAAGTCGCTGTCGCATACCGCAACAATCTCAACGCCCGGATGCCGCTGCCAGACCATGATGGCGTTTTTTCCCATAATGCCGGTTCCGATAACCGCAATGCGAGTCTTCATGGACATTTCCTTCTTGCAGAGTCGACAATAGGACAGCGGATGGTTTCTGGCCGCCGGAGTCCGGCCTTGGAGGGCGCCCCCCTTGAGGGGGGCCACCCTCCAATATACTTATCGGCCGGGAAAAACCGGACAGCGATTACTTCACCAGCACCATGCGTTTCGTGTCCACAAAGTTGCCGGAACGGATCTGATACAGATACACGCCCGTGGCAAGCCGTGAGGCATCAAAACTGACCCGGTATCGACCGGCAGCCCTGAAACCGGATTCGATTGTGGAGATTTCCTCGCCCAGAACATTCAGCACTCTGATCGAGACGTTGCCGGCTTCCTTCAGCGCAAACTCGATGGTGGTCGAGGGGTTGAAGGGATTCGGGTAATTCTGCAGCAATTGATATTCCGTTGGGATCGAAGTGTCAGTGATATCTACGCCGGTCAGGGAGATCTTGAGCTCGTTACTCTTGGGGCTCAGATTGCCATGGATGTCTTCGGCCTTCACTGCGAAGTATGCCGGAGCTGCACCAAGCACCACGCCGTCGACAAAGGCGGTATCGGTTGTCGTGGCATAGACGGGGGCTGCGTCCGGAATATTCGGCACAGTGCTCTTGTAAATGACGTATTGCTTCATGTCTTTCTCGCCATTTGCGAGCCACGAGATGCGCGCCTTGTTATTGACCACAGTTCCCGCAACAAGCGTCGGCTTTGCCGGGGCAAGGTTGTCCACAGAGTAACCGCTGTCAACGGCCGACATATAGAACGTATTCGGGTCGCTCGTGTGCGCAATAACCATGAAGTAGTGTTTCCCGTTGTTCACTGACGAGGAATCGAAAAGGGTCGGCACGGTAGCGGAATAGTTGCCCATCAACTCTGCGGGAACGTTCTTGACCCACTCCCAGCGATACGTGGTCCCTGCCGTGCTGGAGACAAACTCGGCGCGGCCATTGAAGTCCTTCGTCACCTTGTTGACGGACGGCACACTGGTCACTGTAATGCCATCGGTCGGCAGCGCTCTCCAGATGCTGAAGTAGGGGAATTTGGAGATGTCATTGTCAACAGTCGAACTGAAGGAGAGCCGGACGTTGCCACCCTGATCGAACGGCGAGTCGGCAACGCCGCTGATCCATATCGGGTTCACTTTCAGAACGGTCAGTTGGTTGTTGGCGTCCAGGGCCAGAAATTCGCTCACTCCGTCATGGTCGAAATCGAATCCTCCGGGCATAACCTGGATGTAGTTGGAGGTCTGATAATCGGGCGTCATGGCCCCCTTCTTTCCTGCCTTTGTGAAGAAAAGCTCCATCCCCCGGTCTTCCAGTGCATAGCCCCCAAAGTAGTTCCGGGTCATACCGATATCGCCGAGACCGTCGCCATTCACATCCCCGATCGAAAGGAGGTTGACTCCGTCCTGGTCTGAATACGCGGAGAAATCGAACCGTCCCTTCGTGAACGATAGCATCTCATCACGCACGACGAGAACGTCATTGTCCGTCGCGGCCTTTTTCCACGCACTGTTGCCCTTAAAAATCAACGCGATGTCCATATACCAGCCGGGCAGGGAGATGTCGTCGATCTTGTCCCCGTTCACGTCGCCGGCGTTATAGACGGAGTAGCCCAACCAGAGATACTGCGCGGGGGTCGTATACTTGAGCCACTGATCGCTCGCCATGAGGATGACGTCGGGCCGCAGGGAGGTATTAAACGAAGGGCCGCCCAGGAAAATCAGGCCCGCGCCGCAGTTGTACATCGATTGCATCACGCCTTTATAATTGAACTCGGAGAGGCTGGTATAAGAATTCCAGCCGGATGTCAGAATGTCCATATACCCGTCGCCGTTGAAATCGCCGATATCCATGTGCCACGGGCTGAAATAGCGGGGGGTGATAACGCTCGTCGTGCCGGTAATCGTGTACGAATGGCCGCCTTTGTAGACCCAATCCGCAATGCTGTCCATCGGTGAACCGCCGTAATAGACCGCCAGCATGCTCCCATATTTTCCGGCCAATGCTCCGGACGTATCGTTCCCCTGGATCTGGTAACAGATATCGCCGTATCCGTCACCGTTGAAGTCTCCGATAACCAGCGACGAGTACTGTCCCTGGGATTCAAATGACGAGTCCGCCACGGTTTGGCAGTTAAGATCCGCCACGGTAATGGTCTTGGGCCACGTTTTTCGGCCGAACACAACCTTCGGCGGATGGGTGTTGGAATAGTTCGACAGGAATGCAAGATCGGCGATCCCGTCACCGTTCAGATCGCCCGCTGTGACGGTCGCGCCGCCCACGAAACCGAGATCGATCGTGCAATCCACCGAGTCGGAGAACTTCGTTCCTCTCCACAACCATATGCCGCCCACTTGCTTGCTGTTCTTCGTATACCGCGCCACCATATCCTTAAAACCGTCACCGTTGACGTCGGCAAAAATAACGCCCCCGTTCAAACCGATATTGCTCTCTTTCGTGAACTTCTGGAGTTCTTTGAGAGTCTTGTCGGTTGCCGTGGATGTCAGGACGATGCCCAGGAGAAGCATCGCAAGACATATCATGCGAACGATGTGCTTCATTGTTGTAGCTCCCTAGTATGTTGTTGGAGTGGGAAGTGGACTGATACGAGCCCTGCGCACTGGTGGTTTCAATTGTCGCCGTGAACCCCTTTCTTACGTGAAGATGAATATGGGGGATTATGTGGAACTGTTCGCCTCTAAGTGCTTTAGAAAAGGAACATGCCCTTGAGCGCCTTGCGTGAAAGAAGCGCATCGAAGAACGACTGCCACTGGTCAAGCGGACCCCTGTGGGTGACAAGCCCATCGACCGGAATCAGTCCGCTGGCGAGAATGCGGATTGCCCGGTCCCACGACTCGTACCTGGTCGAGATATTAAAAAGATAACGGACCGACTTCATCATGAACGCATCGTACGGGAATTCAATGTTGGTCTTTCCCGTGAGCCCGATGGCCGTGACCGTTCCCAGTTTCCTGATGATCTGTGCGCCGGTCTGCATGGCCGCGCGCGCCCCGGACGCTTCGATGAAGAGATCAACCCCGCGGCCGGACGTTGTGTCGTGCACGAGCGTCACGAGGTCGTCCTTCTGGACATTCACGACGTGATCGATCGCGGACAGCGATCGGCACAGGCTCAACCGCATGGCTTCGTCATCGCTGGTGCCGACAATGATGACGCGGGATGCACCGGCGGCTTTTGCCACCAGCGCCGACATGATGCCGATGGGTCCCGGCCCGGCCACAGCCACGACATCCCCCGCCATGACCGCCTGCGTCAGCAAAACGTCTGTCACGACGTTTGCGAGCGGCTCTGTCAGGGCGGCGGTCGTAAAATCCAGGCCTTCGGGAATGCGGTGCAGGAGGGCCGGTTCCGGCCATCGCATCAGCGGGGCAAAAGCACCGTCAATGCCCCAGCCGGGAGAACGCTTGTGCGGACAAACCTGCCGGTTCCCCGTCCGGCACAGCGGGCAGATGCCGCAGGCCATCGTATGGGGCTCGCCCACAACCCTGTCGCCCACCGCCCACCCCCGGACTTTTCCGCCAACCGCGGCGATCGTGCCGCTGAATTCATGCCCGAGGATCACGGGGGGATAATAGGGGAATTCGTCGTGGTAGATGTGAAGATCGGTGCCACAGATCCCGCAGGCCTTGACATCGATCAGGACTTCCGATTCGCCGATCGACGGAACAGGAACGTCGCGCAACTCGACGCACCCCGTCCCTTTCATGGTCTTCACGAGCGCTTGCATGGTTTCTCCGCTACGTCGTTTCGAATCCGCACCACCGATCAAGGAAGTTCAACAGAATCCTTGCGGTGTCCTTAATGTCCGCCACCGCGATCTGCTCTTCGTCCGCATGGGCATACCTGAGGCTCCCCGCACCCATCACCACCGTGGGGATGTTCAGTTGCGCATAACGCCAGGCATCGCACGCGGCGGTCATTGCCGACACCTCGAGAGGAACCCCGCTGACGTCCCCTGCGGCGGACAACTCCCTGACAAGCGGATGATCAACCGGAAGCTCGTTCCCTTCGTTGTTCAGCATGTTGAACTGGATCTCGCAGTGATCGCGGAGATACTCATGCGGAGAATTCCTGATGGCATCGGTCATGCCCTGCTGGACCGCCCTGACATTCGTCTGCGGCAGGAAACCGAAGACGCCTTTGATAGAAGCGACACCGGGAGCGGTGGCGGGCCAGTCGCCGGCGCGCATCATCCCGAACGTCACCGGCATCGGGTTCTCGTACTCGTCGAAGAGGGGGTTGAACCCTCGCGAGGCGGCCAGAAGCCGGTCGTGATACTCCTCGAGAACACCCATGGCCTTGACTCCCTCCTTCAACGCGCTTACGACATCGGATGCGCGGCCGCTGTGCCCGGGCTTCCCGCGGCAAATCACCTCGAACCAGACGGCACCGCGGACGGCGGCAAAGAGCTTCCGTTCCGAGGCTTCCAGCACTATCGCTCCGTCGGCATGCACCGGATGGCGCACCATGAACAACGTGCCGTTTCCGCCATTCTCTTCTTCTACGACGATATCGATTGTCACCGTGCCCCGCGGCCGCAGTCCGAGGTTCTTCAACGCAGCAAGAAGAAGATAGATGACGGCGATCTGCCCCTTGTCGTCGCATGCCCCGCGCCCGTACACAACACCGTCGCGCACGGCCGGCACAAACGCATTCACCTGGTTCTTCGAAGGAGGTACGACGTCGCTGTGGGCGTTCAGGATCAGGCTGCGGAATGTTCCGGATGCAGCGCCCGCCAGCGTCAACCGGAGATTTTGCGTGTCTTCGTATGTGAGACCGGCGAGAGGCCAGCTGTAAAGCGGGTCTTCTTTGAACGACTCGGGGATCTGCATCAGCTCGGTGTGCGTGCAAAGCTTCTTCATCCGCTCCGCCACCAACCTGTTCACCGGGCCTTCGACCCCGCGCATGGACGGAATCCGAATCATATCGCAGAGAAACCCGGTGGCTTCGCCGGCGATCGCATCCAGCACTTCGTTCACGATGTTCTGTTGCAACGGCATGCGCTTAGTCCTTCGCGACGACGTCGTTGATCGGAAACCTGGGCGGGCGCCCTTCAAGAAACCGGCGGATATCCTCCATGATCTTCTCACGGATGCTCATGCCGGCATCTTCGGAGTACCAGGCGAGGTGCGGGGTGAGAATAATGTTGGGAATCCCGCGGAGCACAAAATCCATTCCCGGGGGTTCCTTTTCGAACACATCGATCCCGGCTCCCGCAATCCAGCCTTCCCGGCACGCCCGTGCCAGCGCTTCCGCCTTCACGATCGCCCCACGGGAGGTGTTCACCAGAATTGCGGAGGATTTCATCATGCGCAGCTCGCGTTCACCGATCATGTACTCCGTTTCGCGGTTCAGCGCCGGATGGATCGTCACCATGTCCGCTCTCGGCAGGAGCTCCTCCAGGGGGATGCAGCGGATCCCGAGGTCGGCCTGCCGGGCTTCGCTCAGATACGGGTCGTGCACCAGAACCTCAATGCCGAATCCCCGCAGCATCTTGACCACAAGGCTCCCGATCCGGCCGCAACCGACGATCCCGGCGACGGAATTGGAAAAACGTCTCACCGGGATGACCTTGTTGAAATTCCACGACCCTTCGGCGATGGAATCCGCCAGCGACTCAAGCTGGTTCGTAAACCTGCGCCGGCAGAGCAGCAAGAGCATCATTGCCTGTTCGGCGACCTCTTCCCTGCAATAGTCGGGAACGTAGCATACCTGAATGCCGAGCGCCGTTGCCCCTGCCACGTCGATGTTGTCGTAGCCGACACCGTGACGGATGATCAGCTTGCAGGAATGCAGGTGCTCCATGATTTCACGGGTGATCTTGACCATGTTGACGACCAGAACATCTGCATCGCTGATCTTGCCGAGGAGAACGTCCCGTGAGGCCGTTTTGAGTTGATAGGCGTCAAACGTCACCGGAAGGCCGGCAAGCTGCCCCAGCTCCCATGCCAGATTGGGCTCAATGTAGTCCGTGACGACGATCTTTGTCGTGTTCATCCTTGTCCTGTTGTTGCATGGGCCCCGGTGCGGGGCGAGTGGCGCCGGCCATCAGAGTTGGAGAAGGTGGAGAGCAAAACCGCCGATTTCCTGTTGAAGATAGATGGAGATGAGCGTACCGTCCTTTTCAGAAGCCGTCTCCGCTCTAAAACTGTGGCCGCGGCGTTCAAGGTATGCCTTGGCCCTGCGAGCAAAATTTGTGCCGATGGCAAGGTGACCGTGATCTCCCGGGAACTTCTTCTTGGTAAATTCAAACCCGCCGCCCACAAAAATCGACGAAGTCCCATCCTTGACCGGCAACTGAAGGAGTTCGGACATCAGCCCCGAGGCCTGTGCCGCTTCTTCCTGGGAAGACCCGTTGATTCCCACGTGACGGAGTTCGAAGCCCAGCATAAGGTGGATCGCTTCGCTGGTGAGCCGGCGGATCTCGTCATACCTCCTTGCTGCAAGAAGTTCCGGGTTAACCATCCAGCTCCCTCCGCAGGCAAGCACTCGCGGGAACTTCAGATAACTGAGGAGGTTTGATTGCTGGATGCCGCCGGTCGGGACGAACTTGATGGATCTGTACGGCGCGGCAACCGCTTTCAGGAAACCGAGGCCTCCGTTTGCCTCGGCGGGAAAAAACTTCACCACCTCGAGGCCAAGCTCAAGCGCCGACTCAACGTCCGTCGGCGTGGCGACACCGGGCAGAATGGGGATGTTGTGCTGCAGGCAATGTTCCACGACTTTTCTGTTCAGACCGGGCGCCACGATGAATCGTGCACCCGCCGCGACGGCGGTCTGCACCTGATCGACGGTAAGAACGGTGCCGGCACCGACGAGAACATCCGGGCGGGACGTGGCAATCGCTTCGATCGCCTTGGCTGCAGCGGCCGTCCTGAACGTCACTTCCGCGCAGGGAAGCCCTCCGTCCTGCAACGCCCCCGCAACGTGCGGGGCATCGGCCGGATCGTCGAGCACGACGACAGGGATCACGCCAAACACCTCGAGCTGGGAGAAGATGGGATGCACTGTGTCAGATCTCCGAGAGCACTTTGTCGAGAATGGCGATCGCGTGATCGCACTCCGGCTGTTTGATCGTCAAGGGGGGAGCCACCCGGATCACGTTGCCGTAGAAACCCACTTTGCCCATCATTAACCCGTATTGGGCGGCGCCAAGAATGATTTTTTGGGTCATGGCCACGGCGGGTTTCTTCGTCTGCTTACTTTCCACGATCTCGAGCCCGAGCGCCAGACCCATACCCCGCGCATCACCGATGCATTCGTATCTGTCTTTCAGTTCGCCCAGGCGCTGCAGGAGATACGCACCCATGACGCGGGCGTTTTCGGGAAGGTGCTCCTTCTCCATGATATCGATCACGGCGAGAGCCGCAGCGGATGCAAGCGGGTTCCCGCCTGTCGTGCTGGACATTTCCCCCGGTTTCATGCAGTCAAAGATCCTGCTTTCGCCGGCGAGGGCTGAAGCGGGCATGCCGCTGCCGATCCCCTTCCCGATGCACACCATCTGCGGCATGACCTCTTCCCACTCGATGGCAAGGAACTTGCCGGTGCGGCCGAACCCTGATTGCACTTCATCGACGATCAAGAGAAGCCCTCTCTCTTTCGCCCACCGTTCAAGCTCTTTGAGCCAGCCGGGAGGAGGGTTGATGAATCCGGCCCCTCCCTGGTACGGTTCGGTAATGACGGTGCCGAGATCACCGGACGATGCCGCCTCCACAACACGGTCGAGAGCTTTGATACAATGGAATTCACATTCCGGAAATTTCTTGTCGTAGACGCAGCGGTAGCAATACCCGTAGGGCGCGAGTATCCCACCGGGCACCGACGGACCGAATTTCCGGCGGGTGTTTGCGCTCCCGGCGACGCTCATCGGTCCGTATGTTCTGCCGTGAAACGCGCCATAGAAGGCAAGCACTTCGTGCTTGCCCGAAAAGCGTTTCGCAATACGGATCGCCGCCTCGGTCGCTTCGGCCCCGGTCGTAAGCATGAAGACTCTATCAAGATTCTCCGGTAGCATGCCGACTAGCCGCTCCGAAAGCCTGACGCGCTCCGGCGTGGGAAACGAATAACAATTCATCAGCCTCCCGGCCTGCTGCCGGATTGCTGCGACGTGATCAGGATGCGAATGACCCACGTTCGCGACCAGCACACCCGAAGTGAAGTCGAGATACTTGTTCCCATCGACATCGTAGATCCAGACGTCCTCCGCATGGTCCCAGACAGCTGGGACCTGATCGGCCATGCACGGTGGTTCGAACCTGGCTGAATTCGCAAGGATCTCTGCCGACTTCGGGCCGGGAATCTGGTGCTTCATGAGATTCATAGACTGTAAGGTGGGTTTGTGATTTCACGATGTGGAATGTGATTTCATTTACAATATAAGTCGGCATTTATCCTTTGTCAAGAGAAATCTGACCAATTGGCTCATTTGTTTAGTCTTTTTCGAAAAAGCGGAAGAATTCATCTTGACATTTTCTATTAAGTTCATTAGTATCTTCACGTATATATCACTATGTGAAACGACATTATCCATCTCCGAGCCATCTTATGGGAAAGCCGATCAAAGTAGTCACCAAAACCTTCAAGGTGATCGAAATTCTCAACCAAGGAAAAGGCATCTCCCTCAAGGATCTTGCGCAACAGGCCTCGCTGCCGAAACCCACGGCGTTCCGCATCTTGGATACCCTCCTGAGCCTCGGATACGCAGATCAGGACGCCGCTACCCAGCAGTTCAGACTCGGATCGAAGTTCCTGACGTTCGTGAAGAGCTCCTCTGCGGGCGCCGATATCATCGCACTTGCCAAACCGTACATGGAGAAACTGGGCGAAGCATATGGCGAGACCATCAACCTCGCCCGCCTGACGGGCGACCAGATCATCTACGTGCGCGTTCTCGAATCGGATCACTCGTTCAGGATCAGTGACAATATCGGCGACCGGGCGTCGGTGCACTCAACCGCCATCGGAAAAGCCATCGCGGCATTCCTCCCCGAGCCCCAGCTGAAAGAGATCCTGAACACGACCACCTTTACATCATTCACCCGAAAGACCATCATCGACGAGGCGAGCCTGCGCAAACACCTGGTGCTGGTGAAGCTGCAAGGATACTCCGTTGACGATGAGGAAGGACATGACGGAGTTCTGTGCATCGGCGCGCCGATTTTCAACAAGGACAACTTGCCCTTCGCGGCCATGAGCATCTCCATGCCGAAAGTGCGCGCAAAAAAGAAAGTGCTCGATAACATGATCCGCGATCTGCCGAAAGTGGCTGTGCAGCTATCGCTGGATCTGGGGGTTACTGACATCCGCAAATGCTTCGGCAAAGAACCGTCATGAGCACGCGCATCAGGGTGGCCATCCTGGGTTCGGGATTCATTGCACGAACCCACGCACATGCAATCGCACGCGGATGCACGAATGCCGTGCTGGCCGGCATCGGCGGCGGCTCGCGTGCCACGACACTCGCTGCGGAATTCGCGGTGCCCGCTTTCCCATCACCGGAAGCGCTCGTTGCCGACCCGGCGGTCGACGCCGTCATCATCGCAACGCCCCACAGCTGCCACCGGGACCACGCCCTCCTCTGCGCACACCACGGCAAACATGCGTTGCTCGAGAAGCCCATGGCACTTTCGGTGCCTGCATGCAAGGAGATCATTGCGGCGTTCGGATCGTCGGGTCTCCGCCTTATGGTGGCGTTCAGCCAGAGGTTCCGGCAATCCAATATCACCGCCCATGACCTGGTTGCCGAAGGAAGACTCGGAAACATCCTGATGGTCCAGGAAATGGCGCTCCTGCCCAATGGATTGAATGCCTATCCTCCGTGGCAACAGCTGCCCGAAAATCTCGGCATCCTCTTCGGCTACGGCATCCACAACATCGACAGGCTCCGGTGGTTCCTCCAGGATGAGGTCGCATCTGTCTCCGCCCAGGTGCTCCGCTCCACAACGGGAATCGAAACAAGCACCATGGCCACGCTCCGGTGGCGCAGCGGCACGCTCGCACAACTCTGGAGCAGCGTCGACCTTCCCGCCCCGGGCTTCGAGGCCACCGCCTTTCGCTCGCTCATCGTCGGGGAACAAGGGTTGCTGGATGTGGATGGGTACGGCGCCGTCCGGTTCGCCCGCAAAGAGGGCACATGGGAAACCCTGTTTGTCCAGCCGGCCATCGACTGGCGCGGCGGCGGCATGTTTTCCCCGGCCCGCATGGGGTCATTCAACGCCCAAAACCAGGCCTTCATCGACGCGATCCTCCACGACACCGAGCCGCCGGTCACCGGAATTGACGGACTGCGAGCAGTGGCCATCGCCCTCGCCGCATACGAGTCCGCCTCCAGCGGCGAAGCTATCCACCTTCCTCCCCCCTAGGAAATCATGGGAACAGCACAAAGCCTTCAATCATTTGACTATCTTGTCATCGTAGGATACTTCGCCATACTGCTCGGCACGGTTGTCTATTTCTCACGGAGAACGAAGCTCTCCGCCGATTTTTTTACCGCGGGCGGCAATATCCCCTGGTGGCTCGCGGGTATCTCGTTCTTTATGGCAAGCCACAGCGCCCTGAGTTTCGTGATGTACGGCGAACTCGGATATAAATATGGTATCACGGGTGTCGTCATCTTCCAATCGACCATCGTCAGTCTGTCGCTCGCGGGGCTGTTTGTGGCAAAGCGATGGCGCAGATCGCGGACCGTCACACCCGTCCAGTTCCTCGAGAAGCGGTACAGCCTCACGATCCGTCAGTCGCTCGCGTGGACGGGCTTTCCCATCCGTATCATCGATGACGCGCTCAAGATCTTCTCCACAGCCATCTTCCTCTATGTGGGGATGAAGCTCTCCATCATCAGTCTCCCGGTGGCCATCGGCATGTCGGGCGCCATGATGATACTCTACGCGGTCCTGGGAGGCCAGCTGGGCGTGATGATCACCGACTTTCTGCAATTCATCATTAAAATGGTGATCGTGGCGTTTATCTTTGTCTTCACCTTTGTCAGGTTTTCCTCCCTGGGACTTTCATGGCACCAGCTCCCCGCGGGCTTCCTGAATCCCCTGTCCGGCACCTACCGTGAACTGAATTACGTTGCCTACATCGTCCTCATGATCGTCTCGCTCAACAGCGGCTGGGCGCTCGTGCAGAAATACAACTGCGTCAGCACAGAAAAAGAGGCGCAAAAGGTCGCGTGGCTCGTGGCCGTGCTCAATTTCCTCGCCCCCGTCGTGTTCTTCCTGCCGCCCATGCTCGCCCGGATCATCCTGCCGAATCTCGCGGACACGAAATACGCCTACGCAGAGTTGGCGTTCACCGTGTTGCCCACCGGCATGATGGGCATGCTCGTGGCGGGGATGTTCGCCTCCACTCTCTCGACCATGGGATCGGAATTCAATGTCCTGGCCGGAATTCTCACCAACGACCTCTACAAACGCCTCTTCAGACCTAATGCAACAGACCGGGATCTCGTCAGGGTCGGACGCTTCTCGACTCTGGCCATCGGAGGCCTGGTGATCCTGATCGCCATCATCCTTTCTGTCCTACAGGGATTTAATATTTTCGATATCATGTTCAAAGCGTTCGGGGCGCTGCTTCCCGCTACTGCGTTGCCAATTCTGGCCGGGTTTTTCTGGAAACGGATCTCTGCGCGGGGGGCGATGACAGGCCTGATTGTCGGTGCAATATCGGGGGTTGCACTCGTTCTTCTGAATATCTTCCTTGTCAATCTCTACGCAGCCGACATGAAGTCGAATCCTGAACTACAGTACTGGCTCAAGCAGGGATGGGATTCATGCGCAATTCTCATTAATATCCTGGTGACACTCGCCGCCATGTTCGTGGGATCCATTGTCAGGAAGCAGGATCCTGACGAACAGGAACGCGTTGAACGGTACTTCAAAGATCTCGACACTCCCGTCAATGCAACCGCGGCACACCCGGCGGCAGTGGCCACAGGCGCAGACCTGAAGGTGATGGGCGTTACTACCCTTCTTTTCGGCGGACTGATGAGCATCACCGGTGTCCTTATTCTCCTTTCCTCGGGAAGCGCATTCAGCATCTCGATCAATCTGGCGACCGGAGGGGCATTCCTGCTCTTCGGCCTCCTCGTTTATGTCCGGGGAAAGAACAGGATCTCAAAGTCGGACGTACCCCGATCGTAAAGAAAGAGAGCGACATGACCCTCTCGATGTTTGACTGCAATTGCATGGTGGGAATGCGGGCTGACCGCAGGCCGGGCGAGCCCTGGTCGCTAGAACAACTGCGAGCCGACATGCAGTCGTGCGGGATCGCCGACGCACTCATCACGCATGCCATGAGCAGAGATCTTGACCCGGCAACGGGAAACCGTGAGCTTGGCCGGCTCCTTGCCGGGACCCGGAATCTGCATGCTTGCTGGGCAATCCTCCCCCCGGCAACACACGAATTGGGAACCCCCGCGGATTTTGTGCGGGAGATGCATGCGCAACATGTTGCGGCCGCGATCGCATATCCCCATACCCACAACTACTCCCTTTCCGACTGGTCCCTGGGCCCGCTGCTTGCAGCGCTGGCGGCAGCACATATGCCGCTCCTCCTTCCATTCACCCAGTTCAGCTGGGATGAAGCGGAACGTCTCTGCTCAGTTTACCCTGACATCCCGTTTATCGTCACAGGTCTGAACTATCGCCAGCTCCGGCACCTGCTGCCGTTGTGGGAGAAACACAGAAACCTCTTCGTGGACCTATCCTGGTGTTCGATCAACGACGGACTCGGTTATCTGTCGGAACGCGGCGCCGTCCCGCAGGTGCTGTTCGGGACCAATTACCCTCGCTATGACCCCGGGGCTGCGGTTACGATGGTCACCTATGCACGGATTTCCGACGAGGAGAAGTCGGCGGTTGCGGGGGGAACGCTGCGGAAGATCATCAACGGAATCCGGAGGGACCGGCCGTGAGTCAGCATGAGAGGTTCCGCGAAGCGGGCATCAGCGGTTCTGCACTTGCCGGAGAAATTGTGATCGATGCGCATATGCACTTCGGCACATTCCACAACTTTTTCATCCCGAGGCCGGATGTGGAGTCCCTGATCCAGAGTGCCCGGCGCATCGGGATACAGCGGATGTACGGGTCAAGTCTCCAGGCGATCCGCGGCGATGCTGAAGCCGGAAATGCCTTCGCTGTCGCTCTCCACAGGGAACACCCGGATGCATTCTTTCCGTATATCGTCTTCAAGCCGAACTACCCCGAGCTAGCGCAACAAACGATCGACCTTGCCGAATCGAGTGGCGCAAAGAGATTCAAGATCCACGACGACGGGAACGACTTTCCGTACGATCACGAGAACTACTTCCCGCTGTACGAGCATGCCAACCGGACACACTCAGTCATCCTCGTGCATACGTTTGGCAAGGTTCATGTCCTGCCAATGATGACAATGGCGGCGCGGTATCCGGAGATGAAGATCCTGCTCGCCCATTCGGGCATCGTGGACGAGGAGTGTTACCGCGACGCGGTGAGGCGGCACGACAATATCTTCCTCGAAACGTGCAGTTCGATGGCGTGGTACGGATTGCTCGAACGGCTGGTCGGGATGGCCGGACCGGAGCGAGTTCTGTTCGGGACCGATATGCCCTTCATGTCTCCGGACCAACAAATCGGACGGATCCTGTTTGCGAAAATCCCGGACGACCAGAAGCGACAGATTCTGGGCTTGAATGCGCAAAGACTCCTCGGCTGAGAAATCCGAGGACCACGCCTTCCCGCCGCAAAATCTCTCCATCGGCGAATTTGGCGATCCAAGCCGTCAGATTGCATAACAAAAAAAGCCGGAAGTAGTCCCGGCTTTTCTGTGTGCATATGTTGGCTCAAATCATTTTACCAATGCCATTCGCCGTGTATAGGTGAATGTGCCCGCTTCCAGTCGATACATATAGACTCCACTGGCAAGGGATGACGCGTCGAACCGCGCATTGTAGCTTCCGGGTGCCTGCGTTTCGTTCACCAGGACTGCCAGCTCCCTTCCAAGCAGATCATAGACGGCAAGTCTCACCGGACTGGTTACCGGGACCTGATAGGATATTTCAGTACTGGGATTGAACGGATTGGGGTAGTTCTGGAGCAAAGCGAACGTGGAGGCAGTCGCCGGCGCCGGATTATTGACGGCGGTTCCGCTGCCGAACGAGATGTCATCCAGAACGAAATAAGTTCCTGGGGTCGGGAAATCGGATCCTACACCGTGTATCACGGTGAATGAGATGACCGCGCTATCGGGCGTTGCGGACGTGAGGTACGTGAGGTTGACTCCGAATTGCTTGAAGTTCGGAGACGCGGTGGGAATCAAGAGTGCTCCTGACGCTACCGGAGTCTTCGTCACCGCCTGAAAAGTCGATACGGTAATCTCCATTCCGTCGTTCGACGACGCCGGGACGAACTTGTACCATCCTAACAGGGCGGCGTCACGGTGTGTGTAGGGGATAACTCCATGGGGACCGGCGTAAATGATAGGGCCGATGCCGTAACCCGAAATGTTTGCGACCATCCCCTCGAGTGCGTACGACCCCGAATGACCCGGCGAAGCCCGAAGAGCAGTACGATAAAACGCCGAGCTGTTGGTCACCCAGTCGACAACAGTCGTGTCGGCATTCCACGATTCAAACCCTGCGTTCGGTATTTGTGCGGCAAGGGGTATGGAAGCGGAGAGCAGCAACGCAGCGAGCAGTTGGGTCTTCATGAGAGCCCCGGAGAATGTGGATTCAAGTGGTCACCCAAAGAAAACAGAACGCAGGCTGGAATACTAAAGTTCCCACTTGTACTGCGGGTTCCCCCGAGTGCAGGCTCCTTTCGCACCCCCCCAAAAAAAAGGCTTCGAATTTGCCTTTTTTTATTCCTGGCAGCTCCCTCCCCGTCTCTGACCTCTGCGCACCTCCCCATTCCCTTGATCGGTCACCCGCCCGGGTGTTGTCCTCTGGCGGGCGGAGCGTGGTCAAGCCCTGAACGCCGGATGGCTGATGAGCGGCCTGGTCCCGTTTGCCCCCTACCGGTAGAATCTCCATCCACTCGTGGCAACGAATGAGGCCGAATGGCGGCATCTGTTGAAGTTCCGACGGCTCGGCTTATTAATGAGGGCTCGTTTTCTCCACCTCCAGCTTCACAACAGTGTTCACCTGGCTCTGCTCCCGAACCGGCAACCGGACAATCGTCTCGTTCTCCGTCTGCTCAATGTGCACAACTCCGCCGGTAAGTGCTTTTGCTGTGATGATCTTTCCTTTGAGCGGAGGCAGCGTCAACTGATCCCCGTTCCACTCCAGGATGTGAAGGTATACGGTATTCCCTTTCATCGTGGAGCCACCCCATGCCCCGTTGCGGAATGGCCCGCCCCGGGTGCCGTAGATGCTCTCCCCGAACTTCGCCAGCCAACCTCCCACTTGCCGCAGCACCTCTACCTGACGTGGTTCAATCTCCCCGTTTGGCATCGGCCCCACATCCAGCAGCAGGTTCCCGTCACCGGTAACACACTGCACCAGAATGTGAAGGCATTCAACGAATGTCTTGATGGTGTCCTGGGGCTTCCACGACCACTGCGTGCCGATAGTCATGCAGGTTTCCCACGGATGGACGTTGTCGAAAGTGCCGATCCGTTGCTCCGGAGTCTGGTAGTCCGCACCGGGAAGGATCTTCTGTGCTTTGTAGTCATCCATGCTTCCCATGTCCAGCCTGTTATTGATGATCAGCCCGGGCTGGAGGGAGCGGACCAGACGATACGTCGCGGCCTGGTCCCAAGGCGCCGGCCCGGCATCAGTGTCGAACCAGAGCAGATCGATCCGTCCGTACTTGCCCAGCAGCTCTCGCAGATGTCCCTGCATGCGTTTCAGATACATGCCGTTCCGTTCCGTCCGGCTGTCCGGATCGCGCCAGTCCACGGGAGAGTAATACCATCCCAACCGCATGTCGGCTTTGTGGGCGGCCTCGGCCAGCTCTCCGCAGACATCGCGTTTGAACGGACTGTTGGCAATGCAGTAATCATCCACGGCGGAGTGCCACAGGCAGAATCCGTCACAATGCTTGGCGGTCAGCACCATATACTTCATGCCGGCCGAGCGGGCAATGGCGACCCATTCCTCCGCATTGAATTTCACCGGATTGAACTTCGTGTAGAGACTGTCGTACTCGGCTGCGGGAATCTCTCCCTTCCCCTCGATCCCCCGCCGTTCTCCACCCCGGGACCAGCTGATCTCCGTCCCCTTGAGACTGACCGGCCCCCAGTGGATGAACATGCCGAAGCGTGCCTCCCGCCACCAACTCAGCCGGTCGTTTTCCTGTTTTTCTTCGTCGGTCGTTTGTGCCAAGCCGCTCAGAACAACTGCAACGAGGGAGATGGCAAGTAGGGCAAGTGCTTTCATGATCGGACCTCATCTGGAAGATATGTATTCAACTCGCATTCGTGAAAAAACTCTTCTATATTGCGGACTCCTCGCGCTTCCACACTGTCTTCTGCTTTGAACAAAGGGATACGGGGCGGAACTACACCATGAGTGAACGATCGTCATCAAGCGACAGGGACTCCACGATGCCGACAGAACCCGGCGGATGTTCGCGTTCAAGTATGTTGAGTTATTCCGTGGGAGAGTGCGCCAATTCCATAATAATGAATTCGCTGTTCGGATTCGCCATGTTGTACTACACCGATGCCCTCGGCCTCAAACATGCGGAGGCCGGCATCGCGATGGCACTGGCCGTGTTCTGGGATGCGATCACCGATCCGGTCATGGGACATCTTTCGGACAATACCAGAAGCAGGTTCGGGCGCAGGCACCCGCACATGCTCTGGGGAGGACTTGCCACCATAGCGACATATGTCTTCCTGTGGTACGTCCCATCCGTCTTCAAGAGCAACATGGAAATGCTGTTCTGGTACCTCGTGGTCATCAACCTGCTTCAAAGGACTGCGGTCACCGTATTTTATGTGCCGTTTGTGGCGTTGGGATTCGAAATCTGCTCCGACTATCGCGGCAGGGTCACGCTCCAGGGCATCCGTTCCGCAATGAACATGCTCGCAAACGTGCTCGGACCCGGTCTCGCCTGGGCGATCTTTTTCTCGAACAATACAACCGTACGCGCCACGTCCGTCGAGAGCAACTACATCACCATGGGCATGTGCTTCGCCCTCTTTTCCCTCTTGTGCATCCTCGCCGTTATCTGGCTGACACGGAAACATATCCGGGACAGCCGGCTGATGACGCTCTCGGGCAACAGTTTCCGCGCACTGTTCAAAAACATGGGGGAGATTGTCGCCGACCCGTATCCCCGGTATGTCTTCGCGTTCATCGTCGTCGTGACGATAGGCATTGCTCTCGTGAGTTCGCTCCAGATGTACCTCTATGAACATTTTATGAGATTCGGCGGCGTCGAGAAGACCATTGCACACGGCGGATCGATGGTCGGATTCGGCATCGGTTCGCTGATCGCTTCCTCTCTGACAAAAAGGTTCGACAAGAAAGGAGGCGTCTACTTCGGCGGCTTCTTGAGCATTGGATGCAATTTCCTGCTGGCCGCACTGTTTCTCACGGGCGTGTTGGTCCCCGGCCAGTCCACGACGTTCTTTTCGCTCACGATTCCCTACGCATTCATATTGTTCGCTCTGTTCCACGGACTGTACTGGATGGGCAATGGGATCATCTTTCCTACAGCAACTTCCATGATGGCAGACGTCACGGAAATCAATGAACTACGGACCGGGATGAGCAAAGATGGAGCGTATGCCGGCGTCTTCAGCTTTGCGCAAAAATGCGCCATTTCTCTTTCCGTTCTGGTGAGTGGCTACAGCCTGACGCTTATCGGGTTCGAACCGGGAAAAGAAATCGTCCAGGCCCCGGAAACGGTATGGCGACTTTGCGCGGTGACATTGCTCGTGGGTCCGGCAATCTCCCTGGCGTCGCTCGCGCTGATCCGTCGATACCCGGTCAACGATGATCTGCTCAAAACCGTCTGGACCGAAAAGGCCCGCGCCGCCCGCAGTGACACCGTCCCTCCGCAATCTACGGGCCAGGGCAGCATCGAATAACCGGCGCCATTCATTGCGAGGGAAACGGAGAATAGAAGAACCGGTAGACGCCCGGGTCCGACACAACAAAAGTTCGATGCTCCTGATCGTCTTCCAGCCGCTCCAGGTCGCACTCCGTGCCGTCACTGCCCCGATGAACCGTTACATCCCCGCATTCCTGGGTGCGCAACCGGACGCGGGTCTTTGCCGGAACATCGATCCTGAGCATGAACCCCTTCTCCTTTCGCCACTCCACGGATATCGGCCCCCGCGGACTTGGGACTACTCCTCGCACCCAAGCAAGATCACCAGGGTGCGGCTCAATCCTGATTTCTTCCCATCCGGGTTGTGCCGGTTTCACGCCGAGAATCTCCGATTGGAGGAAGTAGGTTGGCGCAGCGGACCACCCGTGACAGAGGCTCGCCTTGGGCTCCCATGTTTCCCACCACGTAGTGGCGCCCCAGTCGAGCATGGGGGTCCACCGGCTCCGGATGTATTCCAGCATCGCCCTATGGTTGCCGGTCTTGCCCAGCATCTCCAGCACGTAAAACGCAAAATAGGGTGTCCCTGTGCGTACGGTGGCGCATGCGTCTCGCGTGATCGCGTTCATGATGTCGACAGCCCGATCCTGATCCACTGCGCCAAAAGCCACCGCCCAGCTATTGGCCTGTTCACTGATCTGCTCGCTCAGAATGTCCTGACGCCAGCTCTCCCGGAAACACTTGCGTCCGGCGTCCCACAAGTGCATACTCATTCCTGAACGCACGGCCGCAGCAATCGTGTCATAATACTGCGCAACTTCGGGGCGATCAAGGAATTGTGCGATGCCGGCGGACGCACGCAATGCGCCGTAGTAAAGCGCGTTCACCGAGGCAGATTCTCCTGTCGTGTCGACTTCGGCCCAATCAACGAAAAGCCAGTGCGGCATGTCCCGGAGAAGCCCGTGAGCCGCACGACGGGTTTCGCACGCCTGAATGACGCGTTCCACCACGCCGAAGCATTCTTCGGGCAACGTGCGGTCACCGGAATGGAGCACGTAGTCATGGAGGGAGATGATCCACAGGAGGCTGAATGTGGGAAGAACGGCAAATGACCAGTCGGTGGGATAAATTCCGCGCGTCCATCCTTCCGCATCCTGCGATTGCGCAACGGTGCGCAATCCCCGTTTGATGAGTGCAAGGTCACCGAATGCATAATAGTTCACCAGCGCCTGAATGCGCGCGTCCCCCCACCATTGCCCTCGCTCCCGCCATGGACAATCGGTATATGCGTCCTCCATGTTCAGTTGCACGGTCCAGCGTCCCACCTCCCAGATCTTGTTCAGCACCGGATCCGGGCATTCAAAATGGCCTTCGTACTCCACAGGGTAGGTGCACAACAGCAACGACACCGGTCCGAGATGCAACGGCTGGCGGAGAGCCCTGACATCCACCTGCATGTAGCGAAAGGCGCGTTTGTCGAACGTGCGGAACTGCTGCTTTCCCGGTTTGCAGATATACCGGTCCGCGTAGTGCACCCTGGCCCGGTCGCAATCTACTATTCCCCGCGTCCCCTCTGCGGGCGGGAGGAGCGCGCCATCCGGCCCTGAAAGTGCCTCGGCGTATCCGATGTCGATAATCTCCCCTCCTTCGGCCCCGGCAATCTCAAGGACCGGAAACCCGGTGACCTCCTTTCCGAAATCGATCACGGCATACGTGCCATGTTCATCCCCGGGAAGAATCTTCGCGTGGCCGGGTCCGATGAGTCCGGATGGATTCGTTATGCGAGGATGTCCGCTCACACATCGGTGTTCCCTGCTCATGATAACGGCAACCAACTGCGTTTCTTGTGAAACACCGGCGGACATCCATCGAAGTTCTCCACCGTTCTGCAGAGTGACTGGAGCATCCGTTGCCCAGTGAAACTCGGGCGGGTATGGCGTGTCGAATCCGGCCTTCATCGATTCTGCAGGTACGGGCCCAAGGAGCCACCAGGGAGCTACATCGCCGCTCAACGGGGGATCCGGCTCTTGGGACCGCGCATAGATGCACCGGTCGGTCCCCTTACCGTCCAACCGGAAGTAGAAATGCCACTGTCCTCCGTCCTGGACGACCTTGGCCAGCACGCTGTTCCAACCTTTGCGGATCTGGACTGGAACGATTTCCTGATCGGGTGCTGGCTCACGGTTCGCATAGCGGCTGACCACGAGCGCACCGTTGAACCAGACCTTCACCGATTCCTGGCTCCCCGCATGGATCTCGAGAAGCATATCTTCAGGCGACCAGACGAATGTTCCCACAAAACCTACACCGTGGGCTGCGCTCCAGACCACACGCTGGAGATCGATGTAATGTCCGGCCGCCGGCCTGCTGACGCATCCGGAGTCGATAACACGAACCGGATGGCACGGCGTCTCCTTCATGGCCGGAATATCACGGGGTACGAGGTGGGGCCAGGGTTCCATTCCGGGGGGGCCCAGAACGGTTGCATGCTGCCATCCGGAATCGTCGAATCCGTGAGACCCCCATCCCTCGAACTCCTTGCGGGCATCATAGATTTCACCGAAGCCGAGCTGGATGCTTATCCTCGGGAGACGCCGGTCCCACGCATCGGCAGGACGCACACGCCATGATGCATCCGTGCCGACGTGCTCCACTTTCCCTTCCCCATAGGTGAGAGCCAGGTCGGCAAGAAATCCTGCGCGACCAAGCATATAGGCAAACGTCCACTCTCCGTAGTGGTGAACAAGCGCGGCGACGACATTCGGTCCAGGCCGGAGAAACCGGGTAACATCCCAGCGATCCAGACATTGCCATCGGCGATCACACCGTGCGGGCCCCGCTGCAACGCGAATCCCGTTGACAAAGAGCTGATAACGGCTGTCGGCAGTGACGTCAATTTCGGCCTTTCGCAAGCCGCTCCGGCACTCCAGTGACCGTCTCACGTGCAGGTAGAAGTTCTTCGGCCGCTCTTCGCCGGAACACCAGATCCATTGACCGAAAATCGTACTCTCAGTTCCGGCTGGCTCCCTGTGCTTAACTGTACCGGTCACAACGATCGCCTCATTGCGCAGTGAAGGTGAATGCAGATCAAGGCGGTTCGCCCGTCCTACTTTTCGGTCAGCAACGCCTCTTTCTTTTTTAGATAATAGACGTAATTCTCCAGTGACACATCCGCGGGGACCCTGTGGTCCACACAAGGGATATACCGTCCCTGGCGGACAAGCGGGAGAAGGCGTTCTATCTCTCTGTCGATTCCCTCTTTCCCGGCAATCAGCGCCCGCTTGTCAACCCCTCCCAGGAGCAGGAGCCGGCTGCCGAACTCCGTTCGCAACTGCGCTGCATCGGTATGCGCCACTTCGAGCGGGAACATGCAGTTGATCCCTGCCTCCAGCCAGTACGGCGCGAGTTGGTGGATGCTGCCGTCGCAATCCAGCACATTGGTTGTCACGCCGTGTTTCCGGAGGAGCCCGGTGATGCGCTTGTAGCGGGGCACCATAAGTTCGCGAAAGAGACGGGGAGACATGAGGGGACCGCGATTGTAGCACATGTCTTCCCACCACCAGCAGATATCCAATGGAACAGCAGACAGCACACGCTCCAGCAGCGTTAGCGTGAGCAATGTGAGGTGCTCCATCATCTCTTCCACCCATTCCCGGTCGGTCATAAGCGCGATTGAGAAAGCTTCAACGCCCATCCAGTTGCGCAGCCAGCCATACAATGATCCGGCATGCACAAAGAGCGGCATTCCTGATTCTCTTGCTGACACAAGGGCTTGCCGGAGATCGCCGATCCTTCCCGGGGCGTCCGGATCAAGCCGTTCCTGTTTGAGTCGCTCCCAGTCCTCACGGTTCTGAAGGCCGAATTTCACGTACCGGGGCATGCTCGAATGTTCCGACAAAACCTCACAGATATTTCCCTCTTCGTCCCGGATGATGCTCCGGTCGTCGGACTCTTCCAGCACGATACGCGGGAACCGGGGGTGCAATCCGTTGATGACCGGCACCTCGGTGAAGATCGTGATGCCTTCCAGTTTAAAGTGTCGCTCCGCACTCGCATCGGAGTCGACGTTCGCCGGAAGTCCCTCCGTGCGCCAGCGCGCCAGAGTCTCGTCCCAGTAGCCGAATTCGACGTTCGGCAGGCGGTCCGGTTGGCCCCCTCCGAAAACGGTGAGCAATCGATCGCGTGTTGTCATTCCAGGGAATCGTCTGTTGTTTTGGGAACCGATCGGCCTGTGCGACGCGGAGTCCGTGGCAGGCATCGAGAGGCGCCTTGAGGCGCAGTCGCCATGCGTCACAATCATTCCGCAGTTGTGAGTGTTTCAGGAAAGCTAAAGCAAGATACCCCCGCACAATCACAAACGCAACCGCCGGCTCATCTGCTCGACTGCAACAGATCCGGCATCGGGATCGCACCCACGATGCGTTTGTCAAAATCACAATAATAGAGTGTATCGCGATACACATTGATCCCTTCGGTTTCTCGCGCAGGACTCCGGACGCTGGCCAGTTCCGCTCCTGATTGCAGATCATAGCGCCGCAGAAGCAACGCATCCGGATAATCGGAGGTCATCAGTACGCCGTTGGCGACGGCAAGGAAGTATCCGCGGATGCCGAGGTGGAGTGAATCCACAAGTTCTCCCCCGTAGGTATAGCGCTTCATGAACCCGTTGTCACATCGTACATAGAGAAGGCCGCCGGCAGTCGCCATGCCTTCGATCGTGGTAGTGCCCGGGCTCGGCAATTCCAGATCCACAGTCTCGGTCACAGTGTTAAACCGCAGGATGCGCGAATGTGAGACGTCGCAGAAAACGTAGACTGAATCAGCGGCAATATGATCACCGGCGGGGTACTGGAAAACTCTGCGCGCCTGATGCGATATCAGGTCATATGTGTAAAGTCCGAGTGGGTCTCCGGGATGTATGTAGAGCGTTTGCCCCGACACCGCGACATCCCGGGGAACACCGCTCCAGTCCGGAAATGTCGCGAACTCCCCGGCCTGCACAACGACACGGGCGGAAGGATAGGGGTATGAGAACAGGTGAACGACGGTATCGACATTCACCGATGAATTGTCCAGCAGATGAAACCGGATTCTGAGCGTGGGTGCTACGAGTGCGCGGTCGAAACGGACATATAAGGGGATCGTGAGCAACAACCGTCCGGTGATCAGGTCCGGCATCGTCATTGCAGAATCGAGAACGTGGAACCCGATGCTATCTACGACGCCGATGCGTACGACATCGACTTCAAGGGATGCGAGCGTACTGCCGAGCCGGTGCTGGACTTCCGCCAGATTGTAGTCCACNNCCCCGGGGAGTTGCAGCAGACCGGCAGGAAGAGGCAGATCCCAAGCGCAACAATGCCTGTACTTCGGAGCATTGCACACCAAGCAATCCGCATTGTTCCCATCACGCTTCTCCGGTATCAGCGTTCCAACGTACAGAGGCGGTGGACATTTGACAAGGCTACCGCGGTGGGCGGCAGCATGGCGATATGATGCACAAGCCCCGGATCGCCGGGGTAAAGACCGTTTCAGAATCCTCGACCCCGCTGCATTCATGCTTCACGCCGCCACGCGCCAAGATCAGGGAGTCCTGTCGTGGCGCCGCCGGCCTGATGAGCCAAGGAGGTCACGAAGGTCCCCGACACCCCGTATCGAGACCACGAGGGCAATGCCGAAGAACAGCAGTCCGGAGATGCCAAAGACAATCAACCAGAAGATTGCGCCGGTGGTCATGGGTTCTCCGCGATGGTGAGATGCCTGGGGGGCGACGAGCGCTGGCTCACAAGGGAGCCGGCGACCATGCCCAGGGCAGCCAGCAGGAAACTGAGCATCCCTGCAATGTTCACATCAGTCACAAACCCCAGCCACGATGGAAGTGAGTCGCGCGATTTTTCCAGAAGAAGGAACCCTGCGGGCGCGAGCGCACCGAACAAGAGCGAACCGTACGCCCCCACGTTGTTGGCCCGCCGCCAGTACATGCCGGCGGCGACACATCCCAGCGCACCCGACGTGTACATCGCGCCGGTCACGTACAGGTACTGGAACGCCGTATCCGGAATCTGATACCAGAGTCCGAACACGAGGAGAAACACGCCGATCACCGCTGCCACAACACGCGTGATCGTGACGGTGGTGGCTTCCGGAAAGTCTCTGGGACGTGCACAGGCAATGACGTCGCGCGCCAGCACGGAGCTCCAGGCAAGGAGATACGCGCTGTAGGTCGACATTGATGCGGCGAGCATGCCTGCAACGAGCAGACCGAGGAAGCCGGGCGGGACGATCGCACCGAGCAGCTTCGGCATCGCCGCAGCGCTGGGCAGACCCGGACCGAAAAATGCGAGGGCTGCGACTCCCCAGAACATCGGGACCATTGCCCTCCCNNCCGGCTGCCACACTGCTCACGAGAATCCAGATCACAAACGTCCAGCCGAAACGGGGATTGACGAACGGATTTACACCCGCCGTACCCAATGTCGTCGACACGGCAGCACTCATGCTTGCCATGTCTACGCGCATGAACACAGCCACTGTCGCGACCAGCATGCCAAAGGCAAGAACGACAAACTGCATGAAGTCGGTGATGACAATGGAAAACATGCCGCCCAGAATCGTATAGGCGATAACGATCAGGATCATGACCGACATAATGAGCGCAAGCGCGCCGGAGCCGAAGCCCATCACCTCGGAGAGAAAGATCCCATCGAATTTCAGGAATATCCCCATGTTCAGGACACCTCCCAGAAAGAGGATGATCCCACCAATGAGGCGGACCCTGCGTGAATAGCGCAGCTCGTAGAATTCGGGGATTGTCATCACCTGGAGGCGGCGCAGTCCCTCAATGATGAACCCCGTGCGGCCGACCGTTGCATAGGCGATCATCGCCAGGATGCCGATGATGAACCCGGAGAATCCGGCTACATACCCGAGTTCTCCGAAGTACACATATGTGACGGTTCCCAGCTCGGTCGCGACAAATGTGGCAATGCCGAGCGAGACTTTCACTTTCCTGCCGGCGACCATATAGCCGGCGAGATTTTCGACATAGCGTTTCGCCCAAACGCCGAGCGCGACACTGCCCACCAGGTACACGACGGTCAAGAGCCAGTCGATTGGTCCGAAATTCATCCCGCGAACACCTGCTTCCTTCGCCGTCCGAATTGGTTCCACTTCATGAAGTGTATTCCCCGGTGCGGGATCGCGTCCGCTGTCCAGCAGGTGACACGCCCCGCACCGCATTCCCGGGAAACACGCAGGGGGGTCTCATGCTTATTGTTGTTCAAGCCACAGAAGAGCTTCGCCCCGGGTTCGAATCACCTTGTGGTTCCGTTTCCCTCCGGCACGCAGGAGCGTGGAAAGGACCAATGACCAGACGGAGTTCAAGCCGACAAACGCTGTTGCCTTTGCATGGCGCCCGTTACTCCGGGAAAGGTTTTGCAGAGAAGCCCTGATGTGTTTCGTGATCTTCGTTTTGCTCAAATCGACTAACGTCCGGAGTGCACCGGGCTCGTCAGCAGCTTGCGCAAGACGAATCGCCCCGGCGACAAGGTCCGGCAACATGCGTGCGTCAGAGAGATTACTCAGATCGATCAGAAGGATCTGCGTGTTGTCTCGGTGGATGTATTTGACTTCGGGCATGGGGTACACTCCTTGTTGCGAGTACCATCTCACGGCAGGATCCGGATTTCAGACTCCTCTCCAACGCCTCCCCATGCGCAATGTACGCGGAATTCCACAAAAAACCAGCAGGATATGTCCAGGGGTAGATTATTCCTCACCGAGATCACAGAGGGCACCCGTTGTTGAAGCTGCAAGGTGTGATCTGGCGTCGTCCACGCCCTTCGGCTGCAGATGCTCCATCCCGTTGTGCCGGATATCTGATCCTATCTGAGGAGCCTTGCCCGATAGCGTAAACCTCGCGACTTCTTGCTGCAAGCGCTCCGTCAGACGATTGAGATCCTCGGCTGCACGTGCAATCTGCTGCGTCCCGGTGGCTGATTGTTGCGTAACACTGCTGATCGCTTCCACATTCTTCGAGATCTGCTCACTGACGGAGGATTGTTGAGCACTCGCGGAGGCGATGTCCGACATGAGGGCAGTAAGACCTTGTATCATCGTTACGATGTTCTTCAAAGAGTCACCCGCCTGGTCCGCCAACGTAATCCCTTCTTTCGCCCGCACCGTGGCATTTGTCATCGATGACACTGCTTCTTTTGTATCCGCCTGGATGGTCGTGATCATACGGGCGATTTCATTGGTCGCCTTTGAGGTGCGTTCAGCGAGTTGTCGAACCTCATCAGCCACGACCGCAAAACCGCGGCCCTG
>PMCM01000028.1 GCA_003154155.1 Ignavibacteriota bacterium | reverse complement strand
ATCGAAGTCGCTTTTGATGAAGCTGCCCGCAAGGTCACCGGCACGGTCACCACGACGCTCGTCCCCTTTCTTCCCGACCTTCAGCACGTGATCTTCGATGCGGAAGAGATGGACTTCCAGCGGGTCTCGCTCCGGAACGGACGGGCCCTGTCCTACACGGTGCATCCCGCGACGATCGACATCCTGCTGGATCGTCCGTATTCCTATCGCGACACGATCACGGTTGTGACCGAGTACTCCTGCACTCCCCGGCGCGGGGTCTACTTCATCCAACCCGATTCCGCCTACCCGAAGACCCCCCGCCAGATCTGGACACAGGGGGAAGACATGGACAACCATTTCTGGTTCCCCTGCTATGATTTTCCCAATGACCGGGCCACATCGGAAGTGCTGGCAACGGTGCGATCCTCCTTCACCGTGCTTTCCAACGGCGCCCTGGCGGGGGTGCAGGAAGACCGTCAGCACCAGCTCACCACCTATCACTGGAAACAGTCGAAGCCCCATGCGTCGTACCTCGTGATGCTCGCCATCGGCGAGTATGCGGTGCTGAAGGACTCCGTCGGCCATCTCCCGCTGGAATACTACGTGTATCGCGGGCAGGAGGAGGATGCGCGCGTGTGCTTCAGCTCCACACCCGATGTCATGCGCTTTTTCAGCACGACCACCGGTGTTCCGTTCCCCTGGGACAAATATGCGCAGGTGCTCATCCATGATTTCATGGTGGGCGGCATGGAGAACACCAGCGCATGCAGCCTGCTCGATCACATAACGGTCTATGACGCACGCCAGCGGACCGATCATTCGTCCACGAGCCTCATCGCCCACGAGCTTGCACATCAATGGTGGGGTGACCTTGTCACATGCAAAGACTGGCGGCATCTCTGGCTGAACGAAAGTTTCGCCTCCTACTTCGACCTGCTGTATCACGAGCATCTCCTGGGGCGGGATGAATTTGATCTGAGCGTGTATGAGGCGCAGCTGGCGGGCGTCAACGCCGACAAAACCCTGGGGCGCAAACCAATCGTCAGCGTGGGCTCCTATGGCGTGAATGTCTATCCGCGCGGCGCGGCGGTGCTGCATATGCTCCGCTTTGTGCTCGGAGACTCCCTGTTCTACCGGTCGCTCCACCACTATCTGACGAAACATCAATTTGGCGTTGTGGAGACAAATGACCTGAAGATCGCTGTCGAAGAAGCCACCGGGCAGAACCTCTATTGGTTCTTCGACCAGTGGGTCTATCGAGCCGGCCATCCCGTCTTCGACGTGTCCTCCTCATGGGATGACACAGCCAAGACCGTGCTGCTCCACATTGCACAGACGCAGACCCTCGACAGTCTGACCGGCATCTTCCGCACGCCTGTGGATATCGAGATCACCACGGCGAACGGACAGACGGTACACCGGATCGAACTTGCGAGCAAGGACACCGTCGTGGCGTTGCCCTCGAGCGCGCGACCGCGCCTTGTCATTTTCGACCGGGGGAACTGGATCCTGAAAGAGCTGCACGTTGACAAGACGGACGCGGAGTGGCTGACGCAGCTCGCGGAGGCACGCAACCCGGCGGACCGTTTCCGCGCTTTGCGGGAGATCGGGAGCATGCCGCGGAATGAAAAGTTCATCCCGGCCGTCATTGACAGGGCGTTGCATGATCCGATGGCGCGCGTGCGGCGAGAGGCGGTCACGATGCTCGGCCTGATGGCGGACGAGCAGGATACCGCGTGGGCGAGGGTCAAAACGGCGATCGTGGCCGCGGCGCACGACGCCAAGGCCGTCGTACGCAGCGCGGCGATTCCCCTGCTGACCGACTCCACCGATGCGGAAGTCCGGAAGACCCTCTACGGTGCGTTGGAGGATTCAAGCTATACCGTGGTTGCGCAGTCGCTCCGTGCCCTGGCAAAGGCGGATCCCCGCGGCTGCCGTCATGAAATCGCCCGGCATCTGGGTATGCCGTCGCATGAGGAGATCGTTGCAACGGCTGCACTGGAATCGCTGGCAAATGTCGATTCCTCCACGGGCATCGCCGCGGCAGAGGAGTGCCTCCGCTACGGAACACCCACGCAGCTGCGCGGCACCGCCCTCTGGATCCTTCGGCGCTTCGTCCGCACCGGAACAGTCCCGGAATCCACGCTCTACCCTCTCACGACCGACAGGAACACCAGCCTCCGGACGAACGCCGTCCGTATTCTGGGGGAGCTGGGATCTTCGGCGGCCCTTCCGCTGCTTGAGCGCGTTGCCGCCGATTCGAAGAATCCCTCCGCCGAGGACGCCAGGAAGGGCATCGAGCTGATCAAGAAACGCATGGACCACCGTGAGGCGGATCCGCCACAATACTAGACGATGACACCGATGACCATCCCCCGGCTTCCCGTCGCGCTCCTGTGCGCCGCTTCCTCGCTCCTGCTGTGCTCCGGATGCACACACAAGTCTGAAGGTCCGCCCACCCGCCGGATCGCGGGCATTGTGTTCCAGGAGGATCAGTTCTTCCGGCTTACCCTGTTCGGCATGCGGGATGCCGCCCAGCGCGAGGGGGCGACGCTGCTGGAGGCCAACAGTGCGGGAAAACCCGACAAGGAAATCCAGCTTGTCAATACGTACATTGCCCAGAAGGTGGATGCCATCGTCATCTCCCCCCTGAGCGCACGTGCGTCGATCGCGGCGCTGGAACGGGCACGTGCCGCCGGCATCATCGTGATCACGTACAACACAACAATTGAGAGTCCGGTCCCCGCCGCCTACATCGAAAGCGACCATACGGACCTCGGTGCGTCCACCGGACGTGCGGCACGCGCATATATCGCACAACACCTGGGAGGTACGGCGAACATTGCGCTTCTCGCCTTCCTCTCGCAGCTGCCGGAACAGAGCAACCAGCGTTCCGACGGATTCACCCGGGAAGTGACCCAGCTTCCCGGCGTGCGCATTGTCGCCCGGCAGGATGCGTGGCTGGCAGAACAGGCGGTGAAGAAGGCCGGCGATATCCTCACGGCCCACCCCGAAGTCAATGTCATCTGGGCTGCCAACGAAGGCGGCACCGTCGGTGCCGTTATGGCAGTGAAGAATGCGGGCAAGGCGGGCTCGGTCGCCGTGTTCGGCACCGACACCGGCGAACAGGTCGCCGATTTCCTGCTCGCCGACGACAACATTCTTCAGGCTGTGACCGGTCAGCAGCCGTTCGAGATCGGGTCGATGGCCGTGGAGACGGCCATGCACGCACTCCGGGGCGAGCCTGTTGAGGCACGGCGCGCTCTTCCGGGAAAGCTGCTCTCGCGCACCATGCCCGACTCCGTACGGGCCTTCAAGCAGCGCCTGCATGCAATGATCCAGTAGGAAGCCCATCATGCCTGTCACGCTGGAACTCGAACACATCGCCAAGATGTTCCCGGGCACGACCGCCCTCGATGGCGTCTCCGTCCGCTGGGAGGGGGGGAAAATCCACGCGCTTATCGGGAGAAACGGGGCGGGCAAGAGCACGCTGGTCAATATCCTCACCGGAGCCCTGGCCCCGACCCGGGGAACCATCCGCCTCAACGGACTACCGATCGTTTTCCGCTCCCCCGCCGATGCCCGGAAGGCGGGCATCGCCGCTGTCCATCAGGAACTCAGCCTTATCCCGGAACTGAGCGTCGCGGAAAACATCTTTCTCGGACGCCTGCCCCGGAGAAACGGCATGATTCCCTGCCGTGTGGACTGGCACCGGACGAACGAACAGGCGGAAGCCCTGCTCTCCCGTCTTCAGGTACGGATCGATCACACCGCGCGCGCCGGATCGCTTCCGGTCGCCCAGCAGCAGCTGGTGGAAATCGCCAAAGCCATGGCGGATGATCCGTCGGTGCTCTTGCTGGACGAACCGACATCGGCCCTGGCGAAGCAGGAAACGGATCATGTCTTCTCACTCCTGCGCGTTCTCGCGCAGCG
Organism: Ignavibacteriota bacterium; assembly: GCA_003154155.1. Lineage (GTDB taxonomy): Bacteria > Bacteroidota > Ignavibacteria > UBA10030 > UBA6906 > Fen-1255. The sequence goes on along the minus strand of PMCM01000028.1, from coordinate 3,459 downwards.
CGGTGTCCTGCTCATGTATATCACCCACCGCCTGCAGGAGATCGCGCGGATCGCCGACACCGTCACCGCCCTTCGCGACGGCACCTTCGTACCCACGATACCGGTGGCGGAAGCGTCGCCGGAAACCATCGTGTCGATGATGTTCGGCCAGAACATCCGGTTCTCCCGCGTTGTGGATCATCCTGCCTCCGGCATCCCCATCCTGCAGGTCAACGCGCTGGGCCGCCGGGGTGCATTCCAAGACGCTGCGTTCACCCTCTATGCCGGTGAAATCCTGGGCGTCGCCGGGCTGCTCGGCTCGGGCCGCACATCGTTGCTGCGCGCCATAGCAGGCGCGGACACGCCGGACACAGGCACTGTCGTCCTCGACGGCACTGTGCTGTCCGTATTCTCACCCGAAGCGATGAAACAGCACGGCATTGTGCTCACCCCCGAAAACCGCAAAGAAGAAGGGCTCGTCCAGTCACTCTCCGTGCGTGCCAACATGTGCCTGGCGAGCCTTGAACGGACCGCCGTGCATGGCATGACGACGCGACTGCGGGAACGGAGTGTCGTAGCGAAGATCATCCGCGAGCTGGATATCGCGGTGCCTGATCCCGAAGCGGCCGTGTCGTCGCTCAGCGGGGGGAACCAGCAGAAGGTTGTGCTGGGAAAATGGCTCAACACCCGTCCGCGTGTCATGCTGTTCGATGAACCGACCCGCGGCATAGACCTGAAGGCGAAGCTGCAGATCTTCCAACTGATCAACCGGCTGAGCGCGCAGGGCATCGCCTCTATCGTGGTCTCCAGCGAACTTGAGGAGCTGATGGATATCTGCCATCGTATCCTCGTCATGAAAGCCGGCCGCATCACCGGCACGCTCGACCCGACACAGTCCACACTTGATGAACTCTTCGGACGCTGCATGCAATGACCATTCCCACCGCATTCCGGCATTCCTTTCTTGAGCTCGTGCTCCTGGTTCTTTGCGTCCTGCTGGCATTCATCGCCCCGGGCTTCTTCACCGCCGCGAACGCCCTCAACGTCCTGCGCAACGTCTCCATGCAGGGCATCATCGCGCTCGGCATGACCGCGGTGATTATCGCCGGAGAAATCGATCTCAGCGTCGGTTCCGCCGTGGCGTTTGCCGGATGCTGGACGGCCTACATCACCGGGCTGCTGACGGGTCCGGGATTCGGCCTGCCGGCGGGCTTGGCGGTGCCCGTGGCCATCGTGCTCGCGGCTGCCACGGGATGCGCCCTGGGGGGATGTGCAGGGATCCTTCGCACACGCTTCGGTGTTCCATCCTTCATCAGCACCCTCGCACTCATGACCGGACTTTCCGGTGCGGCGGAACTGATTACCAATGGTTTTCCCCTGACGCCCTTCCCCGGCTGGTACAACGTCATCGGCGGCGGCTACCTGCTGGGCGTGCCGGTGCCGGCGCTCGTCTTCGTTGCCGTATTTGCCGCCATGCATCTGGTGATGAACAATACGACGTTCGGCCGTGCCGTCTATGCGGTCGGTGGCAACGCGGAAGCATCCCGCCTGAGCGGCATTGACGTGCGCCGGATCAAAGTGACCGTGCTGGCCCTGACATCGACCTTTGCCGCGATGGCCGGCATCATGCAATCATCGGAGATCATGTCGGGCACCGCAACCACGGCCAAAGGCTGGGAACTGGATGTCATCGCCGCGGTGATCATCGGGGGAACAAGTCTTGCCGGCGGCGCGGGGACCATCCGCGGCACGATGGTCGGGGTCATCTTCCTCGGCGTCATCATCAACGGCATGACATTGCTGAACGTCAACGAATACTGGCAGCACATTGTGCGCGGCGCCCTGATCCTGGGCGCAGTGCTGATCAACCGGATGCAATCGCCCCGTGACGGCGCGGATGCTTCCAGGGAGCGCCGATGATCAATCTTCTGGCACTGGGATGGAACGACCGGTTCGCGGCGCACTTCTCGTCGTTGTCTCTGGACGGCATCATCCCCGCCCGCGTCGCCGTTCAGCAGAAACACCGCTACATGCTGTACACGGCCATCGGCGAACGGCCTGCGGAAATCGCCGGACGGATCCATTTTCAAGCGCAGGGAGCGGAGGATTTTCCGGTCGTGGGGGACTGGGTCGCGGTCCGCGAACGATCCGGCGAAGAGATGATGACGATCCTGGCCATCCTGCCGCGCGCGACGCGGTTCGCCCGGAAGGTGATCGGTTCTCGCAGTCAGGAACAGGTGGTGGCCGCCAATATCGATACGGTGTTCATCGTTCACGGGCTGGACACCCTCGTGAACTCCCGCCGGTTGGAACGGTATCTCGTGCTGACGGCGGAAAGCGGCGCACAGGGGGTGATCGTGCTCAACAAGGCGGACCTTGCGAACAACATCGGGACCATTGTGGATGAGCTCCGTCCCGTGGCCCGCGGGACGCCGATACTCCCTGTCAGCGCAGTGCGCGGCACAGGGCTGGACGCGTTGCTGGCCTGCCTGCCCCCGGGATCCACGGGCGCAATGCTGGGTCCATCGGGCGTCGGAAAATCCACCATCGTGAATCGCCTGCTGGGAGAGGAGCGTCTGGCCACGGGGGAGGTGCGGCTGCGCGACGGCAAGGGGCGGCATACGACAAGCCACCGGGAGCTGGTGGTGCTGCCGGACGGGGGATTGTTGATCGACACACCGGGGATGCGCGAGCTGCAGATGTGGGGAGGCGAAGAAGGCGTGCAGGAGGCGTTTGACGATATCGATGTGCTGGCCGCCGCATGCAAGTTCCGCGATTGCAGGCACGGGGAAGAGCCGGGATGCGCCGTCCGCTCGGCACTGGATGACGGACGCCTCGATGCCGCCCGGTTTGCAAGCTTCCAGAAATTGCAGAAAGAGATCGCATTCCAGCTGCGGCTGGTGGACAAGACCGCGTCGGTGAAGGAAAAGCAGCGGGTCAAGCGGCTGACGTCACAGCATAAGCGGGGCTACCGGAAATCGTAAGAGTTGTCGTGGCACTAGCGCCGTCCCAACGATCACGAGGTCCAAAGAGGCTGGGGTATCAATGTTGGGACGTGCACTGTGCCCAGTGGGTCATAAGAGGAGAAAGTTGACTGGGCACTAGCGTCCGCCCAGAATGCGTGCGGGAAGGAAGAGCAACGCGCGCAACGCTGCGAACACCGCTTCGAACGTGATCCCGATCAACCTGAACGGGATGGAGATCAGCCAGACCAGCGGAAAGAGCACGAGCACGATCAGTGCAAGCGGCCAGCAGAAGATCAGCAGGATCAGCCAGAGCAGGAATTTTATCACGGGTTGCCTCCTGCGTATGGTACGTTGCGCGGCGCCCGGAGTTACATGCGCCGGCTTCCTTGCCGTTCTCCGCATTGTTCGGTACATTTCCCCGGGGTGCTGATTTCTCCCCGTTCCGTTGACATCAACCATATCCACTGATCCAGGCCGGCCTTCCCTTCCCCGGAGAAGACGAATGCCGGCGCCG
>PMCM01000188.1 GCA_003154155.1 Ignavibacteriota bacterium | reverse complement strand
GTGGAACGGTCATTCACCACAATCACTTCCAGCAGTTCGCGGGGATAGGTGAGGCGTGTAATGGCATCGAGACAGCGCCTGATGTTGTGCTCTTCATTCCGTGCGGCAATAATAACTGAAACTCCGGGCCGGTATGCGCGGTTGTATGGTAGACGGGCGAGCCAGGCACCGGCGGTGAAAAACAGAATACCGCAGCCGTACGCGCCCGCAAGTATGAGCAATAACATCTCAAACACGTTGGGAAGGTCTCTCCACTATCGCTGGGATTGCTCAGAATACCGAATTCCTGCGGCGAATGCAAGGAACGCGGATTTGTCTTTCTCGCCGGAATTCCTATATTACTAGCGATTCAATGACGCCTTTCCACCAACCACCAACTTCGATGGAGGTCCCGATGAAACTCAGATCAGTATGTGCATTGTTTGCGCTGATGTTGCTTGCAGGAGTTGCCTTTGCGCAGTCGATCGAAACAGGCGAGTTTACCGCATCCCCGAACCAGGAAGGGTTCACGCTCAATACCGGCAAGGGCGACAGGGTCTATATCGAAACCGTCGCGTTCGACAAAGGGTTTTCGACGCCGCCGACCGTTCACGTGTTCCTCTCCGGGTTCGATGCAAAAGGGGACGAGACCGGGACCGTGCGCATATTCGTGAGCGCAACGAAAGTCACGAAAACCGGCTTCACCCTCCGCGTGAAAACGTGGGGCGATGGAACAGTCGGATCCGCATGGGGCACCTGGCTGGCAACCGGAGTCAGGTAATTTGTGGGTGTGTGAGTTTTTGTGCGACTGCGGGCTGCCCGACCGAAGGTAGCCCGCATCTGTTTTTTTGCTGAAACCGCTCTGCACGTCACGTGAGATGAAAAACGCTATGAAGGACCACCAGCTGGACAAGCCGCGCTGCCATTGCGCAATCTTCGGGATTTATGGGAATCAGGCAGCTGCGCAACTCACCTATTACGGGCTCCTCGCGCAACAACACCGCGGACAGGAAGGCTCGGGCATCGTCACATCCGAATTCGACAAAGCACAGAACAGGTGGCGGTTCCATGCCCACCGCGACTTTGGTCTCGTGGACGACGTCTACCGTGACCGGTCGATCCTGACGGAAGAGCTGCGCGGAAACGCATCCATCGGCCACAACCGGTATTCCACGGCAGGCGCCGCGGACAATAAGGCAAATATACAGCCCTTCTCAGTTCTGTACAAAGGGGGCAACCTCGCCATTGCCCACAACGGAAACCTGACAAACTTCCGGAAGATCAGAAAAAAACTGCAGGACGCAGGAACGATCTTTCAAACCACCTCCGATACGGAGATCCTGCTGCACCTCGTGGCGCGAAGCACAAAGACCGACCAGCTGGAACAGATCCGCGACGCGCTGGCACAGGTGGAGGGCGCGTTCTCGCTCGTGATCCTCACCGACGACAAGCTGATCGCCGCGCGGGACCCGAGCGGGTTCCGGCCGCTGGCCATCGGCAAAAAGGACGGCACGTTCATCGTTGCGTCCGAGACCGTGGCGTTCGATATCATCGACGCCGAGTACGTACGCGACGTGCGGCCCGGCGAAATGGTCGTGTTCGACGCACAGTCACTCAGCTCCGGGCAGCCGGCATCGATGCGGATTTCCCCAGAACCCCCGGCACAGCCGCATCATTGCATATTCGAGTTCATCTACTTCTCGCGTCCGGACAGCCAGATCTTCGGACACAGCGTGGACAAAGTGCGACGCAAGCTGGGCAAAACGCTCGCCGATACGCATCCGGTGACGCCGAAAAACCCGGACGACAAGGTGATCGTCATCAACGTCCCCGACTCGAGCAACACGGCAACGATGGGGTACGTCCAGCAGACGAACAAGAAGGGGGGCAAAGCGAAGCTGGAGATCGGCCTGATCCGCAGCCACTACATCGGCCGGACATTCATCGCCCCGCGGCAGGAAGTGCGCCAGAACAAGGTGAAGATCAAGTTCAATATCGTCAAGGGCGTGCTGAAAGACAGGGTGGTGGTGATCGTGGACGATTCGATCGTGCGCGGGACCACATCGAAGCAGCTCGTGCAGCTGATCCGCCAGGGGCAGCCGAAGGAAGTGCACTTCCGGGTGACGGCGCCCCCCATTATGCACCCCTGCCACTACGGGATGGATTTCCCGACGCAGGACGAGTTGATCGCCCATCAGTGCAACGGCGATATCGAAGCCGTAGGGAGAGAGCTGGGGGTGGACAGCATCGGATATCTGACGATCGATGAATTGCTCGCATCCGCACCCCGCGAAAACGGCGAACACTACTGTACGGCATGTTTCAGCGGCAAATATCCGGTGGCCATCGACACCCGGCAAAGCAAAGACGAACATGAAGCGTGATCTCCTGACGATCCCGAATGCGCTCAGCGCTCTCCGGGTCCTCCTGATCATTCCATTTATTGAAGTGATTTTTTCGAACCGCCCCTACGCGCGGTGGTGGGGACTGTTCTGGATGGTGCTGGCGGCGCTGACCGACAAGCTGGACGGCGAGCTCGCCCGGAAACTCCATTGCGAGACAGAATGGGGACGCATCCTGGATCCGCTGGCAGACAAGATCGGCGTGGGCGCTGTGGCAATCGCGTTGCTCGTCAAACAGTGGCTGCCCGCCTGGTTCGTGATCGTGCTGCTGGCCCGCGATCTGGTTATCCTTGCCGGGGGACTCATCATCAAGAAATCGACGGGCGAGATCGTGCCGTCCAACATGGCCGGAAAATGGGCGGTCGGTATTATCGCCCTGACCCTTACCGCCGCGCTTCTCGACAACAGTTCGCCGGTGGTTGGATTCTGCATTGCCGCCAGCCTGGTCATGGTCGCCATGTCGACGGCAGGGTACGTGAAGCGCTTTGTGCAGATCATCCATTCTGTATCCACACAATGACATATAATGGGCATTCTTGATAAAATAGGTATCGGTCGCCTCCGCGAGGGCCTGAGCCGCACGCGCTCCGGCCTTCTCAGCGCTGTCACGCGCATCATCACCGGCGGCCAGCGCATCGATGAACAGATGCTGGAGAACCTGGAAGACACGCTGATCGCCGCCGATGTCGGCGCGGGAACTGCGGCGGATATCATGCAGGCGTTGCGGGACCGGTCGCATACGGCGATGAGTGCCGACGCTTCCGCCCTTCTGCCGATGCTGAAGGAAGAAATCGGCAAACGTCTTGCGGCGGCAACGGTGAGTGCGGTGGAACCGTTCAGTCTGCCCGCAACGCGTCCCTACGTGATCATGGTGGTGGGGATCAACGGCGTGGGAAAGACCACGACCATCGGAAAACTGGCGTACCGGTTCACGGCACAGGGACATCGCGTGATGATCGCCGCGGCGGATACATTCCGGGCTGCGGCAAATGAGCAACTGGAAATCTGGGCGAAGCGTGCGGGAGCGGAGATTATTCAGCAGAAACAGGGGGCGGATCCGGCTGCGGTTGCATTTGACGCGGTCAGCGCGGCTGCAGCACGCGGAATTGACGTGGTCATCATCGATACCGCCGGGCGCCTGCACACACGCACGAACCTCATGGAAGAACTCCGGAAGATCCACCGCGTGGTCGGCAAGCACACGCCCGCGGCGCCGCATGAGGTGCTGCTGGTGATCGATGCCTCCACCGGACAGAACGGCCTCCAGCAGGCGAAGCAGTTCGGCGCCACCGCATCGGTCACCGGCCTTGTGCTGACCAAACTGGACGGGACGGCAAAGGGGGGGATCGTTCTGGCCATCGCGAGGGAGCTGGGCTATCCGGTGCGCTACATCGGGGTTGGTGAACGCCTTGAGGACCTCCAGCAGTTTGACCCCCAGCAGTTCGTGGAGGCGATGTTCGAAGCATGAACGGAACCGAATCGCCGGGAGGCGGGGTTGTGATGCGGCGGCGGATCGCTGTCTTGCCGGATCACCTCGCCAACAAGATCGCCGCAGGAGAGGTTATCCAGCGTCCCGAGTCGGTGGTGAAAGAGCTTGTCGAGAACGCCCTTGACGGAGGGGCCCGGTCGCTGCAGGTGATCATCAAGGGGGGCGGATGCGACCTGGTGCAGGTGCTGGATGACGGCTGCGGCATGGATGAACAGGATGCACGCATTTCGTTCCTCCGGCATGCCACAAGCAAGATCGCCAGCTATGAAGATCTGGAAGCCATCCGGTCGTACGGGTTCCGGGGCGAAGCGCTGGCATCCATCGCCGCCGTTGCGCAGGTGACGATGCTTACACAGAGGGCGGAAGATGAGGTGGCCGTCTCCCTCCGCGTGAACGCGAGCGGGGAAGCGGAAATCTCCCGCGACGCCCGCGCACCCGGCACCACGGTGACGGTAAGCAACCTGTTTTTTAACGTGCCGGCGCGGCGCAAGTTCCTCAAGAGCACACAGACAGAATTCCGTCACGTGCATGACGTGCTGGTCCGCACGGCCCTCTCCCATCCCGAACTGCGGATCGATTTCTTCAGCGACAACGAAACGATTTTCAGGCTGGCGCCGTCGACGCTGGAACAGAGGATCGTAGACCTGTTCGGGGAGCGGACGAAGGAATCGCTGCTTGCCGTGGGGGAAGAGACCGAGTATGTGTCGGCGCACGGGTTCATCGGCAAGCCGGTGTTCGGCCAAAAGACGCGCGCACACCAGTATATCTTCCTGAACGGACGGTTCATCGTCAGCCGCAACATTGCGCATGCTATCACGGGGGCGTACGAGCATCTGCTGAACCAGGGGTCGTTTCCGTTCTTCATCATCTTCATCGACATCGATCCCCACCGCGTTGACGTGAACGTGCATCCTTCCAAGATGGAAGCCAAGTTTGACGACGAGCAGGGCATCTACAGGTTCATGGGGGCGCTCGTGCGCAAGGCGCTCGGCGCAGCAGGCGCCGTTCCCGCAATGACGCTCTACAGCTCAAATGCCCCGCTTGACGGGCTGGGCCTCCGGTTCACGCCGGCACAACATGCGGGCACGTTTACGGGTTCGCGCAACCACTTCTGGCCGCCACCGGAACGGGTCAACACCGACACCGGGGAGATCTTTCCGGCCCAGCTGGGATCTGCATTGCTGCAGCCCGGGCTGGACACCGGGCCGGCGGGTGAGTCGCAGGCGCCGTCTACGGATATTCCCGGACCGCTGCTCTGGCAGCTGCACAACAAGTACATCCTGTCGCAGATCAAAACCGGCCTGATGATCGTAGATCAGCATGTGGCGCACGAGCGGGTGCTGTACGAACGGGCGCTGGACCGTTTTCAACGGGGCATGCGCACTTCGCAGCAGCTTCTGTTTCCCTGTACTGCGGCATTCAACGCGGCAGACTACTCGTTGATCGAAGAGCTCCTCCCGCACCTGGAAGGGTTGGGGTTCGATATCAAGCCGTTCGGCAAGCATACCGTGTTGATCGAGGGTGTGCCCACGGATGTCCGGCCGGGGAACGAACAATCGATCCTGGAAGAGATCCTGGCGCTCTACAAGGACTACCGGAAAGATGCGCCGACGGATGTGCGCGACAATCTGGCAAAATCCTTCTCCTGCAGGTCGGCCATCAAGGCGGGGGATCCGCTGAGCGAACAAGAGATGCGGTCGTTGATAGACCAGCTGTTTGCTACCAGGATGCCGTACGTTTGCCCGCACGGAAGGCCGGTGGTGCTCAGGATTCCGACGGACGAGCTGGACCGGCGGTTTGGCCGGCGTTAACGCCTCCGGAGGTGGCGCACGAGGAGGAGGATGTATTGCAATTCACACGGTCTCTTCGTTCATTGATAGGATATGTCGCGTCATGTCACATAGGAAGACCAGCCAATGGCAAAATCCCGTGTAGCGGTACTCAAGACGACGCCTGAAACAGTGTTGAAGGACTACGAGCGCCTTGCAGAACTGGCAGGAATGACTTCTGCTCTCAACAAGACGGCGACAACGATAATCAAAGACAATATTTCGTGGCATTTCCCGTTCCCCTCGGCCAACACGACCCCCTGGCAGCTTGAGGGAACGATCCTGGCCCTGCGCAACTCGGGCTACGCCAACATTACCGCAGTGCAGAACAAAACGGTAGTAACGGATGCCTTCAAGGGTGAAGACCTGAACAAGTATACGCCCCTTTTCCGGAAGTACAAAATACCGGTGTTGTTCAACTTCCGTGAAGAGGACATGCGCTGGGTGGCGTACAAGCCAAAAGCAAAGATGCATGTGCTCGACAAGATCTATCCCGAAGGGATCACGATCCCGGATTATTTCTTCGGGAAGAACATCGTCCACCTGCCCACGGTCAAATGTCACATTTATACCACAACCACCGGGGCGATGAAGAACGCTTTCGGCGGGTTGTTGAATACGAAAAGGCACTACACGCACTCGTGGATTCACCGGACTCTGGTGGACCTGCTCGCCATACAGAAAGAGATCCACACCGGGATTTTTGCCTTCATGGACGGGACGACGGTCGGGAACGGCCCCGGTCCCCGCACGATGTTCCCGGTAGTGAAGGATTACATCCTCGCCAGCGCCGACCAGGTGGCGATCGACGCCGTGGCGGCGAAGATGATGGGTTTCGATCCGATGTCGCTGGAGTATATCCGTGTCGCACATGAAGACGGCCTCGGCGTGGGGGACGCGCGCGATATTGAAATTGTCGGCGCGGACATCTCCAAAGAGTCCTGGGGCTTCCATGTCGGGAACAACCTCGCGAGCATGGCAGGCCACCTGACATGGTTCGGACCGTTGAAGGGGATGCAGAACCTCCTGTTCCACACGCCGATCGTCCACATGTTTATCTTTGCTTCGGAGTCGTACCACGATTACTACCGCTGGCCCGTGAAGGACCGGCGGGTCTTCGAAAACTGGCGGGCGACGACCCATTGGGGAAAACTGTTCCAGCACTACGAAGGGACGGCTCCCGTCCCCGCAGATACGAAAGCATAACCGGAGCATGCGGTTGCGCCCAAAGATACGGGCCGAGATTGCGCTCCTCGCCATGACCTTCCTCTGGGGCGGCACGTTTCCGATCGTCAAGATCGGGATGAACTACGTGTCGCCCGTGTTTCTCGTTGCGATCCGCTTTGTCATTGCGACGATTGTGCTGCTGCTCTTCTTCCGCAAGCGGATTTTTCCCATTCCCCGTCCGGCAGTCATTAAAGGCTGCGTCTTATCGCTCTTCCTGTTCCTCGGGTTCGTGGCGCAGAACATCGGGCTCACCATCACGACCGCGTCAAAGTCGGCATTCATCACCGGTATGATGGTCGTGTTTGTGCCGCTCCTGCAGTTTGTGATCGAGCGCCGCCTTCCGAAAATCGGAAACCTCGTGGGGGTGGCGATTGTGGCGGCGGGGCTCTGGTTTCTCACGGCGCCGGTGGGCGCGGGGCTGAATGCCGGGGATGCGCTCACGCTCTGCTGTGCGCTGCTCTTTGGCGTCTACATCGTCTACCTGGACATCATCTCGCGCGAGATGACGCCGATCCAGCTGATGTTCTTGCAGATGTCGGTTACAGCGCTCTTTGCCGTCGTCGCCACCGCGCTCTTTGAAACGCCTGTCTTCCGTTGGTCGGCGGAGGGGGTCGGCGCGATCGTGTACCTCACGTTCCTCGCGACGATGCTGACGACGTACGTGCAGACGAAGTACCAGAAAGAGACTACCCCGACGCGTGCGGTGGTCATTTTTTCCATCGAGCCGGTCATTGCCTCCGTCTGTGCGGCGCTCATCCTGGGCGAGCAACTGGGTGCGCTCGGGGTTGTGGGCGGCGGGTTGATCATCGCCGGGGTGCTGCTGTCGGAGCTTTCGGACAACATCCCCATTCTGAGCCGATCCTTCGGCGGCGTTTCTTGATTTTGACCGGGTCAGGCAGTACAATGTATTATTGCCTATGATTATGCGCGCGCACATCGTGGTCTCCGGACTCGTACAGGGCGTGGGATTCCGCTGGTTCGCCGCACGCATTGCGCAGTCGATGGGGCTTGCGGGGTTTGCCCGCAACATCGGCAGCGGCAATGTGGAAATCGAAGCGGAAGGAGAGCGGGGCCTGGTGGAGGAGTTCATTGCGCAAGTCAAAGTCGGTCCGCGGTCGGCGGACGTTCAGGATCTTCACATCACCTGGCTGCAACCACTGAGGGAGAGGGTCCGCTTTGAAATCCGTTGACGATCACACGCCTGTGCCGCACACCGGATTCGGCTATGATGTCCACCGGCTGGTGCCGGGCCGCCCCCTGGTGCTGGGGGGCGTCACGATCGCATTTGACAAAGGTCTTGAAGGGCATTCCGACGCCGATGTCATCGTGCATGCGGTGTGCGATGCGTTGCTGGGCGCCGCGGCCCTGGGTGACATCGGCAAGCATTTTCCCAACACCGATCAGCGCTACCGTGGCATTTCCAGCCTCGTGCTGCTGGCCGAAGTGGGCCGTCTCGTGGAGGCCGCGGGGTATGCGCTGGTGAACATCGACGCCACCCTGGTCATGGAGCGTCCGAAAATACTCCCGCACGCGCCCGCCATGTGCGCGGCGATCGCGGGGGCTCTGGGTGTGCCGCCCGGACGGATATCCCTGAAAGCCACGACAGGGGAAGGGATGGGATTTGCCGGCCGCGGTGAAGGGGCTGCGGCGTATGCCGTTGCCACGATCGTCCATGTGTAACGCCATCATTCACGCTTTACCCGACTGAGGGGTTCCGATGCAGGATTTCTTCCAGTATCTCAACGGGATCGACCCGCTCGTCGTGTATTCCCTCGTCCTGGGGTTCGCTCTTGTCGAGAACCTGTTCCCCCCTTCCCCCAGCGACCTGATGATTGTCGCCGCCGGCTCGCTCGTGGGCATCGGCAAGATCAACTTTGCGCTCACATTGCTCTTCGCGACCGCCGGGAGTACGATCGGTTTCATGATCATGTACAAGATCGGGGACTGGTTCGGCGACAATATCCTGGAGCAGGGGAAGCTCAAGTTCATCCCGATCGAAGCCGTGCACAAAGTGGAACGGTGGTTCGCGAAGTACGGCTACGCCATCATTGTGATCAACAGGTTCCTTACCGGCACGCGGGCCGTTGTGTCGTTCTTTGCGGGGATGTCCGAGCTGCGCCTTTCACTGACAACGATCCTCTGTACGCTGAGCGCGCTCGCCTGGAATGCCGTGCTGATCACCGTGGGCTATTACCTGGGGCAGAACTGGGACCGGATAGGGCTCTTGCTGAACACGTACAGCCAGCTTGTCACGGCGGTGGCAATCGTTATCGTCGTCGTGCTTGTCGTCCGCTTCGTGCTTAACCGCCGCAGCGCCGGAGCCGGACCTGCATGATCGATTTCCTCTCTACGGTGGATGTCGCGATATTCCATTTTATCAACCACACGTTGAGCACGTCGATCGGGAACATGATCTGGCCGGTGATCACGGACTACGACAAGATTCTCATGGTGCGCATTGTCCTGATCGGCGTATGGCTTGCCCTGGTGGTGAAAGGGGGAGCGAGGGGGAGAACGGCAGCACTGATGGTGATTGTGATCCTGGTCTGTTCCGATCAGTTCAGCAGCACGGTTGTCAAGTCGGTTTTCCAGCGACCGCGTCCGTGTCATGTTGTGAATGGCATGACGGTGGTCGCGGACATAAACCTGCTCGTGGGGTGCGGCGGTGGAAAGTCGTTTCCGTCGTCGCATGCGGTGAATAACTTTGCGATCGCGACGATGTTTACCTGGTACTACAGGCGGTGGCGGTACTGGTTCTTTGCATGGGCTGCCGTGGTGGCTTTGTCGCGCGTCTTTGTCGGGGTACACTATCCGTCGGACATCGCCGGGGGGGCGCTGATCGGCACGGGTGTGGCGCTGGCCGTGATTGCGCTCTGGCAGTTCATCACGCGCCGGTGGATTCCTTCGCTGGTAGTGGAGCGGGCGGTCCCCGCGGCGCCATGACCTCCACGGACCGCAGAGCCGAACATCGCCGGATGTACGCCATGGCCGTCCTCTCCGGCGCGCTGCTCGGAGCGTCATTCCCACCCATCCCGGCGGGTGTGCTGGCAATGGTCGGCCTGATCCCCCTCCTCTTCGTCCTCAATGCGTTTCCCCGTCCGCGCGGCGCATTCCGGTTCATCTATGCCGCGATGCTCACGTTCCATGTGATCACGCTGAACTGGACCGGGGACTACGTTCAGGCCAAGGACATGTACATGATGATCGCCGGCGCGGTCACCATGATCGTCCACCCGTTGTTCTATTTTCTCCCCCTGGGTGGCTACCTGTTAGTGCGGCGTCATCTGGGTGAACGGGTTGCATTGACCGTGCTGCCGTTCCTCTGGGCCGGGTACGAGTACAGCCATTCGTTAACCGAATGGTCGTTCCCGTGGCTGACACTCGGCAATAGTCAATCGTATACGATTGCCCGCGTGCAGTTTATTGAATGGACCGGCATATTCGGCGTATCGTTCTGGCTGGTTGTGGTGAACGTCGTCGCGTACGTGCTCCTGCGGGCCCTCCTGGAGCGGAGGCCGCTCCGTTCGGGGTCGGTTGTCCTGCCCGCCGTAACTCTTGCCGGCCTGATCCTCATTCCTTCTCTGCATGGCTGGTATGTTCTGCGGTCGTGGCAGGAGAAGGAGATTCCGGCATCATCGGCGGTCACCGTGGGCATCGTGCAGGCAAATGTGGATCCCTGGGACAAGTGGACGGCGAACGGCTACGTTACTGTCGACATGTACATGGGCAGGACCCGTGCGTTGGTGGAAGCGCCGGCAGGGCCGAAGCCCGATATCGTGCTCTGGCCGGAAACCGCGTTTCCTTTCGACATCCTTGCGCCGGCCAACAGGGACCTGCTGGCGTCGTTGCAGCATCAGCTGAGCATGTGGAACGTCAGCGTGCTCACCGGCTTGCCCCACCGCATCACGTATACCGATTCGCTTCTGGCGCCGCGGAGTGCGCGGCATGACAGGATGACCGGGCAGCGGTATGATTGGTTTAATGCCGCAGCACTGCTTCAGAACGGCGCGGATGCTCCGGCGTGGTACGGGAAAATGAAGCTCGTCCCGTTTGCGGAACGCGTTCCGTATGCGGAGGCGATCAGGTTCATTGACTTCCTGCGGTGGGATGTGGGGATTGGCGGCTGGCAGATCGGGCCCGATACCACGGTGTTTCAGGATCTCCGCACGGGCGCACGATTCAACGCACTTATTTGTTATGAATCCACATATCCCGGATTTGTCGCCGCGTTTGTGCGCAGAGGGGCGGAGTTCATCACGCTGATCACGATCGACAGCTGGTGGGACCACATGTCGGGCGCGTACCAGCATCAGCAGATGTCTATCCTCCGGGCGATAGAAAACCGGAGATGGGTGGCACGGTGTGCCGTGGGAGGCATCTCCTGTTTCATCGATCCTTCGGGCCACGTGCACGATGCGACCGAACTCTTCACCGAACGGACGCTCAGCAGAAAGATCGAGCGGCGGACGGAACAGACGTTTTATACGGAGCATGGCGACTGGCTGGGTGATATCTCCCTCTGGGTCGGGATGATCCTGGTGGTCGCCGCGATGGGGCAGGCATATTTGACAAAGAACCGGAAGCAATTATGGGAAGCATGATCATCGATTTGCGCAGCGACACCGTTACGCGTCCTTCGCCGGGGATGCGCAGGGTCATGGCGGAAGCGGAAGTAGGTGACGACGTGTACGGGGAAGATCCCACCGTGAACCTGCTGCAGCGGCGTGTCGCCGGGTTGCTGGGGAAGGAGGATGCGCTCTTCGTCACGAGCGGCACCATGGGGAACCAGCTGAGCATCAAGGTGCATACGCAGGCGGGTGACGAGATCATCGTCGAGGGGGACGCGCACGTCTTCCAGTATGAGACCGGAGGGGCGGCGTTTCTTTCCGCCGTCCAGGTTCACACGGTGCATGGCACGCGGGGAATCCTCACCCCCGAGACTGTGCGCGGGGCGATCAGGCCGGAGATTTACTACATGCCACGCACGCGCGTGGTCTGCCTTGAGAACACGCACAACCGGGCGGGAGGCACGATTTATCCGCTGGAGGTGATCCGGCAGATTGCGGACGTTGCGGGGGAGCACAAGCTCCGGATGCATCTGGACGGGGCGCGGTTGTGGAATGCTTCGGCGGCGACGGGGATAGCGCCCGCCGTGTATGCCGGATTCTTCGATTCGGTTTCCGTCTGTCTGTCCAAAGGGCTCGGTGCGCCGGTCGGCTCGGTGGTTGCGGGGACACGCGAGTTCATTGATGCTGCGCGCCACTACCGCAAGATCTTCGGTGGAGGGATGCGGCAGGCGGGCATTCTTGCCGCAGCAGGGCTGTATGCGCTGGACCATAACGTGGAGCGCCTGACGGAAGACCACCAGAATGCGCGGATACTGGCGGACGCGGTGGCGGCCTTGCCCGGGTGCGCCGTGGACCCGGCATCTGTGCAGACCAATATTGTTATCGCAGATATAACGGGAACTGGCCGCACGGCGGCTCAAGTGATCGAAAAGCTTAAAGAACGGGGTGTTTTGATAGGAGATGCCGGGAGCATGCGGATCCGGTTTGTCACGCACCTGGACGTTAGCGAAGCCCAGGTACGTGCCGCAGCAGGCATTGTTCGCGAGGTATTTGCTCAAATGACTTGATTTTTGTTGTCTGATGTTGTATAATGGTATGGTTTTGTGGTGTGGTTTGTAGCGATAGCCCGTTTTGGGCTATTTTTGTTTGCTAAGTACAGCAGTGTATGCGCACTCCTGAAGAGCTCCGTTCTATTGTTGATGAGAGCGTAACCGCATGCAACGCGCATGTGGTTGATCTCATTGTTCGCGGCGATCATCGGCGTCCAGTTGTGGAAGTGTATGTCGATGCCGAAGGCGGCGTCACTACGGAACTGTGCTCGGATATCAGCAGACGGGTAGCGGCCGGTGTGGATGCTGGGGGCTTTCTGGCAGACGGTTACCGTTTGGAAGTGTCCTCGCCGGGGATCGACAGGCCTCTGATGTTCCCGTGGCAATACAGGAAGCATGTGGGACGGGAGATTTTAGTGAAGTGCGGAACGATTGGCGGGACGGAGAGTGAAGTTCGCGGGAAGCTGACGGCTGCGGATGATACGGAGATCCGCGTCACAGCGGCGAAGGGCAAAGAGACGCACATCGCATTCACCGACATTCACGAAGCGAAAGTGATGCCGCCCTGGTAAATCACCGGGTGGCCAACAAGTCCGGGTGGGTAACAAGTACCTATTGAGGAGATAAGGAATGAATTCCGAAATTGTCGAATCGTTCGCGCAGATGGTCCGCGAAAAGGGGATCGACAAGGACATTCTGGCCGGGGTGGTGGAAGACGTGTTCTCGATGATGGTGAGAAAGAAGTACGGGCAGGATGCAAAGTTCGATGTCGTGGTGAACATGGACAAGGGGGACATCGAAATCTTCCTGGAGCGGGAGGTGGTGGAGACCGTCGAGAACCCCACGACTCAAATTGATGTTGAAACGGCGAAAGAGATGTCGGGAGAAACGCTTGCCGTGGGGGAGGACTTCGTGGAGGTCGTGCCGTTGGTGACGTTCGGCCGGCGGCTGGTGGTGAGCGCGAAGCAGAATCTGAACCAGCGCATCAAGGAGATCGAGCGGGAACAGGTCTTCAACGAATACAACAGCGCCGTGGGGGACATTATCGTCGGCGAGATCTATCAGCTCCGCCGGAACGAGATCCTGATCAACCACAACCGGAACGAGCTGATTCTTCCGAAGAGCGAGCAGATTTTCAAGGAGAGGTACAAGAAGGGCGAGACGATCCGCGCGGTGGTGAAGGAAGTGCGCCGGAACAACGGCAATCCGGCGGTGATCGTGTCGCGGGCGGATCCCGCATTCCTCTCCAAGCTGTTCGAGATGGAGATCCCCGAGATTTACGACGGGATCATCGAGATCAAGCGGATTGCCCGCGAGCCCGGCGAGCGCGCGAAGGTGGCAGTGGAATCGCATGACGACCGCATCGATGCGGTCGGCGCCTGCGTCGGCATGAAGGGCGTCCGGATCCACACGATCGTGCGGGAGCTGAACAACGAGAACATCGATGTTATCAATTACAGCGACGTGCCGGAAGTGTTTATCGCCCGTTCGCTGGCGCCGGCAAAGCTGAAGACCGTGGAACTGGACAAGGAGCACAAGACGGCGAACGTGCTCGTGGTGGCGGACCAGGTGTCGCTGGCGATCGGGCGGAACGGGCAGAACATCCGTCTGGCCAGCAAGCTGACCGGTTTTGAGATCACCTTGATCAAGGAGGGCGGCGACGAGGACGAGTACGACATCGAGCTTGTGGACTTCAAGCCCGAGCT
>PMCM01000148.1 GCA_003154155.1 Ignavibacteriota bacterium | reverse complement strand
GGTTCTTCAAGGTGACGTTCATCGACACGGCCGTCGTCGCCCTCCCGGCCGGGTCCTGGGCCGTGCTGGCCGGCTTCGACTGGCGGCAGGTGGTCGTGCTGCTGTCCGTTCTCACGATGACCATCGGCAACCTGGTTGCCATTTGGCAGAATAATCTGAAACGCCTGCTGGCCTACTCCAGCATTGCCCACGCAGGCTATATGCTGATGGGACTGGTCGTGCTGAGTAATGACGGGATTTCGGCGATCATGCTGTACTTCGTGATCTACCTCTTTATGAACCTCGGGGCATTCTATGTGGTCATGCTGATCGCCAACAAGACGGGAAGCGAGGATATCGAGGACTACAAAGGGCTCGGTGCGCGAGCGCCGTTCCTCACTGTTGCACTCGCCATTTTCCTGATCTCCCTGACCGGGCTCCCTCCGACGGCGGGATTCATCGGCAAGCTGTACCTCTTTGCGGCGCTGCTGAACCATGGCTGGGTCTGGCTCGCCGTGGTCGGAGCACTCAACAGCGTCATCGCCCTGTACTACTACGTGCGCGTGCTGCGCAATACGTTCCTCCGCTCGGCACAACAGCCGGGACCCGCACTCGAGACATCACGGCTCGAAGGCGTGCTCGTCCTGGTGATGCTCGTCCCCACGTTGGTTCTCGGTCTGTATTTCACTCCGCTGGTGCAACTGGCTCAAGCGTCGGTGAAGATCTTCGGGACTCCCTGAAACGCGTACCGGGCGTCAGGTTCGAGGGAATGCACCCTCCTGCCTGACGCCCGGCGCTGTACCATCCCTCCTACCGGCCGTTCCCTTTTGTGGCCAATCGTTCCAGAATCAACCGGATGCCATCCAGCACCAGCGACGGCTCTACCGCCTCGATGACGTGCGTGTGAGCCGCGATGACCTTGGCAAGCCCCCCGGTGGCGATCACGCGGGCGTGTCCGGGAAGCTCCGCGCGAATGCGCTTCACAATGCCTTCCACGGCATCGACGTTGCCGAACAATACACCCGCTTGCATGCTGGAGGCGGTGTCCTGCCCGATGGCCGCCGAAGGAAAGCGCAGCTCGATACGCGGCAGCTTCGCAGCCCGGCGGTGAAGCTCGGCCACGGTCGATTCCAACCCGAGCGTGATGACACCGCCAAGATAGTCCCCCTCGCCCGACACCACGTCGAAGGTTGTCGCCGTCCCGAAGTCGATGATGATGAGGGGCCCGCCGTACTTTTCAAACCCGGCGACGGCATTGCAGAGCCGGTCGGCGCCAACAGCCGACGGATCTTTGTAGCGTATCCGAACGCCGAACTCCAGCAGGCCGGAGATGGTCACCGGTTCGACCAGAAAGTGCTTCCGGGCGAGGTGTTCGAACACAAAGGTGAGATCCGGCACGACCGAAGAGATACCCACGGCCTTGACCTGTGCGGTGTCAATGCCGGCGTCGGCACAGAAGCTCTTGAGCGTCAGCCAGTTTTCATCGGCCGTGCGGTGCGTAAGACTTGCCATACGCCAATCGGCCACGAGGTCGGGTCCGCGATAGACGCCGATCACGGTGTGGGTGTTGCCAATGTCAATTGCGAGGAGCATAGGGATCCATGGTGACGATGGTGACGTCTCCGGCGAACAGTGTCAGATCGCCGGTGGCGGTGTGGAGTTGCAGCCCGCCCTCCGGCGAAATCCCGGTGACGGTGCCGTTGACAATCGACCCCTGCATGTCCACTGCGACACGCGCGCCGATCATCTGCGCGCGCGCAAGCCACGCAGGAAGCACGCCCTGGAATCCGGAAGCCGTGTAGGTATCATATGCCCGCTCCAGAGAACCCAGCACACCCTGCAGAATCCCCGTCCGGTCGAGATCATGCCCCGCGTGCAGCGCCAGGGACGTTGCCCGCTCACGGAGCGCTTCCGGAAACTCCCTCTGGTTCACGTTGATACCGATCCCCAGGATGATATACGCAAAGCCATTCCCCGCCAATGCACTCTCCATCAGAATCCCGGCGCATTTCCTTCCAGCCAGCATGAGATCGTTCGGCCACTTGCATTCGACGGTGAGTCCTGTGGAGCGATGAATTCCCTCCGCCACGGCAACGGCAACACCGAGCGGGAAGAGGTTGATCTGCTCCGGCGGAAATGCGGGCCGCAACACGATGGAAAATGTCAGGTTTTCGCCCGGGCGTGCCACCCATGTCCGGCCCGACCTCCCCTTGCCGGCGGTTTGCTCCTCCGCGAAGACCAATGCCCCTTCGGGCGCATCGCATTCCGCGAGCGTCCGGGCGCAGTTGTTCGTGGAATCGATCGTTTCAAACGTGTACGCCTTGCGCCCGAATCTGCTGCATTCCAGGCCCCTCACAATTTCCTTAGCTTCAATCATAACCTCTATATAACCAACAACTTCCTGAGAATCAAGCTGACAAAGTATACGGTCGTTTTGGCAGAATGTATGTCGTCTTGGCGTATAATTTTCTCAATATGACAATTTGGCACAAAAAGGCATGGAGATAAAAATCGGATGAAATGCAATAAAGTGTTATATATCAATCGATTATAGAAATGCCTGTTAATGCGATTTGTGGCATGAGCATTGCAACTCTACTTCCGTATATCAAATTGGCACTTTCCAAAGAGAGGATACACCATGGGCAAAATCATAGGAATTGACCTCGGAACGACAAATTCAGTTGTGGCCGTCATGGAAGGAAGCGATCCCCAGGTAATCGCAAATGCGGAAGGCGGAAGAACAACACCATCGGTCGTGGGATTCGCGAAAAACGGAGAACGGCTTGTCGGACAGGCCGCCAAACGGCAGGCGGTCACCAATTCACAGAATACCGTGTTCTCGATCAAGCGGTTCATGGGCCGGTTCTTTAATGAAGTCAACGAGGAAATGCGGCTCGTGCCGTACAAAGTTGTTCAGGGCGACAACAACACCGCGCGTGTGGAGGTGGGTGACCGCGTTTATTCACCCCCCGAAATCAGCGCGATGATCCTGCAGAAAATGAAACAGACGGCGGAAGACTACCTCGGCCAGAAAGTGACGGAGGCCGTGATCACCGTGCCGGCGTACTTCAACGACGCACAACGTCAGGCGACAAAAGAAGCGGGCGAGATCGCCGGTCTCACCGTGCGGCGCATCATCAACGAACCGACGGCTGCAGCGCTGGCCTACGGCCTCGACAAGAAGAACCGCGAAATCAAAGTCGCCATCTATGACCTCGGCGGCGGTACGTTCGACATCTCCATCCTCGAACTGGGCGACGGNNGTGTTTGAAGTGAAATCCACCAACGGCGATACCCACCTCGGCGGAGACAACTTCGACCAGCGCATCGTGGATTATGTCGCCGATGAATTCAAGAAACAGGAAGGTATCGACCTGCGGAAGGACCCGATGGCCTTGCAGCGTCTCCGCGAAGGATCGGAAAAAGCCAAGATGGAGCTGTCGCAGCTGATGCAGACGGAAATCAATCTGCCGTTCATTACGGCCACCGCCGACGGTCCGAAGCATCTGAACCTGACCCTCACGCGCGCCAAGTTTGAACAGCTTGTGGATGATCTCATCCAACGGACGCTCGGGCCGACTGAGCGCGCGCTGAAAGACGCCGGTCTTTCCCCGAACCAGATCGACGAAGTGATCCTTGTCGGGGGCATGACCCGCGTCCCCAGAGTGCAGGAACTCGTCCGGCAAATTTTCGGACGTGAACCGCACAAGGGAGTGAACCCGGACGAAGTCGTTGCGGTCGGTGCGGCTATCCAGGGCGGCGTCCTCGCCGGCGATGTGACCGACGTGCTGCTGCTGGATGTCACGCCGCT
>PMCM01000312.1 GCA_003154155.1 Ignavibacteriota bacterium | reverse complement strand
GCGCGGAGGGGGAGAGATTCGAACTCTCGGTAGAGGTCTAACCCCTACGACGGTTTAGCAAACCGTTGGTTTCGGCCACTCACCCACCCCTCCAGGATGGATCATTTGCCGAATGCAGCACTTCAAGAAGTGCGGATCAAGATAAGCAAAATTGCCGCTCTACGCAATACCCCTCGCCCTTGATTCTTCCCCCGCTTTTGTGCAATTTCCTAAGATCCGTGATAGAGACGACGCGCAAGATGTCCGGGAAGACCCGCATGCTCGATCGCCTTCGCAACATCATCCACGGCATACGGTACGCGCACCAACTGGTAACGCATGGCATCCGTGTCGTAAATCCCGAACGCAGAGGCCGGATTGCCGTCACGCGGCTGACCAACACTCCCGACGTTGATGATATGCCGCCCGGAAGACGTGAAATCGTCAATCGAGCCGTCCTCCCCGACCACCAGGGGAACATGCGTGTGCCCGACAAAACACTGGGTTGTCACAAACGCCTGGAAGTTTCTCAGCACTGCGCGCATCGTGTGCAAATAATGCCATTCGGGGGGATCGAGCGGCGATGCATGCACCAAAGTACATGAATCATGCACCGCAACCAGCGGAAGCGTCCGAAGATACTCCAGGTGCTCCGGGAGGAGATTCTTCCGCGTCCAGAGAATGGCCTGAAGGCCGTATTCGTTGAAGTCGTCGATCGGGGTCCCGCCCACAACACCGCTATCATGGTTGCCCGAAACCACCAGACTGCATCGGGCGCGGACAAGCTCCACACACTCGTTGGGATACGGTCCATAGCCAACGATGTCGCCCAGACACCAGATCGTACTGATGTCCAGCGTGTCGGCTTTCAGGAGCACCGCTTCGAGAGCGGGAAGGTTTGCGTGTATATCGGAGATTATCGCGACTCGCATGGCCGGATTGCTAGGATGCCCCCAAGTAACCAAATCCTTCATAAAACGCAAGGGGGCGGAACAACGGAGGAATCGAAAGATGATTGGTGATCAATTGAGGCTCCTGGCGTGCGCGGGGATTGTTACGCTCTCCCTTGCAGCCGGCAGCACCGCGCAAACGCGCGACCAGGTGAAGCAACAGGCGGAAAACCAACTCCGACAGATGACTCCCGCCGAAATCGAACGCGCCTTGCAGGAACACGGGATATCCGTGGAGGAAGCCACAAAGCGCGCCCAGGCGCTCGGCATCTCTCTCCAGGATT
Source organism: Ignavibacteriota bacterium (assembly GCA_003154155.1). Taxonomy (GTDB): domain Bacteria; phylum Bacteroidota; class Ignavibacteria; order UBA10030; family UBA6906; genus Fen-1255. The sequence continues at coordinate 3,503 of PMCM01000312.1, read as the reverse complement.
ATCTGGTAAGATCTTCCGGGACCAGCCAGGACCGGCAGAGTACAACGTTCGTTGATCCACGCCTGAGCTGGCAGGGTTCTCGCTTAGCCGAAGTCCCGACGGACTCCACCAAGCCCTTGCTGGATACCATGGCCCCTGCCAGACGAGTCGTCCTCCCAGGGTTCCACGGCCGGCAAGGGGTCGACAGCCTCATCCAACCGTTCGGCTACAACCTGTTCCACTACCCCGCATCGACATTTCTCCCTTCAGTGAGCGTTGCCACTCCGCCGTCGTACGTGCTCGGCGCCGGCGACGAAGTGGTCATCACGGTCTGGGGGGAAACCCAGCTCTACCATAAATTGCAGGTGGACCGGGATGGAAATGTGTATATCCCCGATGTGGGTCCCGTCACGGTGCAGGGACTGAGCGTTGCGCAGTTCCGTGACCGGCTCCAGCGCAGGCTCTCGTCGGTGTATTCCGGCCTTGCGGGCGGAGGCGGCAAGGCGAATACCTTCCTTGACGTTTCCTTGGGCAAGCTTAAGACCATACAGGTTCTCGTACTGGGCGAGGTGCAAAAGCCCGGCGGCTACGCGCTCTCTTCCATGTCGACAGTACTTCATGCGCTGTACCTTGCCGGCGGACCAACCGCGGACGGCACGCTCCGGTCGATCCGAGTCGTGAGGAAAGGTGAAACCGTCCCCGGCGTCGATTTGTACGACTATATCCTCCGGGGTGACCGGTCCAGGGAAGTCACGCTGCTGGATGGTGATGTTGTCTTTGTGGGCCCGGCCGGGAGGCGCGTTGCGGTGGTCGGGCGCGTGCTCCGGCCGGCGATCTACGAACTCAGCGACGGCGATCGTCTGGGCGACGTCCTCAGTCTTGCCGGCGGGCTTCGCTTCGACGCCTATTTCGAACGGGTTCATATCGAACGTGTCATACCTTTCGACCGCCGCCACGAGTATGACCGGGACATCCTTGACTTTGACGAGAAGTTCGCAACACTTCCGGCGTTGATGTCGAGCAGTATGGGCATGGAGAGCGGCGATATCCTGACGGTGTACGGGTTGCAGTCCAGGTTCCAGAATCGCGTGGTGATCGAGGGGAGCGTCAACAAGCCCGGACCCTTTGAACTCCGCCAGGGGATGCGCGTGGCCGATCTTATCAGGGAAGCAGACAGCCTGCACCTCAGTTCATTCTCGGAGCGCGGGACGCTGTTCCGCACGCTTCCGAACCTCCGCATACAGGTGTTCGGCTTCAACCCCCGCCTGGCGCTCGGCGGAGACGAGGCGAACAATATCCCCCTCATGAACGAGGACAGCGTCGTCATCTACTGGGACAACCAGTTTTACCCCCGGCACACCGTCAGGGTGTTCGGGGCCGTCAAGTCTCCGGGAGAATACCCGCGGTATGACACCATGCATGTCGCCGATCTTGTCGTCATGGCTGGCGGGCTTGCCGACGCCGCTTCCCTGAGCGGATGGGAGCTTTCGCGCGTGGACACCACCGACTTGCTGAGCTATGCGAAGCTGATTAAGATTGACAGTCAGAAGGAATTCTGGAAGGAAGGCATCCCGAACGACATACAGCTGCAAGATTTCGACGTGCTCTTTGTCCCGTTTGATCCCAAGATATCCCCGCCGAAGTTCGTCCATATTTCCGGCTACGTCATGTTCCCTGGCGTCTACTCCATCAGGTCGGAAGGGGAGAGGCTGGCCGACATCTTCAAGCGTGCGGGGGGGCTGCGCCCCGGGGCCTATCTGGAAGGATCGCGCCTGATCAGGAAATTCAATGGTGCCGGCCTTTTGCCGCTGGATTTCAAAGAGGCCGTTGATAATCCTTCAGCGCGGGACAACGTCGTGCTCTATGATGGAGACTCCATCCACGTTGCGTTCATCGAAGACGTTGTGTACGTCAGCGGTGAAGTGTATGTGCCTTCGCCAGTGCTGTTCGAAGCAGGTGAAGGCCTCAGCTACTACATCCGGCAGGCGGGAGGATACAAAGAAGAAGCGGAAGACGGCAAGACCGTGGTGTTTCTTCCGGGAGGGAAGAAATGGGAACACGGCGACATCCTGCCCGGCAGCACGATACTTGTGCCGAAGAAGATAGAAAAGCCTGACACCACGCTGCCCCTCATCAGGGACCTCGTGACCATTGTCGCCAGTCTGGCGGCACTGACCGTGGCGCTCGTTCAGGTCACGAAATGACCACACGCGCATCAGACCCGGGGTTCATCCCATGACCGCCACCGAACAGAATATGAACAGACCAGGCCGGAAGCTGCCCGAGATGCTCGCCCCTGTGTGGCAGAAACGCCGGACGGTGTTGTACGTTGCGCTGGGCCTGGCGCTTGTGACTGGCCTTGTCAACTTCTTCGTCTTGTCGCTCACGTACAAAGCCTCTGCCTCATTGTTGCCCGAGACCGACAAGTCAAAGCTCGGCTCGATGAGCCAGTTCTCCGGGCTCGCGCAGCTGGCTGGTGTGAGCGTTCCGGGGGCGGAGATCTCCCGTTTGTATCCCCTCATCCTCGCGAGCGAAACGGTCCTGCGGCCCGTGATTGAGGCGAAGTATCACACCCGGAAATTCGCCGATTCCGTCGATCTGATTCAGTTCTTTGAGCTGAAGGAGAAGACGCCGGAGGAGAACCTTGACAGAGCATTGCGTCTGATGAAGGATGCGATGAGCACGAGTTACGACACGAAGACGAGCACCGTTGTGGTGACGCTGGAGCTCGAAGAGCCCGGACTGGCCGCCAGCGTGTTGAATGCGATTATCGGCCAGCTGGACATGTTCATGCGTTTGAAGCGGATCAGCAGCGCATCGGAGCAGGCGAAGTGGATCAGCGCGAGGCTGGGGGAAGTCGAAAAGGAGCTTCGTTTTGCCGAGGATTCGCTCAAGAACTTCCGTGAGCGGAACAGGAGAGTGGCGGATTCGCCGGAGCTGCTGTTGATGCAGGAGCGTCTTATCCGCGAAGTAACGGTAAAATCGACGATTTACGTGGAGCTGAAGAAGCAGTACGAACTGGCGAAGATTGATGAAATCAAGAACATCTCCATCGTCAACGTTTTGGATGACGCCCGTCCGCCTGTGCGTAAGGAGCATCCCAAGCGTGCCACGAACACTGCGCTTGCCTTTTTGCTCGGTCTGGCGGGGACGTCGGCCTGGTACTCCATGAAACCGGTATACGCCGGCAAGCTCGGGTCGTTTCTCGCCGCGATGAAGGGGAAGCCGGAAGGAAGGGCATAAAATGCAATTGACAACCGTGGAGGGTGAGCTCCGCAATTGTCAATTGATTGTGCTCCCGGCAGGATTCGAACCCACACTAAGTGATCCGTAGTCACTCGTGCTATCCATTACACCACGGGAGCGACGAATCCCAATATACTAAGGGCAATTTCGAGAAGCAAGCAATTCTTCGCAATTTCGCCCTATTGCTTATTCCGCGACTTCTGTGTATCTTTCCGCGGTCAGTTGTTCGTTCTCCATATTCAGTGGTCATATATCTCGGGGCTGTAGCTCAGCTGGGA
>PMCM01000109.1 GCA_003154155.1 Ignavibacteriota bacterium | reverse complement strand
AAATTCACTTCTGAACTATTTCTTAACGAACGTTAATCTTTTATGCCATCAACCTCTGACTTCCGTCCGGGTTTAGTGATTAAGTACAACAATGAGCTCTGGACCGTTGTAGAATTCCAGCACGTAAACCCGGGGAACTGGCGTGCTTTTGTCCGCACCAAATTGAAGAACCTGAAAAGCGGCAAAGTCATCGAAAACAGGTTCCGCGCCGGTGAGGCAGTCGAGATCATCCGCATCGAACGGAAGGAGTTTCAATTCCTCTACCATGACGGAAGCGGCTATGTGTTCATGGACAAAGAGAACTATGAACAACTCACCGTTGCCCAAGAACAGATAGGGGATGGTGCGGAATTCTTGAAAGACGGGGAATCGGTGGACATCCTTTTCAACGGGACGGACATTACTGGGATTGAATTGCCCATTACCGTTGAGTTGAAGGTGACAGAAACGGTTCCCGGAGTCCGCGGCGACAGCGCCAACTCCGGCACCAAGCCCGCGAAGGTTGAAACCGGAGCCACCGTGAATGTCCCGCTGTTTGTCAACGAAGGGGACGTTGTCAAGATCGACACAAGGACCGGGGGCTATATCGAGCGAGTAAAGAATTAACCGTCATGAAACGCGGAGATCTCATGGATCTGAGCGTCGTTAAGAAGCTCGTCAAGTTATTGTCCGAAAGCGATGTGGATGAGATTGAGATTGAAGAGGAAGGGAAGAAAATACGCATCGCAAAGCACTCTCATCGGCCTCAAGGCTCCGCGCCAGCGGCGCCGGTCACCTGGGTGACCGAGTCACCAGGGTCCATTGCGGCAGCCCCGGTGGCGGCTGCGCCCGCTTCCAGTGAGCCCGCGCCTCCTTCTGCCGCGCCGGCCCCCGCTCCCGGTGCGCCGGACTCACGCCTGACAGAAATCCGTTCTCCCATTGTCGGTACATTTTACCGTGCCCCGGCGCCGGACGCGTCGCCTTTCGTCCAGGTGGGATCGGAAATCCAACCCGGCATGGTCCTGTGCATCGTCGAAGCGATGAAGCTGATGAACGAAATTGAGTCAGATATCGCCGGCAAAGTCGCCAAAGTGATGGTGGAAAACGGACAACCTGTCGAGTATGACCAGGTCTTGTTCCTGGTCGAGAAGCCGTAAGCCCGCCCGAACTCCGGAGCCCTTCGTGTTCAAGAAAGTCCTCATCGCCAACCGCGGCGAAATCGCGCTGCGGATCATCCGCGTCTGCAAACAGTTCGGCATCAAAACGGTCGCCGTGTATTCCCAAGCCGACCGCGACTCTCTCCATGTGCGATTCGCCGATGAAGCCGTGTGCATCGGTCCGCCCCCCAGCAAGGAAAGCTACCTGAAAATCCCCCGGATCATCGCGGCCGCGGAAATCACCAACGTCGATGCCATCCATCCGGGCTACGGCTTCCTGGCCGAGAACGCCGGCTTTGCGGAAATCTGCATGACCTCCGGCATTAAATTCATCGGCCCGACCCCGCAGATGATCGCCGCCATGGGCGACAAGGCGCTCGCGAAGGAAACGATGAAGAAGGCGGGTGTACCGATTGTGCCGGGGAGCGACGGACTCGTGCAGTCATCGGGCGAGGCCGCGGAGATCGCACGTGCGATCGAGTACCCGGTAATCATCAAAGCGGTGGCCGGCGGTGGCGGCCGCGGCATGCGGATTGTCCGCGAGGAAGCGGAAATGGACGGTGCCTTCAAGACGGCGTCCCATGAGGCCGAGCAGGCCTTTGCCAATCCCGGCGTGTACCTCGAGAAATACGTCGAACAGCCCCGTCACATCGAAGTCCAGATCTTCGGCGATCAGCACGGCAACGCCATTCACTTCGGCGAACGCGACTGCTCCGTTCAACGCCGCCACCAGAAGCTCGTGGAGGAAGCACCGTCGATGTTCGTCGACGACGATCTCCGCGCGAGGATGGGCGAAGCGGCCCTCAAGGGGTGCAGAGCAGTAGGGTACGAAAATGCCGGCACCATCGAATTCCTGGTGGACAAGAACAAGAACTTCTACTTCATGGAAATGAACACCAGAATCCAGGTGGAACATCCGGTGACGGAACAGGTGACCGGACATGATCTGGTGAAGCTTCAGCTGCAGGTGGCCGCCGGCGAACGCCTTCCGCGCAAGAAAATTCCCGTGCGCGGACATGCGATCGAGTGCAGGATCAACGCCGAAGATCCGGCGAACAATTTCCGTCCCAATCCCGGAAAGATCACCGACTTCCACATGCCGGGCGGTTTTGGAGTCCGGGTCGATACACACAGCTACACGGGCTACTACGTTCCGCCATACTACGACTCCCTGATTGCCAAACTGATAGTGTTCGCCCAGACACGCGAAGGGGCCATCGCGAAGATGGCAGGCGCACTGGAGGAATTCACCATCGAGGGGATCAAAACGACTATTCCATTCCACCGCCAGGTAATGATGGATGAACGGTTCATCAGCGGTAACTTTGATACCAGCTTCCTGGAGGGTTTCCGGTTTAACCCCGAAGCGTGAATGCCGGGGTGAAACGTAACACAACGTAAAGGCAGAACAATGACTCTTCCCGAGAATCTGAAATACACCAAAGACCATGAATGGATCCGGGTGGAAGGTGCAACCGGCACGGTGGGAATCACCGATCATGCCCAGGGCGAACTCGGTGACGTGGTGTTCGTCGAACTGCCTGCGGCAGGCAAAGCGGTCAAACGGGGCGAATCGTTCGGTACCATCGAAGCTGTGAAAGCGGTGTCGGATCTCTATGCCCCTGCAACAGGCCAGATCACCGAGACAAACAACGAACTCTCTGCCAATCCGGAGCTGGTCAATAAAGACCCCTATGGGAAAGGCTGGATGGTGAAGATCAAGCTCACAAATCCCGGTGAGATCAAAGATCTGATGGACGCCCAGGCATACAAGGCGTCCATCGGCAAGTGACCGGCCGCACGGCCCGTTACTTCATTCCATACTCTTCCACCGGCGGGCACGAACAGACCAGATTCCTGTCGCCATAGGGATTGTTGATACGACCCACCGCAGGCCAGAATTTGTTCTTCCGCGTCCACGGTGCGGGGTATGCGGCCTTTTCCCTGCTGTAGGGCATGGTCCAGGTGTCGGCCACGACAACCTGGGCGGTATGAGGAGCGTTCTTCAGGACATTCTGCTGCCGGTCGGCCTTCCCTTCTTCGATCTCGCGTATCTCAGCACGGATTGCTATCAATGCATCACAGAACCTGTCAAGTTCCGCCGTGGACTCACTTTCCGTTGGTTCGATCATCAGTGTGCCGGCGACAGGGAAGGAGACCGTCGGTGCGTGGAACCCAAAGTCCATCAACCGTTTTGCGACATCCTCGGCCTCCACGCCGGCAGTTTCTTTGAATTGGCGGAGGTCGATGATGAACTCATGCGCAACCCGGCCGTTGACGCCCGTGAACAGGACCGGATAATGCGGCTCGAGACGCTTCGCCATATAGTTGGCATTGAGGATGGCCATGCATGTCGCGCGCTGCAAACCGTCGCTTCCCATCATCGCAATGTACGCCCAGGAGATCAGGACTATATCCGCGCTACCATACGGGGCCGCGGAAACCGGTCCGATGGCATGCGGGCCCCCCGTGCAGATGATCGGATGGCCGGGCAGAAACGGCGCGAGATGTTCCGCCACGGCGATCGGACCCATGCCCGGCCCGCCGCCGCCGTGCGGGATGCTGAAGGTTTTGTGGAGATTGATGTGGCACACGTCGGCCCCGAGATCGGCCGGCCGGCAGAGTCCCACCATTGCGTTCATGTTGGCGCCATCCATGTACACCTGACCGCCGTTCCGGTGCACAATCCCGCAGATCTCCTTGATCGCTTCCTCGAAAACACCGTGGGTGGAGGGGTACGTGACCATCAATGCGGCCAGGTGCGGGCGGTGTTCTTCGGCCTTCGCCTTCAGATCCTCCACATCGATATTGCCGCGTTCATCGCACCTGACGACCACCACACGCAGACCCGCCATGACGGCGCTCGCCGGATTGGTGCCGTGGGCGGAGGAGGGGATCAGGCAGATGTCGCGGTGAACATCCCCGCGCGATTCGTGGTAGGCGCGGATGACGAGCAGTCCCGTATACTCCCCCTGGGCGCCGGCATTCGGCTGGAGGGAGACCCCGGTAAATCCCGTGATCTCCGACAGCCATCCGGAGACACGGGCGAACATCTCGTGAAAGCCGGCTGCCTGCTCGGGTGGTGCGAACGGATGGAGCGACGCAAACTCGGGCCATGTGATTGGCACCATTTCGGCCGTCGCATTTAACTTCATGGTGCATGATCCGAGAGGGATCATGCTCACGTTGAGCGCAAGATCTCTCGCTTCCAGGCCGTGGAGGTACCGGAGCATTTCCGTCTCCGCATGATACCGGTGAAACACCGGGTGTGTGAGATATGCGGACGTGCGCGGCTGTTTCCCGGAGTATCCCGGCGTCATCTGAGCGGCGGCGCGCTCCACGGCCTCCGCACCAAGGCGCCCGCCCGAAAAGATGGTGAGAATGTCGCCGAGTTCCGCCACAGTAGTCAGTTCATCCAGGCTGATCCCCGCCGTGCCGTCGTCAAAGTACCTGAAATTATAGCGGAGTGATTCGGCGTACTTGCGTACCGCGGTGATGTGCATCCCCGCCGGACTGATCCGGAGTGTATCGAAGAATTCCGTGTGCACAACGCAGTGCCCCTGATCGCCGAGTACCCTGGCAAGAACGCGGGTAAAATGGTGAACCCGTGTGGCAATCGCCTTCAATCCGTCGGGACCGTGATAGACCGCGTACATGCCCGCCATGACGGCAAGCAGGACCTGCGCCGTACAGATGTTTGACGTCGCCTTTTCGCGGCGGATGTGCTGCTCGCGCGTCTGTAATGCCATGCGAAGCGCGGGTTTCCCCTGTGCATCGATAGACATGCCGATGATGCGCCCCGGCATATGCCGCTTGAAGGCGTCTCGCGTTGCCAGGAACGCCGCATGCGGACCGCCGTATCCCATTGGCACGCCAAAGCGCTGCGAAGACCCTACGACCGCGTCTGCTCCCCATTCCCCGGGAGGAACGAGAAGGGTCAGGGCAAGGAGATCTGCTGCGACGATCACGTGCGCTCCGGCATCGTGCGCGGCGCGTGCAACACTCGCGTAGTCATGCACGGCACCATCGCTGGCAGGGAACTGCAGGAGCACGCCAAAGACTTTTTCCTGCGGCAGAGGCGAGGCGTGGTCGCCCACCTCCACCCGGATCCCCAGGTATTTTGCCCGCGTGCGCACGACACCGATCGTCTGCGGATGGCAATCACGCGAAACAAGAAAGACCCCTCCCTCGGGATGTCCTGCGATTGCGTGAAACATCGACATCGCTTCGGCGGCAGCGGTCGCTTCGTCAAGCAGTGATGCGTTGGCGATCTCCATGCCGGTCAGATCTATCACCATCGTCTGAAAATTCAACAATGCCTCCAGCCGCCCCTGGGCAATTTCGGCCTGGTAAGGTGTGTATGCTGTGTACCAACCCGGGTTTTCCAGAACATTGCGCTGTATGACGCCGGGAGTGATTGTCCCCGCGTATCCGGTCCCGATCAGGGAACGAAAGGGCTCATTCAGTGCCGCCATGCGGCGGGCTTCCTGCAAGAGCCCGGCCTCCGTGAGCGGTTCACCGATGTGCAGCTGCGTCGCGCTGCGTAGGCTGCCGGGAACAACGGTTGCTATGAATTCATCCAGATTTTTTGCACCAATGAGCTGGAGCATGCCGGCAGTCGCGGCAGCATCTGGTCCGATATGGCGGTCTGCAAACCGCTCATCTGCCTGAAAAGAGATTGACATAGTGCACTTTGCGTATCGTGATTGGGGCGCGGAACGTCGAACGAAGGAAGGAATCGAGGCTTCATTGCTCTAAGGTACGGAGATGGTCACTTTTTTCCAAACAGGGCAATACCGGATGTGAAGACGGAACGTCTCTTCCGTAAGATGTCGTTTCCCAAACTTAGGAAATCCGGCTCAAAATCGGTAAGAAAACAGCGAATCTGAAATTTAAACTCATATGGGCTCTGGGCACGCAATTTGAGCCCAACGTGTTACCTTCCAATAAACAGGAGACACCACAGTGAAAAGAACCCGGAAGAAAATGATGGTCAAGAAGCTCCGGGGGAGGGACTACCTTTCCGTTGACGACTTCTCGACTGAAGAGATCAAATCCATCCTGCGGCTGACTGCTGATATCAAGGCTCATCCGAAGCGTTACCGCAAGGTGCTGGACGGAAAAATGATGGCGTTGATCTTCGAGAAACCCTCCTTGCGCACCCGGACAACCTTTACCGTGGGGATCAAGCAACTCGGCGGCGATTCATTGCTTCTGACCCCCGCCGACATTAATCTCGGCAAACGCGAATCGGTGTTTGACGTGGCCAAGAACCTCGAACGGATGGTGGACGGGATCATGATCCGCACTTTCGGCCACGATATCTGCGAGTCGCTTGCCGCCCATGCGTCTATTCCTGTGATCAACGGGCTCACCGACCTCGAGCATCCGTGCCAGGCAATGGCGGACATCTTCACGGTCATCGAGCACCGGAAGAGCCTGAAGCGCCTCAAACTCAGTTACATAGGCGATGGCAACAACGTAGCGCATTCCCTCATGCTGATCGCTGCGAAACTGGGCACCACACTGTTCGTCGGGACACCGGAATCGCACAAGCCGGCGCAGTCGATGCTCGACCGGGCGACCGCCATCGCTGCGGACACCGGTGCGACGGTGACCTGGACGGCGGATCCCATGGAAGCGGCCCGGGACGCCGACGTTATGTACACGGATACCTGGACCAGCATGGGCCAGGAGGCTGAAGCCGATGCGCGGCGGAAGACCTTCGCTCCCTACCAGGTGAACCGGGATCTCTTCTCACATGCCAAGCCGGATGCCTTGTTCATGCACTGTCTCCCGGCCCATCGCGGCGAAGAGGTAACGGACGAGATCATTGATGCGCCGAACTCGGTGGTGTTCCAGCAAGCCGAGAACCGCCTGCATGCGCAAAAGGCGATCATGTACGAATTGCTCCGGGATTGATATGTCGAAGCTCATCCTCGTGGCGGTCGGCGGCAACGCATTGATCAGGGCCGGCCAAAAGGGGACCGCGCAGGAACAATTCGAAAATGCCGTGGAAACCGCGCTGGCTATCGTACGCCTGATCAAGGCGGGCCACCGGGTGGTCCTTACCCACGGCAACGGACCTCAGGTGGGTGCTATGCTCACCCGGACCGAATATGCCGCAGCGCACGCCTATCGTCTGCCGCTGGATTGCTGCGTCGCAGCAACCCAGGGAGAAATCGGCTATGTCCTCCAATATGCGATGTGGCAGGCGATGCAGCAGGAAGGACTGAAGGTCCCGGTGGTGTCTCTGGTGACCCAGGTGCTAGTGGAGAGCACCGACCCGGCGTTCGCGAAACCGACCAAGCCCATCGGACCATTCTATACGAAAGAAGTTGCGGAACGATATCGTGACCTTTTCGACTGGGCGATCGTGGAGGATTCTTCACGCGGCTATCGCCGCGTGGTTTCGTCGCCGGAGCCCCGGGAGATTATCGAGCTGGAAGCCATCCAAGCCTGCGTCGACAGGGGGCTCGTCGTCATCGCGGGAGGGGGCGGGGGGATCCCGGTTTTCAATGACCACGATCTGTCCAAGGGGGTGGAAGCGGTGATCGACAAGGACCATACCTCCGCGATTCTCGCGTTGCAGCTGAAGGCGGATATCTTTGCGATCGCCACAGAGGTTGAAAAAGTGTGCCTCGACTTCAAGAAACCCACGCAGCGGGAGGTCGATTGTCTGACGGTCAACCAGTGCCGCACTCATATCGCCGCCGGACAATTTCCTCCGGGAAGCATGGGTCCGAAAATCCATGCTGCGATGGTCTTTGTTGAAGGCGGCGGCAGCGAAGCGATTATTACCAACCACGAACACCTTGTTGACGCGATCCATGGTCAGGGAGGTACCCGCATTGTGCGGGATACGTAGTGCCCGCCGGCCCGGACACACTCAGCAACTCAACTCGGTCATCCAAATTCTTTACTCTGGAGTACACAATATGGCAAAGGCTCGCATACTCATCATGGGTGCCGCCGGACGGGACTTCCATAACTTCAACACGCTCTACCGCAAGAACCGGGGCGTTGAAGTGGTGGCTTTCACGGCAACCCAGATACCCAATATCGAAGGACGGAAATATCCGGCAAAACTCGCTGGACCCGCTTATCCCCGTGGCATCCCGATTTTTCCGGAATCGGACCTTCCCCGGCTCATCAGGAAACTCAAGGTCGACCAGGTTATTTTTTCGTATTCCGATGTGTCGTTCCCCTATGTCATGGGCAAGGCGTCGCTCGTGAATGCGTGCGGAGCGGACTTCATCCTGCTCGGCGCAGAAAAGACCATGCTCCGTTCGAAGGTGCCGGTCATCGCCGTTGTTGCCGTCCGGACCGGGTCGGGCAAGAGTCAGACCTCGCGCCGCGTCTGCGGATACCTGCGAAGCCAGGGCAAACGGGTCGTGGCGGTCCGCCACCCGATGCCGTATGGCGATCTTGTGAAACAAAAGGTCCAACGGTACGCCTCCATCCAGGACCTGCTCACACACAAATGCACCGTCGAGGAAATGGAGGAATACGAACCGCATATCGTCGAAGGTACCATCATCTATGCGGGTGTGGACTACGAGGCAATTCTCCGGCAGGCGGAAAAAGAAGCGGATGTGATCGTGTGGGATGGCGGTAACAACGATACGTCATTCTACAAGCCTGATCTCACCATCACCGTGGTCGATCCACACAGGCCGGGACATGAAATCAGCTACTACCCCGGGGCCACCAATGTCCGTCTGGCAGACGTCATTGTCGTCAACAAGGTCGACTCTGCGACCAAAGAGGGGATTGACACTGTCGTTGCCCATGTGCAGTCGATCAACCCCGGTGCAACCGTTGTGTACGCCGCTTCGCCCATTACTGTCGAGGACCCTTCGATCATTGCGGGGAAGCGCGTTCTGGTGATCGAGGACGGCCCGACACTGACCCACGGGGAAATGAAATACGGCGCAGGCGTCCTTGCCGCACGCCAGTTCGGCGCCGCCGAAGTCATCGATCCGCGCCCCTATGCCGTGGGCACGATCGCTGCGACGTTCAAAAAATACCCCGCGACGGGCGCCCTCTTGCCCGCGATGGGCTACGGACAGGAACAGATGAACGACCTGCAGGCCACCATCGAGCAGGTGCCCTGCGATGCAGTGGTCATCGGAACTCCGATCGATCTGCGCCGTGTCATTACCATCTCCAAACCGTCGGTCCGCGTTACGTACACGCTGCAGGAAACCACAAAACCCGACCTCGGGGATCTCCTGGATGGCTTTATCGCCAGGTATCTGTCGAAACGCCGGAAGAAGTAGCGCTGTGGCCTTGCGGCGCCGGGATGCCCCGATTCCCGGCGCCGCAAAGTGCCGGGCCCGACAATCACGCGTTGTGCCCGACATCCAAAAAGCGTATATTTTCGCATGACCCACCCAGAGCTCGTTCTCATCCTTGACTACGGCTCCCAGTACTCGCAATTGATCGCCCGTCGCGTCCGGGAGCTCGGCGTCTACTCCGAACTGCACCCGTTCAACACACCCATCGAACGGATCAAACACCTCCGGCCCCGGGGAATCATCCTCTCAGGCGGCCCCTTCAGCACATATGAAAAGGGTGCGCCGATTTCCTCGCCGGAGTTGTTCAACCTGGGGATCCCGATCCTGGGAATCTGCTATGGGCTTCAGTTGATCGGGCGTCAACTCGGCGGCGGTGTCGACCGGGCCGCACACAGGGAATACGGCCACGCGCGTCTGATCATCGATGAGGCCTCCGATCTGTTCCGGGACTTCTCACCTGAGGACCGGCGCGGCATGCCGGTCTGGATGAGTCACGCCGACCACCTGACATCCATGCCGCCCGGATTTGAGGCGATCGGGCATACGGAGAATGCCCCGATTTGCGCGATTAGAAATACGGCAAAGAAGATTTACGGCGTGCAATTTCATCCGGAGGTCGTGCACACACCGAAGGGCAAAAACGTACTCAGGAATTTTCTCTACCACATCTGCGGATGTGCCGGCGGCTGGAGCTCGCACGCATTCATCCAGTCGGCGATCGACGATATCCGGACTCGTGTCGGCAAGGGGAAAGTGATCTGCGCCCTGAGCGGCGGCGTGGATTCCTCCGTCGCCGCCGTGCTCTTGCACCAGGCGCTCGGCAGCCAGCTCTATTGCATCCACATCAACAACGGCCTGATGCGCAAGGGGGAATCGGATGCGGTGGTGGCCACATTCCGTGACGCCTTCCACATCCGCCTTGACTATGTCGACGCAACGAAACGCTTTCTCGCCGGCTTGCGGGGCGTGGCAGACCCCGAGCGAAAAAGGAAAATCATCGGCAGGCTGTTCATCGAGGTATTCCAGGAACAGGCCCGCAAGATCGGCAAAGTAGATTTCCTCGCGCAGGGAACGCTCTACCCCGACGTCATCGAATCGACTTCGTTCCGGGGGCCATCCGTAACGATCAAGTCCCACCACAACGTTGGCGGACTGCCGAAACGGATGAAGCTGAAACTGATCGAGCCGTTTCGCGAACTGTTCAAGGATGAAGTCCGAGCCGTCGGCGGAGAACTCGGGATCCCCGATGACCTCATCTGGCGCCATCCGTTCCCGGGCCCCGGGCTCGCCGTCAGGATTCTCGGGGCAGTGACAAAGGAGAAACTGGATCTTCTCCGGGAAGCGGATGCCATCTTCGTCGAAGAGGTAAAGAATGCCGGACTGTACCGGACGATCTGGCAGGGGTTTGTCGTGCTGCTCCCCGTGAAATCCGTCGGGGTCATGGGAGACGGTCGGACGTATCAAAATGCCGTGGCGATTCGCGCCGTGAGCAGTGTCGACGGAATGACCGCCGACTGGTCCCGCATCCCGCACGACGTGTTGGCCACCATATCTTCCCGCATTACCAACGAGGTCCCGGGGATCAATCGCGTTGTGTATGACATCAGCTCCAAACCCCCTGCGACCATCGAATGGGAGTAGCTCCAAACCCAGACCCCAAACCCGAGACGCCAGACCCAGAATCTCCGGACTACGAATCGTGCGCAAATACTTTTCCTTCGTCAAAATAGAACACACCCTTTTCTCTCTCCCGTTGATTTTTTCGGGGATGCTGCTTGGGTCTCATGGCGCGATCCCTTCAGTCGGCCTGATCCTGCTTGTGCTGGCCGCCGCCACCGGGGCCCGCACAGTCGCCTTTGCGCTGAACAGGATGATCGACCGGCATATCGACGGTCGGAACCCCCGGACGGCATCGCGGGACCTGCCGAGCGGCCGGATGAATATGCAAGAGGCGGTGGGCGTCATGTCCGCCGGCATGGGCCTCTATTTCGGCGCGGCATATCTGATCGCACCGTTCTGCCTTATGATGTCCCCCATCCCCCTTGCCGTGTTCCTCGTCTATCCGACCATGAAACGCTTCACCCCCCTCGCCCACTTCGGGGTCGGCATGGGACTCGCCATGGGTCCCCTCGGCGGATGGTTCGCCGTCTCACCCAGGTTCGAACATCTGCTTACTCCGGCGCTGCTGTCGTTGTTCACCCTCCTCTGGGTGGCGGGGTTCGATATCATCTATGCGACCCTGGACGAAGACTTTGACCGGCAGGAGTCGCTCTATTCGTTTCCGTCCCGGTTCGGCCGGGCACGCGCCCTCCGCTGGTCGGGAGTGCTGCATGTCGGCGCATTCCTGATTCTGGCTCTCCTCTTCGTGCAGTCCGTGCTCTCGCTGCTCGCGCTCCCGTTGCTCCTGCTGACCGGCGTCCTCCTGTACGTCGAACAGAAAAAGGCCGATGACGTGGAGCTGGCATTCTTCAAGATCAACGCCATCGCTGGCTTTTCCGTGCTCGCAATGGTTGGGGTCGGGGTGTGGCTATGAAGACTGTCGTCGGTATCACAGGATCATCCGGTGCCGTCTTCGCGGTGGATTTTCTCAGGAAATGCCCGGGCAGCAAGTTCCTCATCGTATCAAAATGGGGGAAGGTCCTGCTTCGTGATGAGCTCCACATGGGGGAAAAAGACCTCATACCGTTTGTCGATCGCTCGTTTCCTGACGACGATCTGACCGCACCTCCGGCCTCCGGCTCAAATCCGTTCGACGCGATGGTGATCATCCCGGCATCGACATCCACCATCGGCAAGATTGCCTCCGGACTGGGTGATACGTTGATAACGCGGGCAGCACAGGTCTGCCTGAAAGAGCATTTCAAGCTCATCATCTGCATCCGGGAAACCCCGATGTCGACCCTGACGCTGGAACAGTGCGCACGCCTTTCAAGTTACGGCGCCGTGATCATGCCGATCGCTCCGCCGATGTACTTCGTCCCCGGCACAGTCGATGAGTACGTGGGCGCTTTCACGGGCAAAGTGCTTGCACAAATCGGTGTGCACACATCCCCGGGCTGGCGAGCGGAGGAGTTCCGGTGAACCCGGCGGTATTCAGAACACTCGGCGATTTCGCGCGCTATCTGGAAGCCGCCGGCGAACTGGTGCGTGTGTCCGCCGAAGTGGACCCCTATTTGGAGATTACGGAAATCGCCACCCGTGCGATCAGGGAATCTCGCCCGGCCCTGCTGTTTGAACGGGTAAAGGGTTCGCCCTATCCTGTGCTGGTGAATGCCTTCGCCAGTGACCTACGATGCGAACTCGCTCTGCAAAAACATCCGGGGCAGCTCGGAGAAGAGTTGATCCGATTTGTGGAGGATATGCTTCCTCCCTCGCCGCGAAAGCTCTTCGACCAACGCGGTTTTGCCCGCCGGTTTCTCGGCACGCCGGTCAAACACGTCAAGACCGGTCTCGGTCAACAGGTGGTGGAAACGCCCGATCTGTCCCGCTTGCCGGTCCTCACATGCTGGCCGGAAGACGGGGGCCGTTTTGTGACGCTGCCACAGGTGGTGACCTACGACCCGCGGACAGGGAAGCGGAATATCGGGATGTACCGGATGCACGTGTTCGATAATACCACCACCGGCATGCACTGGCAGATTCAGAAAGGGGGCGGATTCCACTACGTGCAGGCCGAAAAGCAGGGTCGCGACCTCGAGCTGGCTGTTGCGCTGGGAACCGATCCGGCGCTGCTGCTGGCGACAGTCTCACCGCTTCCCGAGAATATCGACGAGGCCATGTTCGCCGGATTTTTGCGCGGGAGGCGGACGGAGTTTACCCGGGCACATTCGCTGTCAATCGATGTCCCGGCACATGCCGAGTTCATCCTGGAAGGGGTGGTCCGCAGGAAGGAGCGGCATCTGGAGGGACCTTTCGGCGACCACTTCGGTCATTATTCGCACGCCGCCGATTTTCCCGTTTTTCATCTCACGGCGATGACCCGCAGACGGGACCCCATATATCCGGCGACGGTGGTGGGCATCCCGCCGATGGAAGATAAATTCCTGGGCGACACGACCCAGCTCATCCTGGGCCCCCTGGCCCGGCTGATGCATGCCGAGATAGATTCCCTCTGGGCATATTACGAAGCCGGGTTTCACAACCTGCTGGTGGTGGCCGTGGATCAGCGCTACGGCAAGGAGGCGATGAAGACCGCGCTCGGGTTGTTGGGCATGGCGCAGCTGTCGCTCACAAAATGCATCGTGCTGGTGAGCGAGCATGTCAACGTCCGCAATTTCGACGAGGTGATGAAGGAAGTACGCGACCATTTTGATCCGCACGAGGATTTTGTCATGATCCCGCGGGTTCCCCTCGATACCCTTGATTTTACCAGTGCGGCGATGAACCTGGGCAGCAAGATGATCCTTGATGCCACCCGCAAGAACGGATCCCGCGCCCTTCCCATGCGGCGGGAACAGCTGCCGTCGCCCGGCGTGTTATCTGCTGTGCGGGAGGCGCATCCGGCCATCATCGATGTGCACCTCGCCCACGACACACTCCTGCTGGTGAAGGTCAGCGGGCGGGGCCGTGAGGTCGTGAGGACCCTTGTTGCCCATCCGGCTCTTCAGGGTGTGGCCGTGATTGCTGCGGTCAGCGAAGACGTTAATATCCGTGATCGCGAGAATTACATCTGGGGGGTATTTACACGGTTCGATGCGGAGCGGGATATCGTCTTCACGCGCCAGGAACTGATCGGCATTTCTCCGGTGTATAATGGAGTGCTGGGTATCGACGCCACGTGGAAGTCCGGCTATCCCCGGCCGCTGAGTATGACTGCGGAGATCATCCAGAAGGTCGACCTTCTGTGGGGGCCACTCTGGAAATAAGGCGGTGGGATGCATGCTGGGAGAAGAACGAAGGAAGGAAACATGAACGCCATGCTCCGTGATACCACACTCCTCCCGATTTGGGAGAAGATACAGCGCGGCGAGCGGTTGACGCTCGAAGACGGCTTGACCCTGTACCGCACAGGTGACGTCATCGGCCTCGGGAAGATGGCACATGAAGTGCAGAAGGCGCGCAGCGGCGACGCCGTGTACTTTGTGCTGAACCAGAAGATCGAGCACACCAACGTGTGCGTCCTCTCCTGCAAGTTCTGCGATTTCGCCGCGAAAAAAGGTGATGCACGCGCCTACGAGATGACGTCGGCAGAGATTCTGGCCCGGATCTCCCCCGACATCAAGGAAGTGCATATCACCGGCGGGATGCCCCCGGACTGGCCATGGGAGCGGTACCTGGATATTGTCGAGACCATTCATCGCCATCTTCCGGACGCCGACGTCAAGGCCTTCACCGCGGTAGAAATCGATTTCTTCCACCGAAAATTCAGGTTGTCTGTTGAAGAGATCCTCCGCCAGCTCAAGGCGGCCGGCGTCCGCACGATGCCGGGCGGCGGCGCTGAGATCTTTTCCGAACGGGTCCGCAAGGAACTCTTTCCGCAAAAAATCGGCGCACGGGAGTGGCTGGCCGTGCACAAAGCCGCACACCGGCTCGGCATCCCCACCAACAGCACCATGCTCTACGGTCACATCGAGACACTCGAGGAACGGCTCGTCCATATGATCACGCTGCGCGAAGCGCAGGACGAGACCGGCGGTTTCCTTACCTTCATCCCCCTGGCTTTTCAACCCGGAGAGACCGGCATCAAGCCGCGTCACCGGTTTACGTCGGCGGTTGATGACCTGCGCACGATTGCGGTCTCGCGGTTGATGCTCGACAATATCCCGCATATCAAAGCGTACTGGGTGATGCTGACGGAGGAGGTCGCTGCCGTCGCATTGAACTTCGGCGCCGACGATATGGATGGCACGGTCGGCGGCGAGAAAATCGCTCACGATGCCGGGGCCCTGAGCCCCCACGCCCTCAAGAAAGAACAAATCGTCCGGATCATCCGCGATGCGGGGAAGATCCCCGTCGAACGTGATGTCTACTACAATCCGCTGATACTTCATGCCGACCACGTTGTGGGGAAGATCCCATATCTCAATTCGATTCCGTTCTACGCGCATCTTGTGGTCCCCGATGCGAAGATCCTGCCGGTTGTCCCGCGCCGGATGGGCATGCTCAGCGCAAAGGGGATGATGGACGCCGGGCTGTTCTCTCTGATGGATTATCTCGCGCAGGAAGACCGTCTCGAGCCTTTGGGATTCGGCCTCGCTTCGCGTGACCAGATCAAGAGCGTGATGCTCTTTTCAAAAGAAGGATGGCAGGGACTGGAGGGAAAGCGGATCGGCATCATGGACGACACAGCCACGTCCGTGCAGCTCCTCCGCATCCTGCTGGAGAATCGTTACCACGTGCATGCGGTGCTTGATCGTCTCCACGGCGGGGTCAACGATTTGCGGGATTTTGATGCCGTCCTGCTCATCGGCGATGAGGCGCTGACGCGCAACAAATGCGGCCTCCCCGGGTTCGATCTGGTCTATGATCTGGCATGCGAATGGTATACGTGGCAGAAGCTGCCGTTCGTCTTCGCCGTCTGGGCGGTCCAGCGGCACCTGGACGCTGAACGAAAGGCGGCGCTGAGAAACGCGATCGAGTCCGCCCTCGAAGCCGGGGAAAGTGATTTTGTTTCGATCGCCGGTGCCCATGGCCGGCGGATCGGGTTGACGGATACCGAGACGCATGAGTATCTCGCCGGATTCAATTTCCGCCTCGGTGAACGCGAATGGGATTCAGTGCACGCCTTCCGCGCGCTCCAGGGACCTGAACTGGCACGCGTGCGCGAACTCAACGCCGCCAGCGCAAAACCCGAAACCCGGAATCCATGATGGTGACGCCTATGATGACGAGCATACGCAACAAGGTCCGCGAACAGCAGCGGCTCACACGCGAAGAAGGATTGTGGCTTCTGCGGAATGCCGAATTGCTCGATACAGCCGCCCTGGCCAATGAGGTCCGCTACCGATGGAATCCCGAACGGCGCGTGACGTTCGTGATCGACACCAACCCGAACTACTCCAATGTGTGCACGATCGATTGCATCTTCTGCGCCTTCTATCGCCACCCGGGCGATGCCGGAGAGTATACCCACAGCGTCGACCACATGATAGCAAAGTTCCAGGAGGCCGCCGACAGGGGAGTGACGACGGTCTTGTTGCAGGGCGGCGTGAACCCCCGCCTCCCGTTCTCGTATTATCTGGAGCTCGTGGAACGGACGGTGAAGGAAGTGCCCCGGGTGCAGCCGCATTTCTTTTCCACGTCGGAAATCCTGGTCATGACGGAAGTCTCCGGGCTGTCGCTCGCTCAAGTTCTCCAGCGCCTCTGGGATGCCGGTATGCGGACGATTCCCGGCGGCGGTGCGGAAATTCTGTCGGACCGCGTCAAGAAGAAGATCAGCAGCAAAAAGGGCACCAGCGCCGATTGGCTGCGTGTTATGCGCGAAGCACACGGGATCGGTTTCAAGACCACCGCCACGATGATGTACGGACATCTGGAAACCGACGAAGACGTCATCGAACACCTCGACGTGGTGCGTAACCTGCAGGAGGAATACCACGGTTTCACCGCGTTCGTCCCCTGGAGCTTCAAGCCGGGTAATACACCTCTCGAGAAGATCATCCCGCATTATGCGACGCCCACGCGATACCTGCAGATGATTGCCCTCGCGCGGGTGTTCCTTGACAATATGCCGCATATCCAGGCGTCGTGGTTTTCGGAAGGGAAGAAGGTCGGACAGATCGCCCTGCATTTTGGAGCGGATGATTTCGGCGGGACGCTGCAGGAAGAGAATGTCCATGCCGCAGCAAACTTCGTGAACACGACAAACACGGAGGAGTGCATCCGGCTCATCCATGAATCTGGATTTGCCGCCGCGCAGCGGACGACGCTGTACGATATCCTCACAGTCCATGAAATCCCCGCCGAAGCCGCCTGAGGCTCGCCGGGGATCCTCCGCACACAAGGGGCCAGCAGCGGACGCGGAGAGCGCCGATCCCGCCGGGGACTACACGAGGTCGAGAGGGGGGACGGGCGGCACGAGCCCCTTCGCATGGGCCCGGGCGAACAACTCCTCCAGACCGCGACGTCCGTTGTCTCCCATGTCGATCGTCAGCTGACTCACATACATCTTCACGAACTTCCCGCCAAGTTCTCGGTCGATGCCGCGGCCCCACTGCATGGCATAGGGGATCGATTCATCCTGGTGCGCGTAGCCGAAGGCGATGCTCTCCTTGAGTCCGGTTGAAAGCCGGCGTGCCAGGTCGATGCCCAAATCCTTCCGCACAACGTCCAGGCCCAGCGGCAGGGGCAAGCCGTGTGTCTCCTTCTCCCAGAATTCGCCGAAATCCAGCACCTTGTTGTATCCGAGTGATTGATACGTGATCTGCCCTTCATGGATCAGGAGACCGGCGTCCACGCGCCCGCTGTCCACCGCATCCATGATCCCGTCAAAAGGCATGTCTACGTTGGCGATGCCTTCGGTGAAAGTCTTGAACAAGAGTGTGGCGGTTGTCAGCGGTCCCGGCGTCCCGACGGTTCTCCCACGCAGTTCTCCGAGTGTCCGATATTTCCTGGATATGATCACCGGGCCGTACCCTTCGCCCATGCTGGCGCCCGTGCGCATGACCCAGTATTTGTCCGCCACGTAGGGGTAGGCGTGGGCGGAGATAGCCGTAACAGGAAGCTCGGCGTGCAGGGCGCGTACGTTGAGCGACTGGATGTCCTCAAGCATGTGTTCGATGATAATGCCCTCAAGCTTGACCTTGCCGCTGGCTAGCCCGTAGAACATGAAGGCATCGTCTGGATCCGGACTGTGGCCTACGCGTAGTACCCGCTCATCTGTGCTCATTTGTCTCCCGTATAAATTGTTGCGATGCCGAATGTCAGCCGTTGCTGGCGCACATTCCGGAGGCCGGTGTGCCGGAGTATGTCTGAAAACTGTTCGCCCTCCGGGAACCGCATGACGGTGTCCGGCAAATAGGTGTATGCTTCAGGGCTTCGGGAAATCCAGCGGCCGACGAGAGGCAGGATTCTCCGGAAATAGAAGAAATAGACTTGTCTGAAGGGGAAACTGCGCGGACGCGAAAACTCCAGGACAACGATGCGTCCGCCAGGGCGGAGAACTCGTTGCATCTCGCTCAACCCCCCGACAAGATCCTCAAAATTCCTCGCCCCGAATGCCACAATTGCGGCATCCATGGTATTGTCGCCGAACTCCAGCCGTTCGGCTTCACCGGTCCTGAGAGTGATAATGGACTCGCACCGTTTCCGCGCAACTTTGGCCCTTCCGATGGCGAGCATATGCTCTGCGATATCGACGCCGATAACTTCCCGTGGATGAAGGCGAAGCGTCGCAATGGCGAAATCGGCGGTGCCGGTGGCGACATCAAGGATGCGGTTGGGCGCAATGTCGCGGAGGCAGTCGACCGCCTTGCGTCTCCAGTAGAAGTCAATCCCTCCGCTAAGCACATGATTCAGAAGATCGTACCGGTAGGCGATGGCGTCGAAGAGCGAGCGTACGTAAGTCTTTTCCAGAGTTGCCGGCGTGCTGTGGTTATTGTGCCGTCCAAAATACGAAACTTGCAGTTCACTTCCAACGCCTCAGCTTCTTCCCCTGTCGTTCATCTTCGATCCTCGATCTTCCATCCTCGATCCTCGATCTTCCATCCTCGATCTTCCATCCTCGATCTTCCATCCTCGATCTTCCATCCTCGATCTTTCTTCCTCAATTCAGAATTCAGAAATCAGAATTCCGAATTCGTCTTTCCCTTGACTTTCACTCCTCCTTCCCGTACTCTTTGCATTATGAAAAAGCACATTGCTGTGCAATTGCCTCCGGAGCCCGTCCGCGGCTACGGTATCCTGATTCAGCCCGGCGGACTGGCGTCCTTGCCGGCGATCATCCGGAAACGGTGGCCCGGTCGCCGCGTGTTCGTGGTGACTGACACCAATGTGGCGCGTCTCTATGCCCGCTCCCTCCAGCGCGCGTTCGACGACGTAGGGCTGGACAGCGCATTGTTCGAAGTGCCTGCCGGGGAAGCATCGAAGTCCATCGACATTTATTACGCCCTGACCGGCGCCCTGCTTGAATCGGGCATCAAACGCAATAGCCTTGTTGTGGCCCTGGGTGGCGGCGTCGTAGGTGATCTTGCCGGATTTGCCGCGTCGACCGTGCTGCGCGGAGTATCGTTCATCCAGGTGCCGACGTCGCTTCTGGCTCAGGTGGACAGCAGTGTGGGAGGCAAGGTCGGGATCGATCATGAGGCCGGCAAAAACCTCATCGGGGCGTTTCACCAACCGTCCTTCGTGCTGATCGATCCGGAAGTTCTCCGGACCCTCCCGCCGGTGGAATTCCGCAACGGACTGGCGGAAATTGTCAAGATCGCTGCAGCGCTCGACAAACGGTTTTTCCGTTTCCTTGAACAAAACGCTTCCCGTGTCACGCAGACCAACACTCGGCTCATTGCGCAGGTGATCCACCGTGCCGTTGCGCTGAAGGCAGCGGTCGTGGAAAAAGACGAACGCGAAGCCGGGCTTCGCAAATCACTCAACCTCGGCCATACCATCGGCCACGCACTCGAAGCCTCATCGGGATTCTCGATCAAACACGGCGAGGCGGTCTCGATCGGCATGGTGGCGGAATCACAGCTGGCGCTCGCTGCAGGCTTGCTGAATCCGGATGAATACAACCGCCTCGTGCGCCTTCTGGGCAGGTGCGGGTTGCCGACCCAGATGCCCACCGGCCTCGACGCCAAGAAGTTCTACCGCGCCCTCGCGGTGGACAAGAAAAATACCGGCGTCGATCCGGCGTTTGTTCTTCTGCGGCGTATCGGCGCGTCGCTCATCGGCGTCCGCATTCCCGCACCAATGGTCCAGGCGCTCGTGCAATGATCATCGTGCCCGTCACCGGTCCCGATATGCCCCGGGCCCTGGCTCAGATCGCAGCGTCTTCCCGCTACGCAGATCTGTTCGAACTCAGGATCGATTTGCTCACGGCACCCGACCTGCCGCGGCTTATCGTCTCCGCACGGAAACCGGTCATTGCGACCTGTCGCCCGGCGCGCGAAGGTGGCGCATTTGTCGGACCGGAACCCGATCGTCTCGCCATCCTCCAATCCGCTATCGACGGTGGTGCCGCCATGGTGGATCTGGAACTGGATGCGTGGAACGAAGGCCGCGCATGTCTCCGCGCATCACGGCGACGCATCCGGTGGATCGCGTCACACCACGAGCTGGACCGCTATCCCCACCTGGTGAAATCCCTCTACCGGGCCCTCCGCCGCACGGGGGCGGACATCGTGAAATTTGCCTACGTAGCAGACGATGCCTGGCAGATCCGCGCGGCGATGGAATTTCTCGGGTACGCGCGCACGGATCGACAGCGGGCCGTCGCGATCGCCATGGGAGAAGCGGGTGAAGCGAGCCGCATATTGTACCGGGTGTTCGGCGGATGGGGGACGTTTGCAGCCCCGGAAGACGGCAACCAGTCGGCGCCAGGCCAACTCCCCGCCTCCGTTATGAAAAAGGTGTTCCGGTCGCATGTCAGAACCGCGAAGACCAAAGTGTTCGGACTCGTGGGAAATCCTGTCTCCCAGAGCAAAGGGATCTATATTCACAACCCGCTCTACCGAAAACTCGGACGGGATGCAGTGTATTGCCGGTTCAAGATCACCGACCTTGCCCGGTTCATGCGTGTTGTTGCCGGCAGGGCACAGGGGTTCAGCGTCACTTCACCGCACAAGCGGGCGATGATGAAATACCTGGCGAGGGTCGAGCCGCTGGCCCGGTCTCTGGGTGCGGTCAACAGCGTGGTGCGCCGTGCCGGAGGATACTATGGTAAGAATACAGATGCCTGCGGCGCGCTCGATGCGATCGAACAGCGGCTCAGGGTCCGCGGCAGAGTCATGGTGGTGATCGGTGCGGGGGGAGCCGCGCGTGCTATCGGTGGAGAAGCGGCGCGCCGCGGTGCAAAAGTGTATGTGGTCAACCGCACCACGGCACGTGCGCAGAGGTTGTCGCGTGCCCTCGGCCTCCGCTGGACCACCTTCGATGCCCTTGCGTCACTTCGGCCCGAGATCATCGCCAACGCCACGTCGGCGGGAATGTGGCCCGACATCCGCACAACGCCGCTCGAAAAATTCCCTGCTTCGGTCCTGCTGGCGTTTGATGCAATCTACAATCCGTCCATGACACGGTTCCTCTCTGACGCCGCAGGTCGGGGGATTGTTACAGTGTCAGGTGTTGAAATGTATGCGGGCCAGGCAGTGGAACAAATCCTGTTGTTCACGGGGAAAAGACCCGGTCTCCGTGATGTGAAACGCCTGTTCCTGGCAGCGACACGAGCCCAATGACCGGCGGCCTGCAAACAAGAAAACACGCACACGACAGATGCCAACGACGAGAACAATAGCGCTGACGGGACCGGTGTACGGCACAATGTCCGTCCCCGGATCAAAGAGCCTGGCCAATCGCGCATTGGTGTGTGCGGCACTCGCCCGCGGCGTGTCGGCCCTCCGGAACGTCTCCGACAGCACCGACACGGCCATGATGATCAACGGTTTAAACCAGTTGGGGGTGCTTGCACGCCCGGCTGGTGATCAACTCCATGTCGAAGGCACGGGGGGCAAACTCCACGCTCCGCGGTTTCCGATTCCCGTGGGAAACGCAGGAACGACGCTCAGGTTTCTTCTTTCCGTCGCCGCCCGGGCGGAGGGGGTGACGCACTTCGACGGGTCAGAACGGATGGGACAACGCCCGATCACCGATCTGACTGATGCCTTCCGCCAGCTGGGGATCCAAATGGACCATCGAGAGGGCATTGCACACTATGCGGTGCACGGAGGAGGGTTTCAGGGGGGGGCCGTGAACATCAGCGGCGAAAAGAGTTCGCAGTTTGTGTCATCTCTCCTTCTTGCCGCACCGGGTGTACCGCAGGGTCTCATCGTCCACATCACCGGGACCCTCGCCTCTGCACCGTATCTGGCAATGTCGATCGACGTGATGAAGCATTTTGGCGTGGAGGTGGAATCCTCCGGCGCAAGCTACCATGTGACGCCCGGGATGTGCTACCGCCCAGCAGCATTCGAAGTGGAACCTGACGCCTCCAGCGCCACGTATGCTTTTGGTGCGGCTGCCATCGCCGGCGGCGAAGTGAAGGTGCCCGGGATGAAGCGGACGACGCGACAGAGCGATAGCTTGCTTCTCGATGTCCTCGAGCGAATGGGTTGTACTGTCACGTGGCATCCGGAGGGCGTCACTGTGGGCCGCCGGGGTCCCCTNNGTTGCCCTTTTTGCGGCCGGCCCGACGCATATCTCAAACGTGGCGCACCTTCGCTATAAAGAGTCGGACCGGCTGGGGACTCTCGCCGATGAGCTCCGGCATCTGGGTGCCGACATTACGGTGCACGACGATGGCATGACCGTCCGGCCGATCTGGCTGAATGGTGCGGCACTTGATGCCCATGAGGATCACCGACTCGCAATGTCGTTTGCGCTTATCGGCCTCCGGGTACCCGGGGTCACGATCCTCGGCCCTGAGTGCGTCAGCAAGTCCTACCCCCGGTTCTGGGAGGAGCTCGACAAGCTGACGGGCGCGTCGTCGGGCCCTGCGCGTACCGAGGGGTGATGATCGCCTCCGCAACCATATTCCATCACTACATTGTGCTGATCCATGGCAGGTAATAGTTTTGGCAGAAACTTCCGCATCACGACGTTTGGTGAGAGCCACGGTCCCGCCCTCGGTGTCGTGATCGATGGGGTTCGTCCCGGTGAAATATTCGATGTGACGGTAATCCAGAAGGAACTGGATCGCCGCCGCCCGGGACAGAGTTCCGTGACCACACCGAGAAAAGAGGCGGACCGGGTCGAGGTCATCAGCGGCGTGTTCGAAGGAAAGACCACCGGCACGCCGCTCTGCTTGATCATCAGGAACACCGATCAGCGTCCCGCGGCATACGCGAATATCAAGGAAGTGTTCCGGCCCGGGCATGCAGGGTACACATATCTGGCGAAATTCGGTGTGGCGGATTACAGGGGTGGCGGTCGTTCATCCGGCAGGGAAACTGCCGGACGGGTCGCTGCAGGAGCGCTGGCAAAACAGCAACTTGCCAAGCTGGGTACGGAGATGAGC
>PMCM01000046.1 GCA_003154155.1 Ignavibacteriota bacterium | reverse complement strand
GAATGCGCTGGAGATCGTCGGAAAGAGAATCGATCAGGTGCACGTGGTGTTCAGCGGTGCAGGCGCCGCGGGCATCGCCTGCGCGAAGTTCTACCTCAAGCTCGGCGTCAAACGCGAGAATCTCATGCTCTGCGACACCAAGGGCGTCATCTACAAAGGACGCACCGCGGGGATGAATCCGTACAAGGAGTTCTTTGCGGTCGACACGAACGCCCGCACCCTGGCCGATGCCATGAAGGGAGCCGACGTCTTCGCCGGCGTCTCGGTGAAAGGTGCGGTCACGAAGGACATGGTCAAATCCATGGCCCGCGATCCGATCATCTTTGCGATGGCCAATCCCGATCCGGAGATCATGCCGGAGGACGCCTTCGACGTGCGCAAGGATGTGGTGATGGCGACCGGCCGCTCCGACTATCCGAACCAGGTGAACAACGTGCTCGGCTTCCCGTTCATCTTCCGCGGGGCGCTCGATGTGATGGCCTCCGCGATCAACGATGAGATGAAGATGGCCGCATCACACGCCCTGGCCACGCTCGCCAAGGAAGACGTGCCGGATTCCGTGATCAAGGCGTACGGCGGCGAGAAGATCAAATTCGGCCGGAATTACATCATTCCCAAGGCGCTGGATCCCCGCGTGCTGTTGTGGGAAGCTCCCGCGGTGGCAAAAGCGGCCATGGAAACCGGCGTTGCCCGCAAGCCCATCGCCGATCTGGACGCGTACCGCGACCAGCTGGAAAGCCGGTTCGGCCGCTCCAAAGAGATCATGCGGGTATTCATCCACAAGGCGCAGAAAGCACCGAAGCGGATCGTGTTCCCCGAAGGCAACGAGGAGAAGATCCTGCGGGCGAGCCAGATCATTCTCGACGAGGAAATCGCCACGCCGATTCTGCTGGGCAACCGCGCGATGATCGAAGAGCGGACCAAGATGCTGGATCTTGATCTGAGCGGGGCCGAGATCATCGAACCGGTCGGTTCGGCAAAAGCCGACACCTATATCAGCCGGTACTACGATCTGCGGAAGCGGAAAGGCATTACGCGGACCGACGCCCGGGTGAACCTGCAGAGCCCGTACAATTTCGGCATGATGATGGTGAACGAAGGCGATGCCGACGGTCTCGTGGCGGGGTTGACGCAGAACTATCCCGGCACCATCCGCCCCGCACTGCAGATTATCAGAGCACGTCCCGGTATCTCCACGGTCGCCGGGATGTACATGCTGATTTTCAAGAAGGACGTGCGGTTCATCGCCGATGCGACGGTGAATTTCGATCCGACCGCCGAGCAGCTGGCCGACATCGCCATTCTTGCGGCGGAAAAGGTGCGCAGCTTCGACGTGGAACCGCGGATCGCCATGCTCTCCTTCAGCAACTTCGGCAGCACGCATCACCCGTCGGCCCTGAAGATGGCGCGGGCGGTGGAGCTGGTCAAAGCGCGCGCGCCGGAATTGATGGTGGACGGCGAGATGATGGCGGATACCGCCGTCTCACCGGAAATCCTCGACGCCCTCTATCCCTTCAGTTCCCTCAAGGGCAGTGCAAACGTGCTGATCTGCCCCAACCTGGAATCTGCCAACATCGCCTACAAGCTGCTGGGCCGGCTGGGCGGTGCAGATCAGGTGGGACCGATTCTCCTCGGTATCCGGAAGCCAGTGTATGTGCTCATCCCGGGGAATGAAGTGGCCGATATCGTGAACGTGACAGCGATGGCCGTATGGGATGCGCAGGACAATGCATCCGGTCCGTCTCCTGTTACACCGGAACGCGCACCGGCGACAGCCCAGCGGTAACGTGATCGTTGCGGATGCACGACCGCGACAATGGACAACGACAAACGTCCGGCTCCTGATCACTCAGGAACCGGACGTTGTTCTTTTTCAATCTGCCCCCAGATGTTTCTTCGCGTGTCATCCCGCCAGAGTGCGCCGACGTCGTTACGTCTTCATCCGATCAGTCATCACCCGAACGTGGTGTGCATCTGACAATGGCACGGACGTCACCTCTGTGTGTCGCCAACAGCTTCAATAAAACCTGTACATATGGGAGATTGCGGAGGCGGGTCGGTCGATATTTTTCCGAAAATTTACATTGTCGTGTTTGTTCCTTAACTTAAAGTGCGCTGTTATCGTGCTCCTTCTCATCTTTTCGCATCAACGATCCAAGGGGGATCTTGCCATGCATTCGCATACACTGTCACACCTGTTCAATCCACCGCTTCCGTCAAGACTCAGGAGCCGTTGGATATCGCTGTTCATGATCGGTTTGATGCTCGCCCTGCAGTATATCGCATACGCGCAATCCGAATACTGGTTCTTGCTCAACGGGCCGGGAACCGACAAGGATATTCGCGTCTTCGCTACGAACTCTCTCGGCCATCTCTACGTTGGCGCATCGAGCGGCAGAATTTGGAAGACGACGGACGACGGCATCACGTGGGTGCAAACGGACACACTCCCGGGTAATGTGCTGGGGATGTCCGTCAATGCCCAGGATCATCTCTTTGCCAGTGTCATCTATGCAGGAGTCTACCGGTCAACCGACGGCGGGGCTTCGTGGGAAGCCAAGAGTAGCGGGCTGACGAGCTTCGCGGTGAGAATGAACCTCGTTGACAGATCTGGCATCGTCTGGGTGGCTTCAGAGGGTGGCATGTTTGCCTCAACGAACAACGGGAATACCTGGGTGCTCAAGAAGTCCGGTTCCTACGGGGTGGCATTAATGGACAGCACGGGGGCCGTCATAACGTATGACTACACCAGTTTGTACCGGACAACAAACACCGGCGCCACCTGGGAAACCGTCCCCAATCCCTCCGGGTTTGGCTTGCTGGGAGTTCATCCCGGCGGCGCGTATTACTATGGCGGGTTCCCGTGTGCGCTGGCACGGTCCACGAACCGGGGCGCAACCTGGACCGTTTTGACGACTCCTTTCGATGGACTCACGGCACCCGAGGGTGCAAAGGTCGCCTTCAACAGCCTTGGACATGTTTTCATGTCCATGGGGAATGGAGGAATTGCGCTCTCGAGCAACAATGGTGCCACGTGGAAAGTCGTTTCAAGCGGCCTGCCGCAGAGCGGCTTGATACAGCTCTTTGAACATCCCACCGGATACCTGTATGCAGGTCTGAGCGGTTCCGGTCTGTACCGGACGCGCTATTCCACTCTGACGGCGACCGGCGGTGTCAAGATCACTGCTCGAGCTGCCGACTCGACATTGATCGGTGCAGGGAATCGCGTTCTCCTGTATGACAGCGCAGGCACGAAGATCGGCGAGACAACGACCGACACGAGCTCCACAGCCACGTTCGGGGTTGTCCCTTCCGGTTCGAAATACTCGTTAAGGGTCTACTATCATCGTGCCACGGACGTGTTTCCCTGGGGAGACAGCTATTGGGGATCGATGAACGGCATCGCGATTCTGGCCGACAGTGTCATCCGGGTGACGTTCTATGCAAACACGCCCCGCATCGTATCGTGGAAGATCCTCGTGGACAGCACGAACACCGACCTCCCCGCCGGGGGAGCAAAGACCATAATGCCCGGAACGCGCCTTCGCGTGGAAGTGGTGGTGAAGAACCCTGTCCAGGCAAGCGCACCGGCCAGCGTGTTTGCGTCGGTACGCCTGGATCGCGACCAGAGCGCACCTTATGATCTTGATGTGCAAGCCGCCGCTCAGACGCTGGCTGCAGGTGAAGCGCGGACATGCTCGTTGTATTGCACACCGACTGCTCTCGGAGGATACTCTTCCACGATAAGCGTCGCGTCACAGTTGAGCGAAGGCTCCCCGGTTGTCACTGACGGTGTTGTGTGGCGCACCTCCGCATTTCTGGTTGACGCACCAAGCCCCTGGCGCTATGTCGTTACCGGGACCAGCCATACCATCATCTTTCCGTTGAGCGGATACTACACCATCCGCAACGCCAGGCTCAGATTCGGCGACTACGTCGGCGTGTTCTATGATTCGAGCGGAACGCCGGCCTGCGCAGGGTATGAACGATGGACCGGCACCGGCAATCTCGCGGTGACCGCATTCGGCGATGATCCCACCACTCCCGCGAAGGATGGCATGGGCGCGGGTGAGGTGTTCAAGTGGAAGATCTGTCGTCCGGATTCCGGCACCGTGTATGATGCCGATGCGATCTATACTCCGGTAGGAGGAGTGATTACCAGCACCAACGCATTCACCGTGAATGGTGTGAGCGGTATCGAGGCGCTCACCGACCCGGGAGTCTCTCAATGTCCGGTTCTCAGAGCCGGATGGAGCCTGATTTCCAGCAACGTTGCACCCTACATGACCAGTCTTGACAGCATTTTCCAGCCGGTGCTGAGCGATGTGATCATTCTGAAGAACGGTGCGCAGCAGTCATACATCCCGTCTGTTCCGTTAAATACCATCGGTCAATGGAACAGTCTTGAGGGATACCAGCTCAAAATGAAGAACGCACGGACCCTCTGCTTCAACGGTCAACGGATTCTGCCGCAGGCGCAGTACATTCCGATCACGGCAGGGTGGAGCATCATCCCATACTACCGCGATTCAGTGATGTCCATTGCTGCGGCATTCGCTTCCTTTGTCGCGGATGTGGTGATTGTGAAGGATCAGGATGGACACACCTATCTCCCGTCGGCGGGCGTGAACACGATCGGGACGCTGAAACCGGGACAGGGGTATCAGATCAAGCTCTCGGCCCCGCATACATTGTTGTATCCGGCAGCGGATGTCCGGCCGGGCATTGCAACGGGCGATGAACCTGCGATGTCGTTGAAGAAATCGAACAGCGCTCCTGCCTGGTCACGCACGAACACCGGGGTGAGTCATACGATCATCGTGCCGTTGAACAGCTCACCGAGGATCGGCGCGACCCCGTTGGTGGCCGGGGATTATATCGGCGTGTTTTACGACTCGAGCGGCGTCCAGACCTGTGCGGGATACGAGATGTGGACGGGGACGTCGAATATCGCCATTGCAGCATTTGGGGATGATCCAACGACGGCAGCGAAGGATGGCTTTGCCGGCGGGGAAGCGCTCCGGTGGAAGATCTGGCGGCAGAGCGATGCACACACATTCATTGCGCTACCCACCTACGTGTCACCGGGAAGCCTTGGCGGTGTGGTATCCGACAGCAGCACATACAGTGCGAACGGCATCAGTGCCATCGCGTCGCTCACCGGTACGTTGACCGGCGTCGAAGCTGATGGTGCACCGACGGTGTTCTCTCTCAGGCAGAACTATCCCAACCCATTCAATCCGTCGACGACGATTGGCTATACGCTCGGGCGGAACTCCATGGTGGAACTGACGGTTCTCAACGCGCTCGGGCAGGAAGTTGCACGGTTGGTGGCCGAGTACCAGGACGCCGGGCTCCACACGGTGAAGTTCGATGCGGGCAGGCTTGCCTCGGGGATCTACTTCTATCGGCTGAGAGCTGGAGAATTTGTCGCAACCAGGCGATTGACGCTCATCCGGTAAGCATGGCAGAAGCAGATCAGTCCCAGCCCGGCCCGCAACGGCCGGGCTGGACTTTTTTACGGGGTGTCAATCAAGCGGGTGAGCCAGACGGCGGTTTCCTGCAGCCCTTCGGGCGTCAGTTCATGTCCCGCGGGGTATTCCCTGTAGGTGAAGGTCGCGTTGGAGCCCTGCAACAGTTTTTCCGAGCGGCGGCCGAGGGCGACGGGCACCACGGGATCGAGCGTGCCGTGGGTGACGAAGAACTCCACATGCTGCAATTCCTGCCAGCGGAACACGAGGTGCGTACCTTCCGGCACATAGCCGCTGTTCGCTGAGACGCCGCGCACAAGCCCGGGAGCCGACAGCCCCATGGCGAACGACATGACGCACCCCATGCTGAACCCGAAGAGGAACACATGCGAGGGATCCACCGGATAGCCGGCGCGCACGTCAAGAAGGAATTGATGAAGCCGGTCGGCGCTCTCGCGGAAGCGGACAGGTTCGGGTGTTCCCGTCGCACCCGCGTCATACCAGGTGAACCCCCCGTACTCGAAGGGGAACGGCGCGCGGGCGCTGACCAGGAAGAGCCGTTCGTCCAGCGTCGGCGCAAGACCCAGCAGATCCTCCTCGTCCGCGCCGCGGCCGTGGAGAAAGATCAGGAGGGGAGGAAGTGCGGCACTCTTCCGTTCGGGCGGAAGAGCGCGGTGCGTCAGTGTCGTGGGGATGGTTTTCATGGATGTGTCAGTGCGGCCCGGCTGCGCGCACCGCCGGCGTCACGGAGGCGGCAAACTGTTCGAAGTTGCTCTTGAAGCGGCCTGCCAGCTCGCCGGCTTTTGCGTCATACGCGCTTTTGTCGGCCCATGTGTTGCGCGGCGACAGCACGTCGGCCGGCACGCCCGGCACGGACGCGGGGATGTGCAAGCCGAATACCGGATCCGCAACGGTCGGCACGCCTGAGAGCGTCCCGTTCAGCGCTTCGCGGATCATAGCCCGCGTGTAGGCGATCTTCATCCTGCTCCCGACCCCGTACGGGCCGCCGCTCCATCCCGTGTTGACCAGCCAGACATGCACGTGATGCCGCGCGAGACGCTCGCCGAGGAGGTTGGCGTAGACCGTCGGCGCCATAGGCATGAAGGGTGCGCCGAAACAGGTGCTGAACGTGACCTGCGGCTCGGTCACCCCCTTCTCCGTGCCGGCGACCTTCGCGGTGTAGCCCGACAGAAAATGATACATCGCCTGGTCCGCGGTCAGCTTTGCGATCGGCGGCAGCACGCCGAAGGCATCGGCGGTCAGCATGACGAGGTTTTTCGGATGATCCGCCATGCCCGAAGGCACAAAATTCTTCACGTGCGACAGCGGATAAGCCGCGCGGGTGTTCTCGGTGATGGTCTGATCGTCAAGATCGATGATGCGATCATCAAAATTCATCACCACGTTCTCCAGCACGGTGCCGAACTTCCTGGTAGTCTCGTAGATATCCGGCTCCGCCTCGGGGGAGAGATGGATGACCTTGGCATAGCATCCCCCCTCGAAATTGAACACGCCGTTGTCCGACCATCCGTGTTCGTCGTCCCCGATCAGGACGCGCTCCGGATCGGCGGAGAGCGTGGTTTTCCCCGTGCCCGAGAGTCCGAAGAAGAGCGCGGTGTCGCCGTTTTTGCCGACATTGGCCGAGCAGTGCATCGGGAACACCTGCTGCCCCGGCAAGAGGAAGTTCAGGATCGTGAAGACGCTTTTCTTGATCTCGCCGCCGTAGCTTGTCCCGCCGATGAGCACCAGCTTGCGTGCGAAGTTGATTGTCACAAACACCTCCGACCTGGTGGCATCCACCTCCGGGATCGCATGGAACCGCGGGGAGTCGATGATGGTCCAGGTGTCGGGCGACGAGTGTATCACCGGCTCATCCGGCTGGATCAGCAGGTTGCGTGCAAAGAGGTTGTGCCAGGCGTATTCGGTGATGACCCGCACCGGGATCCGGTAGCGCGGATCGGCGCCGGCGTAAAGATTCTGCACGAACAGGTCCCGTCCCTGGAAGAACGCGCACAGTTTGCCGAACAACCCTGCGAACTTCTCCTCGGGCATCGGTTGGTTCACCTTGCCCCAGTTGATGTGCTGTTCGCTGGTCGCCTCGCGGACGATGAACTTGTCGTTGGGGGACCGGCCGGTGTGATGGCCGGTGCGCACGACCAGAGGTCCGAGATGCGATATCAGACCCTCGCGGCGGCGCACGATTTCCTCATACAGCGCCGGTGTCGTGAGGTTCCAGTAGACGTTGCCGATGTTCCGGAGCCCGATCTGTTCGAGCGGGTTGGCCTGCGTGCCATGCTGCTGCATGTATGCTCCACTGATCTTGAAGGAGGAAGAACGGAATGCATTGTACTAACACCGCCGGAGGCAAATCTGTTGCCGTTCCAACTACATATTCAAACACTCAGGGCTATTCTTCGTCGTTGGAACGTGCACTGTGCCCCTTGTTCTATTGAAACATTCAGTTCGAGGGGCACTAGTCTTCTACGGATGCAAATAGCGCGCAAGCCATCCGAACACGGTGGAATGCCATAATGCGCTGTTCGCCGGCTTCAGCACCCAGTGGTTTTCGTCCGGAAAATAGAGGAATTCCGACGGGACGTGCTGGCGCTGGAGCGCCGTGAAGAGCTGCATGGCTTCCGTGGAGGGGATCCGGAAATCATTGGCGCCGTGGACCACGAGCGTGGGCGTCCGGAAGTTCTGCGCGAACGCATGGGGCGAGAATCGGCGGTATTCCTCCGGCCGCTCCCACGGCATCCCCCCGTGTTCCCATTCATCGAACCAGATCTCGTCGGTGGCGCCGTACATGCTCTCGAAATTATAGACCCCGTCATGCGACACCAGCGCCTTGAATCTCCCGCCGGCGTTGCCGAGGATGTAGTTCACCATATACCCGCCGAACGACGCTCCCGCCGCACCCATCCGGGTGCTGTCGACAAACGGAAGAGCGGCGGCATAATCGACACCCTTCATGATGTCGATGAACACCTTTCCTCCCCAATCGCCCCGGATGTCGTCGGTGAATTGCTGCCCGAACCCGGTGCTGCCGCGGGGATTGGGGGCGATCACCACATATCCCTGTGCCGCCCAGAGCGGCGGGTTCCAGCGGTAGGACCATCCGCCCCACGAGCCCTGGGGTCCGCCGTGTATCATCATGATGAGCGGATACTTCCTGCGCGGATCAAAGTGCGGCGGCTTGAACAGCCAGGCCTGGANNTGCAGCTGCGAGCCGTCCGGACGCGCGCGGTACAGTTCCGCCGGGCGCGCGGCATCCGAGCGCGTGAACAAGAGCACCGATCCGTCGTGTGCAATAGCAAGATCATGGTTGTTCGATCCGTCAATCACTTTGTGCACGCCGCCGGCGACCGAGACGGAGAAAACGGGCGTCGCGGCCTTCTCCTCCGCTTCAAAATAGATTGTGCTGTTGTCGGCGGACCAGACAGGTTCCCCGACGGAGGCATCGAACGATGCGGTCAGGCTGCGCGTCTGTCCCGACTGGCGGTCGTAGAGCATCATCTGCCAGCGATCCGCCTCGTACCCGGCACGTTGCTGCGCGCGGTAGGCGATCCACCGCCCGTCGGGGGAATAGCGTGCGCAGCCGTCCGCGGCGGGATTCGTCGTCAGCTGACGGGGCGTCCCTCCGGTGACCGGAACCGTGAACAGATCGTGATTGGTCGTCCAGGCTTCGTCCTGCACCGGCAGGGGTGTCGCGGTGTAGGCGATCTCGGAGCCGTCGGGGGAGAAGGAGAACTCCACGCCGGCGGCGAATGTCGTCGAGGAAGGGACTGCATCCCGGTCGCCGGGGGTCAGATCGCGCGGCGTGCCGTTCTGCACCGGTTGAATAAAGATGTGCTGCCGCTTCCCCTGCACCCAGTGATCCCAGTGACGGTACAACAGGTGNNTCCGGCGACCAGACCGCCTGCGAAGCGCCGGTCGACAGGCGCGTCAGCTGTTGCGGCTCTCCGCCGTCCGGCCGGATCAGCCAGATCTGGCTGTCGCCCGAGCGCGTCGATTCAAAGGCAATCCAGCTGCCGTCCGGTGAGAAGACCGGACTGTGATCCGCCGCGGCATGGGTGGTCAGCCGGCGTGTGACCGTTCCGTCGGTCGACGTCAGCCAGATGTCGGAAAGGTTCTTGTTGGCCTTCCGGTCAGGCGTGGTGACCGTGTAGGCGACCCAGCGGCCGTCGGGCGAGAGGGCCGGCCCGGTGATGCGTTTCATGGCGAACATGTCGTCCAGCGTCATGGCATGCCGCGTCTGTGCGACCACGGCCGTTGCTGGCGCCACGGCCAGGAGAACCAGCACAATGCCGGTAAACCGGAAATTCCTCATCGGGGAGTGTCTTCCTGTGTTGGCGGAAAGTTCTTCCACATCATCGACTCCACCGGTTTGTCTGTCCGTTGCGCGTACTTTGCCGAGGCCTTGTTCGCATAGGACGTGACCACCGTGCCGGAGATTTCGAAATAGATCAGCTGCCCGATGGGCATGCCGGTGTAGACCCGGACCGGTTGTTTCACGGAAATCTCCAGCGTCCAGGTATTGCAGAAGCCGATGTCCCCTTTGCCCGCGGTGGCGTGGATGTCGATGCCGAGCCGTCCGATGCTGCTTTTCCCTTCGAGGAAGGGCACATGCCGGTGCGTCTCGGTGTACTCCTGTGTCACGCCCAGATAGAAGCGCTGCGGCAGAAGAATCTGCCCGGCGGCCGGGATCTCCATATAGTCGATTTCGTTGTGCACGCGGGCATCCAGCACCTCGTTGCGGTAGACCGCCAGTGTCTTGCCGAGGTGCACGTCGTAGGAATTGGACCCGAGGCATGCGGGATCAAAGGGAGAGATGACGATCGTACCCTTCGCCATTTCTTCCAGGATGCGTCCATCGGTCAGGATCATAGGCTCAGCGCTCGTGCGGTGGTGAGGATCAATGCCCAGGCCTCGTCGACATGGTGTTGTTGCACCGACGTCTGTGCGCTGACGAGGCGGAGTGTGTAGCGGCCACGGAGTTTGGTATGGGAGAGGAACGCGGCGCCGCTCCGGTTAACCCGGTCCAGAATGGCTGCATTCAGGCGGTCAAGCAGTGTCTCGTCGGTCACCTGCGGAGGATGATAGCGGAAGCAGACGAGGGCCAGCGGTGCGGGCGCCAGCAGTTCAAAGTCCGGTGTGCGGCCGATCGTTGCGGCGAGACGCTGTGCCATGGCGATATGTTCGCGGACGGCCGCCTGCAACCCGGCGATGCCGTACGACCGGATGACGAACCAGAGTTTCAATGCGCGGAACCGCCGGCCGAGCTGCACACCCCAGTCGCGGTAGTTGTTCACGCGATCTCCCTCCGGAGTCTTCAGATACTCGGGGAGTATTTCAAATGTGCGGACGAGCGCCTCCACATCGCGCACAAAGTATGCCGAGCAATCGAAATTGGTGAAGAGCCATTTGTGCGGATTGAAGACGAACGAATCCGCCGCTTCGATCCCTTCAATCATCCACCGGTATTCGGGGAGCACGAGCGCGGAGCCCGCAAAGGCGGCGTCGACGTGCAGCCAGAGCTTGTGCTTCCGGCAGATACCGGCGATGGTGCGGAGGGGATCGATGGCCGTCGAACCGGTCGTGCCGATCGCCGCGACCACACAGAGCGGCGTGTAGCCCTTGCGCCGGTCCCGTTCGATGGCGGATTCCAGCGCGCCCGTATCGAGGGCATACTGCTCGTCCACGGGCAGTTTCCGGAGGTGCGATGTGCCGAGGCCGGCGATCTTCACCGCCTTATCGACCGAGGAATGCGCCTCCGAGGAGCAGTAGATGGTGAAGCGCATTTCCGGGGAGAAGCCCCGCTCGTTGATCTGGAACTGGGTGAAAGACTCACGGGCGGAGAGGATGGCGCAGAGCGTCGCGGTCGACGCGGTGTCCTGCAGAACGCCGGTGAATGTGCCGGGAAGTCCGATCATGCCCCGGAGCCATTCCATCATCCGTTCTTCCAGTTCGGTCGCGGCCGGGGACGTCGCCCAGCTCATGCACTGTGCGCCCATCGTGGCCGTGAGCATTTCGGCAAGCACAGACGGGGGGCTGCTGTTGGCGGGAAAATAGGCGAAGAACGACGGGTGCTGCCAGTGGGTCATACCCGGCACGATGATCTCCCGGAAATCCCGGAAGATGTCGTCAAACGGTTCGGCGTTCTCGGGCGGGAGGAGGGGCAGCCGGTCGATCGTTGCGCGGGGTGCGACCGGCGATTGTACCGGGTAGCGTTCCACGCCCTCGAGGTAGTCGGCCATCCAATCAACAAGCTCATGCGCTCTGGCGCGGAATTCCGATGGATCCATCAGTCGAAGGCTTTGTGCGTTCGTGCGAATTTTTTCAGGACCGCATCCACGCGCGCGTGCACGCTGCCGGGTGTGAATGTCCCGGCGCGGCCCCGCACGCCTGAGCGCTTGCCCGTAAGAATTTCAATCCCCTGATCGATACTCCCGACGGCGTATACATGGAATTTTCCCGCGCGCACCGCATCCACGACATCGTGCCGCAGCATCAGGTCCTTCACATTCTGGTCCGGGATCAGCACCCCCTGCGTGCCGGTCAGGCCGCGGGCGTTGCAGACGTCGAAGAACCCTTCCACCTTCTGGTTCACGCCGCCGATCGGCTGGATTTCGCCGTGCTGGTTCACCGAACCGGTCACGGCGAGGTCTTGCCGCAGCGGAAGCTGTGCGAGGCTCGAAAGGATGGCATAGATCTCCGTGGATGAGGCGCTGTCGCCGTCCACGCCGGAGTAGGATTGTTCGAAGGCGATGCTTGCGCTCAGCACGAGGGGCTTGTTCTGGGCGTACTGTGCGCGCAGATAGCCGCTCAGAATGAG
>PMCM01000227.1 GCA_003154155.1 Ignavibacteriota bacterium | reverse complement strand
TGGGAACGGCAGCATCCGCACAATGCTGTGCTCGGGCAAAACCCCGCCGAAGGTGTTGTCCACAGACCGCACGACCACCGCAAACTTCCGGAACAGCGTGTCCAGCGGAAAGAGCAGCGTGGAATCGTTGCCCGTCACCCACGTGTACCGGAGCGTGTCCGGGCTCGGGAGCGTGGTCACGTTGCCGGTCACGACTTTGAAGGAAAAGAGAAAACCGCGCACGAGTCCGCTCGGTGATTCCCCCCACCAGTGCAGGTGCGTTTTGCTCACACCTACACCGACGGTGGCATCGGGATACAGCCACAGAAACGTCTGCGGCGGCTTCCCTGTCACCGGGTTGTCTGCAACGTGTTCACGGCAGCTGGGCATCAGCAGCATGAACGCGCAGAGCATGAGGCACGCTATGGCGGTGTGTCGTGACATGGTCGGAGAGCCATCACCCCGTCCCGCCGGCTCCGGCGGGACGGGACAATGAGGGACGTTCCTCGAGTGCTTACTTGACCAACATCATTTTCTTGACAGCGGTAAACGAACCGCTCTGCACACGGAAGAAGTAGACGCCGCTGGAGAGCGCCGACGCGTTGAACTGGACCTGGTAGCTGCCCGCGGCCTGCATTTCGTTGACCAGCGTGGCCACTTCCTGCCCGAGGATGTTGTACACCTTCATCGAGGTCATCCCCGCGGCCGGCAATGCGTACCGGATGGTCGTGCTCGGGTTGAACGGGTTCGGATAATTCTGCGACAGCGCGTACGCATCGGGAATACCGTTGCCGGTCTTCTCGGCGACCGATGTCAGCACCACACCCTGGAAGTCGGCATTCGTGCGCGGCACAAACTTATACTGGTTGAAGCTGTAGTAGACGATCCCCTTCAGCGTGCCGATCTTCGCGCCCACACGCAGGATGGTCTTGCCCAGCGCCGAATCTGCCGGGACGTTCGAGTACGTGTAGTCGCCGCTCCGCTGCACAACGACCGGACCGGTGCCGTCATTGACGGAGTATTCGGTCGGATCGGAGAACGTCGGGGCGACATCGCTGACCGTCACATTGTTCAGCTGCACGAGCATCCCTTCGTACGGCTCGGCACTGGCATTGCCATTGGGCACATTCAGCGAACCCGTGGTCCGGACGACAGCCGCCGGCTCAGGATTCCCGCCGTTCACTTTGACCACGCCCGTGATGCTGCCCAGCCGCGTCACGTCGAACTGTTCCTGCACCGTGCCGGTCACCGCCACGCTGTCGCCATTGCGGAGCGCAGACATCGACTTCTGGGCGTTGGTGTCCGACGTGGTCAGCCAGATGCCGCTCCACGGCTGGTTGGTGCTCTGCATATACCACGCATTCGTGCTGCCCGACGAAACCGGCGACAGGGAGATGTGTGCCGTGTCGGCGGTGATGATGCCCGAGAGGGTGGTTACCGCGCCCAGATACGGGGTCCGGCCGTTGATGTACGGCGTGTACTGGACGTCGGCGATGGTGAGCGGACGCGCAAGCGAGGTGTAGAAGAACACGCCCTTCGACGTATCTGCCGCGATGCCGCTCGTCGCGGAGTTCGCCAGACGCACGGTCTGGCCAAAGGAATCGGCGACCTGCACGAAATACCGCACCACCGTATTGGCGACCTGTTTCGGGATCACACCCACGTACGTGGTGTCGGAGGCCTGGTAGTTCATGCTCAGGGTCAGGTACGTCCCGCTGTTCACGTTGTAAAGCAATGAAACGGTTTTCGGGGATGAACCGTTGGTCTGCTTCGTCACCTTGACGCTGACCGTTGCCGTCGTGTCGGGCGAAACCACGACCGGGTTGCGGCGGTGGGCGGAAATCAGCGGCGGCGTCGGGTTCTTGGTGAAGACCACATCCGACGGATAGATGGGAGATATGCGGTACCCGCGCGGACCTTCGCTTCCCGA
The DNA here is from genome assembly GCA_003154155.1 of Ignavibacteriota bacterium. Classification (GTDB taxonomy): domain Bacteria; phylum Bacteroidota; class Ignavibacteria; order UBA10030; family UBA6906; genus Fen-1255. The sequence goes on along the minus strand of PMCM01000227.1, from coordinate 4,766 downwards.
CGTGGTGGAGATGAAGCCGCGCAGCGTGTCGATCCGCATACCGTTGTTGATGCCGGCATAGATGCGCGTCCAGGCGGTGTCGCCGGGGTACGGGAGGCTGCTGCCGTGACCCAGGGTGAAGTAATGCGACCAGTCGTAGTCGCTGATCTCATTGCCCGACGCATCCACCACGCTGAACGTCCCGCGCGAGGTGTTCACTTTGTTGTCCACCGTGACATTGTGGAACTCCACATACATGGCTTCGAACGGCTCGCCGGTGGCGTATTGCACCTTCCCTGACGGGAAAATCCCGGTGTAGAAATCGCTGATATTCTTGACGATCGGCTTGGGGAGCGGCCCCGGCTGGCTGCCGATGGTAATCGGAGTGGTGGCCAGCGGCGCCAGCTGGCCGAAGCTGAACGCGCGCAGCGTGGGGAATTCACTCACCACGCCGGTCAGAGAAATGGTGTCGCCGGGGAGCACGTTCAGGAATCCGGCCTGTTTCAGTGCCGACGTGTCGGCCGCATTGGCGCGCAGCAGAATGGCGCCCCACGACGTGTTGTTTGCAGCGGTATCGTACAGCAGCATCGTCCAGATACCCACCGTGTACGTGATCAAACCCGGAGGCACCACCACGATGCCGGTTGTCCGCACGGTGTCGCCGTTGTGCGGCGACGCCTGCAGCGTCCAGCGGGCCTGGTTGGAGTTCGCACTGAAGTTCGTAATCGTGTCTGCAACCGCGAGAGATTCCGCAGGCACCTTCTGCAGCTGGGTAATGGTGTAGTATTTATATTGCTGCGCCCACGCAGACACCACAACCAGGAACAGTACCGCAAGCATCGACAATCGTTTCATCTGTTCTCCTCCGAAATTACACCGTTGGTATGATTGACACCGGTCGTTGCCCCGGTGCGCTATTTAATGATGAGAAACTTCCCCGTTTGCAGATTACCCGTATCCGTGTCCTTCACACTGAACAGATATAAACCCGTGGCGATCGCCTGATCGAACTTGGTGATCAGGTCCCATGCATGCTCGCCGCCGGCGAACTGCAGCGGCACGTCGCTGCCGCCGAACTGCTGGAACCACTGAATGTCGGCGCCGTTGTAGGTTGCCGCATCATGCACAAACTCCGCCACGATATCCCCCGCAAGCGTGTAAATCTGCACCTCACAATGCTTCGGGAGATTGTAAAAATACAGTTTGCGCGATCGCTCACCACTGGCATCCCAGACCGCATTGGCATAGTACGGATTCGGATACACCCCCACTTTCCGGGCCCCGTCGTTCGGCAGCGTCCCGGGAACAACGCGCGCGAGCACCGTCTTGCTCTGCAGCGAGCCGATGCCCGCCGCCGAATCGCCCTGATCGAATGCGGCAACGCCGTAGACGTACTGCCAGCCGTTCAACGTGCTCACCGTGACGTCCTTCGGCGGAAACCGGTACCAGTACGCCACGGTGTCACCCGCGAACGTTTTGGGCTGATCGAGCAGGATGCGCCCGAAGCCGGTGTTGTACCCGATGTTGTCATCCGCCCGGTCGAACTCTCCGACGAGCGGAAGGTTGAGCAGCAGATTTGCCGGGTCCGTGAAATCCGCCCCCGCGTTGGAACGGTAGACCCGGTAGCCTTCAAAATCATACGTGCGGGAGATGGGATCAAGGGAGAGCTCGGAGCTGGACTTGTCCCAGTAGATCACGACGTTCTGGTTCTGCACATCGGCGCGCACCTTCGGGGGCCTCGGGGGCTGGGGCAGCCGGTAATGGTCCAGCTTGCCGTTGCCGTTGAGATCTTCCCCGGGATCAAGGATATTGTTGCCGTTCACGTCTTCACCGTCGTACGCCTGCTGGCAGAGCGCGGCGTTCGCCATCAGGGTCTTGCGCTGATCGCGCGTATCCAGCCGCGCAGCAAGGGTTCCCGCCTTCCGTGCACAGATAACGCCGAACACCACATTCAAAGAATCACCCGGGTTCAACGACACGAATGGCCCGGTCGACAGCAGCGTCGTGATGTTGTCCGCCTGCGTGCGCAGGGGATCAATCTTGGTCTGGGGAAGGGCTGCAGAAAGCCGTTCGTATCTGCTCCGTGCGCCCAGAATATTCTCCGCATCGTCCTGGGGAGAAAAGTAGTCCGCATCGCCGCTGGCGCTGCTGAACCGCCACGCATTGTAGTACGCGCGGTTTCTGAGGGACCCTACTGAATCCACCCCCCGCGGGAACGGCACCGCCCCAAGAAGCTTGATGCCGATGTAGGAATCCGCCGCGGGCGGAGTCGGAATCCCGTCAAAATCGAACGTGTACCCCATCCGCAGCGTATCCATGTACCCGTTGCCGCCGTGCTGGAAGTATCCCGGTGTGCTGGGCCGGACATTGTTGGTGTTCCGCACGACGTTGTTGGTCCAGAGCCCGACATACACCGAATCCAGGATGTCGTTCCCGTCATTATAAATGGTGTAGTTCAGGATGACAAAGAAATCCGCGAACGGAAAATTCCAGGCATAGCTTTCCTGGTGCACACGCAAACCGAGCGGCACCGTCTGGTCAGGCGACGTGCTGTCACGGATGACAAAATCGTTGTAGTCGGCAATAAAATCCTGGTGGCTGACGGCGTTTTGATCAAACTTTGGGGATTCGGAGAGCGACGATCGCTCGACAATGGACGTCCCCGGAAGGGACAGGAATTCGATGCCTTTGCCGGTTGTTGTTGAAACGCGGTCGCTCGATCCGGTTGACACGTGAATCTGCCCGGAACGGCGCGAAACTGCACCCACCCAGAGGGCACCCTGGTACATGTGTTCGATGCGCGACCCTCGCGGGTATTCACAGGAAGGCTGATTGGGCCAGTACGAGTTCCGCGTCCCGATCGTCCCGAAATTTGTAACGGTGAGACCGATATTGCCGGTCGTGGTGTAAAAATGATCGGTGTCTTCGGCTCGTTTCAGGAGTGCAGGTGGGGAGGTCCTCTCTTGTGTTCCCGTCTGCGCTGCGGCTCCTGCCACAAACAGAGACAGGATCAGGCTCGCCCCAAAGAAGACTTTGCGGATCAACAGCGGATACCCCGTGGTAGTGTGAAGCGTAAGAACATATAAAATACCCGAATAACCCGGGAAAGTCAAGTTGCATTTCTGAGGGATTTTCAACACTTTTCTGCACTACCGATGACGTTTCTCAACCCACTTGTCCTGTTCGGCCTCGCTGCAGCGGCCATCCCCGTTCTTATTCATCTGCTGAACATCCGGAAACTGAAGGTGGTGGATTTCAGCTCCCTCCGCTTTCTCAAGGAACTCCAGAAAACCCGGATGCGCAGGCTGAAGATCAGACAATGGCTGATCCTCCTCCTCCGCACCCTTCTGGTGATCTTCCTCGTTCTGGCATTTTCACGCCCGGCCCTCAAAGGTTCATTTGCAGGCATCGGGGGAGGACGCGCGTCCAGCACGGTCGTGATTCTCCTGGACGATTCCCCCAGCATGGGGATGCGGAACGACCACGGCCGCCTGTTCGATCAGGCCAAAGATGCGGCAGCACAGCTCCTGAGCACGGCCGACGCGACGGACGAGCTCTACCTCCTCCGTCTTTCGGATCCCTATGATCCCGCCCTTCACGATCTGCCCGTGTCGCCTGCCGCCGGCGTGAAGGCGCTGGGGGGGATGACCCTGAGCCTGAAGTCGGCCGCGTATGCGCCCTTCGTCGCACATGGCCTCCGCATCCTCGCGGCATCCCACAACGCCAACAAGGAACTTCACCTCCTGACCGACGGACAGGCGACGGAATTCTCCCTGGCGGATTCCACCGCGCTTGCAGGTCTGCCGGCGAACCCGGATGCCAGGGTGTTCATGACGGAAATCGCACCCTCCCACCGCGAGAACGCCGCTGTGACAGCCTTTACGCTCGAGAGCCGCCTCCTGTCGCTCCAGCACCCGCTGACCTTCCAGGGGAAAATGACGAATTACGGCGACCAACCGGTCGTCAATACACTGGCAAGCTTCTATCTCGACGGCACGCGCGTCGCCCAGCAATCGGTCAACATCGCGCCGCACGCAACCACCCAGGTGACCCTCTCTGCCCTGCCAAAGCGCCGCGGCGTTCTTGGTGCCTCGCTCCATATCGATGACGATCTTCTTGACGCCGATAATACCCGTTACACCGTGGTGCGCATCCCCGAACGGATCCGCATCATCTGCATCGGCTCAACCCCCGCCGATACGCGCTTCCCCGCACTGGCCCTTGCCGCTGCGGTTGACACATCACAATCGGATGTCTTCACGGTACAGCAGATTACGCAGGATCGCCTGCAGTTCGCCGATTTCAGCACCCAGGACGTGCTGATACTCAGCAACATCCGGTCTCTGTCGACGGCCGACGCGGCCCGTATCGTGGATGCTGTGCGCGGCGGCCACAACCTCGTCATCTTCCCCGGAAAAGACACAGACTACAACACGCTCAATTCCCGCCTCTGTGAACCGCTCGGCATTCCTCCCCTCACACCCGCAGACCTCGCGCAGCTCGCGCCCGACAAGACCGGTTTCGTAAGCTTCGGCAACGTCGACTACCGGCATCCGGTCTTCGAGGGACTGTTCGCCGCACAACCGGGAAAACGGGCTGCAACTCCGTCGGTGGAATCGCCGCGCATTCGCACAGCCGCCGGCCTGCGCCCGGGCACGAACGGCATACCGATCATCAGCATGACCGACGGACGGCCGTTTCTCTGTGAGTACACGTCCGGCAAGGGCAAGACGCTGTTGTTCGCCGTTGAAAGCGGCGCGACCTGGTCGGATTTCCCGTTCAGAGGG
>PMCM01000217.1 GCA_003154155.1 Ignavibacteriota bacterium | reverse complement strand
TGCTCTATGGCAACTTCATCGAGCATCTGGGACGCTGCATCGAAGGAGGCGTATTCGAGGAGAGTTCGCCAATGTCGGACGCGAATGGCTACCGGCGGGATGTTCTCGACGCGGCCAAGAAGCTCAACGTCACCCTGCTGCGGTGGCCGGGTGGGAACTTCTCGTCCAACTATCACTGGAAGGACGGCATTGGTCCGAAGGCGGAGAGGCCGTCCATGACGAATGTCTGGTGGGGCGGAGTCACGGAAGACAACAGTTTCGGCACGCATGAGTTCCTGGACCTTTGCGAACAGCTCGGTGCGGAGCCCTACATCACCGGGAACGTCGGGAGCGGGACCGTGCAGGAGATCGTGCAGTGGGTGCAGTATGTCAATTCGGCTGCGGGCATTCCGATGGCCGCACTCCGCGCGAAGAACGGCCACCAGCAGCCGTGGAACGTCCGTTTCTGGGGGGTCGGCAATGAGACGTGGGGTTGCGGGGGCAGCATGCGTCCGGAGCACTATGTGGACGTCTATCGTGCGAATGCCACGTTCATGGGAAGCGGCTGGAGCAACAGGGGGATTTTCCGGATCGCCTCGGGGGCGGGAAGCGGCGACTATCACTGGACGGAAGTGATGATGCGCGACATTCCCCTTTCTCTCCTGGAGGGGGTCGCCCTGCACCACTACGCGGTGATCGACTGGAACAACAAGAGCTCTGCCACGAAGTTCACCACGGAGCAATACGGAGCCACGATGGTGCAGGCGATGCATATGGAGGAGCTCGTGAGCAAGCACGCCGCCATCATGGACAAGTACGACCCGAAGAAAAAGGTAGCGCTGGTCGTGGATGAATGGGGCGGATGGTATGACACCGAACCGGGCACGAACCCGGCATTTCTCTTCCAGCAGAACACGATGCGTGACGCGATGATCGCAGGGGTGACTCTCAACATCTTCAACAACCACTGCGACCGCGTCCGGATGGCAAACCTCGCGCAGACCGTGAATGTGCTTCAGGCAGTCGTGCTCACCGAAGGCGACCGGATGATTGTCACGCCGACATACCATGTCATGGAGATGTTTACTCCGCATCACGATGCCGTGCTCCTGCCGGTGGAGACCGGGAGCGACCCGTGTGTGATTGGCAAAGACACGCTGCAATCGGTATCGGTCTCCGCCTCGCGTGATGCCGGGGGTGTTATCACGATCTCGCTGGTGAACATCGATCCGTTGAAGAAGCACAATGTGGAGATTCACCAAAAGGGTACATCCCCGTGGCGGACGGTCGAGGGGCGGATCCTGGCGGGGAACGCCCTGCAGGACCACAATACGTTTGCCGACCCCGACAAGGTGCACCCGGTGCCATATACCGGGATGCAGCTTGGCGCTGCCGGGCTCGACGTCGTGCTGCCGCCCTTCTCGGTGGTTGTCCTGCGCGTCCGTTAGCAGGGGTACGGAGGGACGGAGGAGGCTACTTTACCCCTTTTTCGATGAGGAACGAGCTGTAGGATTTATCCGCGGACATAATGTGCTGCGTCAGGCAGTTTTTGATGACAGCCGACATTTCGGGCGAACTTATCGGTTTGCCTGAGCCAAGGGTGTGCGAAAGTCCCCGGACCTGGGCGGCGATCCCGGCGTGTTCCTTTTTGTGTGCGGAATACTCCGGATAGCCTTTGTCCGACATCAACTTTTCTTCGTATTTGAAATGAGAAACGATATATCCGAGGAGCTCGGCGAGGACCGGTGCCACGTTGTCCTTCCCCATGCCAATCGAGATCTGCTTCTGGAGGCTGTTGATCAAATCAATGAGTTTCTGATGTTGGGCGTCGATACTTTTTATGTGCACAGATAGTTCTGCATTCCACGTCAGTATTGCCATGCCTTCACTCTCCTGCTTCATGCGCGACACGCATCTTCCGATGCTCTTCTCCGTCATGCAATCACGGAAAACCGTGCCAGAAGCAGCGGTAAAAAAACATCGCTAAAATCCTGTGTTCTTCGGAATCCGCGGATTTCCGGCGAATGAAGAATGTACAATTACACACATATGAACAAACTCTTTTCGGCCGCAACTGCCGGGCATGTGGCGGCACGCGTGGTCACCCAACCTGTATCACCGGACGGCACCCCCGGGACATTATCTTGAAGATTCCATTGGTGCGAAGTGAGATAAGGTTCGGCTCGATTTATTCATTCGAGTCAACGAATCAATTTCGGCCCGATTTTCCATTTGAGGCACGAATCGATTTCGGATCGATTTTTAATGAGGCAATTCGCGCTCTTGCATTGCGGCTTCCGCTGTGGTAGATTACAGTATCAGCATCTGTTCATGCGTTACATCCCGTCCTCTTATCTGTGACAGCCCCTGGATTCCCGTTCTGTCCGCCAGCGAAGAGCGGGTCTCTCACTCTCATAGCGAACACACGCCCATGAAATCGCTCACCTGCTTCGTCGTCCTTTGCATGCTCAGTAGCTCTGCGATGGCCGAAAGCATCACGTTGTCCGGTACCGTGCAGGAGAAAAAAACGCTCGTGCCGCTGGATTCGGTGCGCATCGATATCATGAACCCCTCCGATCCGGGTGAGCACTATACTGTGCTGACGAACAGCATGGGGATCTGGTCGTACACATTCAATCTCTCCGGAGTCGGCGAGGATCCCGGTGTGCCCGCAGTCTTTTCGGTCGATCAGAATTATCCGAATCCTTTCAACCCTTCCACCAGGATCAACTTCACCACCGGAAGACCCGGCACGGCGCACTTCACTGTGCACAATTCGCTCGGGCAGCTGCTTGATGAAAAAAACGTGGCGGTGTCTGCGGGGTCCCACTCCATGGAATGGACGGGCAAGGGTGCGGCGGGCGTGCTCTTTTACACGGTGGAATTCGGCGGGAAGCGCATGACGCGGAAGATGGTTCAGCTTGACGGGCATGGTGCCGGTGGTTGGGGAAATGTGGTGACATTCGGCGGCACTGCTTCGGGTCCGGTTCTGGCGAAACGCAATTCAGCCACGTACAGCGTGATTGCGTCAAAGCTCCTCTACATGCCCGATACCATGACATCGCTCATCTCATCGAGCGTTGTGGTGAACTTTGTGCTGGAAACGGTGCACAGCCGGGCGTTCGTGATGGACCTGCACAACGATATCATGGAGATTGCTGTGGAGGGAGGGTACGACCTGGGCGTCCGCCATACATATAATCAATCCGACCTTCCCCGTTTTCATGACGGGGGGATGGACGCGCAGATGTTTGCCGTTTGGACCGACCCGACCGATTCGGTGGCTCACCCGTATTACAAATACACGCTCACCATGATAGATTCATTCAAAGCCCAGGTTCAGCGGAATGCGAACATCTTTGCCCAGGCGAAGAATTATGATGAGCTGATGTCGGTGACTGCATCGGGCAAATTCGCAGGCGTCCTGGCCGTTGAAGGAGGTCATTCGATCGAGAACGACTTGAGCAAGCTCAGGAACCTGTATGACCTTGGCGCACGGTACATGACCATCACATGGAACAACAGCACGTCCTGGGCGGTGGCAGCGGCGGATGCCAGGTCATCCACGGTCGGGCTTTCGGATTTCGGCAGGCAGGTAGTGCGGACAATGGATTCGTTAGGGATGATCATCGACGTTGCGCACACGGGCATCAAGACCATGTGGGACATCCTTGCCACGGTCAAGGGTCCGATTATCGACAGCCATGCGGGTGTACGCGCGTTGAACAATCATTACCGTAACTTGAACGATCAGCAGATCGACAGCATCGCGGCCCGGGGGGGCGTGATCGGCGTGGTCTTCTACTCGTCGTTCTTGTCGTCCACCGGTCATGCCACCATCGACACCGTCATCAAGCATATGGATTACATCAAGAACCGTGTCGGCATTGATTACGTGGCGATCGGGTCCGATTATGACGGCGGGATAACAACGCCGGTGGGGCTGGAGGATGTGTCGAAGCTGCCGAACCTCACGGCTGCGCTGTTGCGTCACGGGTACAGCATACCGGACGTCATGAAAGTGCTGGGGGGGAACTATCTGCGGGTGTTCAAGCAGATTGTGAAATAGGCGGAGGACCGCTTCACCACGTCTAGTATAGAGGTCCTGCCGTGTTCGAACAATGAGCAGCGTCACCGTTCCGACGATTTCGCCGAACGCGTCAGACCTTACTCCGCGGGTGGAATGTTCCGCATGCCCCTTGATGGGTTGCACCGGCGCGTTGGCCGCGCTCTAGATGTCCTTTCGCCGTGCGGATTGCACAAGGGGAAGCACGATGGCTGACAGCAGAGCCGCAGAAGCCGGATAGATCATCTCCGCGAGCACGAGGTGCGCATGAAACATCCAGCTGCCTGCAAGGACACAGAGCACCGCCAGTGCGGTCATCGACACACATAGAAGCCATGGCTTCACACGCATACCGAGAAACACCGCAAAGGCAAGAAGCACGCACGTAACAGCGATGTGCCATGGATGCGGCTGAGTAACGGCGTATCCGCGTACAAGCATTTCCGCTATCATTGCTTGCCCGAGTGCCTCATTCGGCCTGTAGTCATCACCTGCATTTGTCCAGTGCACGAACACCATTTTGCCTGAGAGCTGCTGCCACGCGGAATCTGGAACGGTCTGGGAACGCTTCCCCGTTGAGAATTCCATATAGGTAAGGCTGGAATCCCAGTTGTCCTTGATGAGCGCACCCGGCCACCAGATCTCTTTCTTCCACCCGTCTTCGAAAGCGAAGTTGTAGTTGATCACGGCGGATTGCCCGTCACTCCAGATGGGTATCCGGAGACGGCCGAGGCGGAGTTCTGTGTTGCGTGGAGCCGATGCAAGTGACACATCGGGGGCTTTGAGGTAGCGTGCAGCCGCCTGTATGCAAGGTTCCGGCGCCGTCCTGGCGTCGTACCAACGCCCGACCACCGGCTGATAGACCATGTATGCCGGATTGAAGCGCATGGAGAAATACGGCGGCGATTGATCGATGCGGGGTGCGAATGTCATTCCCCCCTCCCGGCGGATCGCATTGACAAGCGGTGCCGTCGTGGAATCGAGGCGTCCGATTCTCGGGAAGACGCTGATGACCGCTCCGGCCTCGCGGAACTTGCGACACAATTGAAGCGCCGTCGTCAGGTAGCGGACGGCGTTGTTGTCGGGCGTGGTAACGCCGACGAGGACCGCATTGCGGGGCTCATTGGCAGGGATTTTCGGTGGAGGCAGAAATATCGCTTCGAATGTCGAGAGCGTCTCGGCATTCCAGAGAAGAAGGACTGACAGGAATATCAGGGCAGCCCATCGGGAGAGATCGAGCGCTGCCGCAATAGAGTCTCCGAACTCGCCACGCAGTCCTGCAATCGCAGTGCCGATATACCCCCGTTCCTGGAGCACGTTCACGAAATGTGACGCAGTCCCACGCTGTGCAACAAAGCCGGCGATGCCCAGCAGGCACTGCCCCGCTGCCCAGAAAAAAACGATTGCCAGAAGCTCCGTGCGCAAATACCAGCCTGGTTGAAGCCGCGTAACGACAAGGAACAGCACGAGAACACCTCCTGTCGCGGAGAAACGCACGACCGGCGTGCTATTCTTTTGGGTGAACATGAGCAACACGATGACGAGAGACCCGGGCAGGGCGAGAGAGCGCCAGTAGTACGACCATTCGATCATCGGAGCCACCCGGGGTATCACGTAGAGAAGCCCGATGAGCACGAGTCCCATCGAGATTCTCAGGCTCATGACAAACGGCTTCTTCATCGCGGTCCTCCTCTCTGCATCTCAAGCTCCGACGTTGACGTCCCCGCGCGGCCGGAAGACGCATCGTGCTGGAGGTTGCTCTCCACGGCGAGCGTCATGACGATCGCGATGATCGCCGCGGCTGCGGCGAGCGATGCAGGTATGTGGGTCCGGTTCTTGCGCCGGTAGTGTAACAGCAACGGTGCGTTCTGCTGGAGCAGGGGTCTCGGTCTTGACTGGCTTCCCTCCTCCCGCAGAAGGCGAATCTGCGCCGGCAAGAACGAAAAGAACGACCTGCAGTCGCTGCATTCCGAAAGATGCATCAGCAGGGCGGGAACTACGCCGGGCTCAGCTTCGCCATCGATCCATGCACTTGCCAGCTCCCTGCACTCCTCGCATTTCATGGAGTCCTCCATTCCTTCAAGACAGGTTCCAATATTCCCATAAGTAGTTCACGGCCTTTGTAGATACGGAATTTCACCGTTGTACCGGGTGTACCGGTGATCGATGCAATTTCCGCATAGCTGAATCCTTCCATGTCGCGAAGAAGCACTGCCTCCCGGTATATCGGAGGGAGCGACGCGATCGCTCGGTGCAGCTGGGAAGTGACGTCTGCGGTGATGCTTAGATCCAGGGGTGAAGGGGTCAGGCTATCGGCGTGGCGTTCGTCCAGTTCAACCGGGTGAGGGGTGCCCAGGATCCGGAGGCACTCGTTGCGGGCGATGGAAAACACCCACGCGCGGGATCTATCGGATTTCTGCAGATCGTCAATGAACCGGAGTGCGAGCTCGAATGTCTGTTGAACGGCATCTTCAGCGAGGTCCGGATCCGAGAGAAAGCGCTTGCAGAAAGACCGGATTGCGGGAGCATGCGCTTCGTACATCCGCGCAACTTCGGCACTCCCCCGTGCTCCAACCAACCGGTATGGCCTGGTCCCGTTGATCTCCATGGAGAGTAGATGGTCAGGGGGGCAAGAAAGTTAGTGAACAGGGTACTCTGATCCCTGTTTCCTGTGATTCCGGCAAACGAGTCAGAATTGTAAGGTTCGTTCGGTTACCTAGAAAACAAGTCTCTTGTTCATCCTTATGTGCTTATCAAAAAAGGAATTACAGGTTTTCATTAAGGTTCAATCGTCCACTCGTAGAGCCCCGCAGAATACTTCTCCTGCATGACTACTTCCAGCTTGACTGCATCCGTTTCAACCGGATCAAAGGTCAGATTGTTGAGCACATCCTTAGAAGTGCTCATGCCGGATGGATGCTGGACAGGTTTCCATTCCCCTGCCACTCTCACCAGAAGCCGCCACTCTTTCGGAACACGGCTTTCCCCGGTTCCGGTGTCATCAAGCCAGTAGACTGCACAGCGCGAAATTCGTGCGGGGGCAGCAAGCGCATACTGTACCCACTCCGTGCTCCCCTTCTTGGGCCACCAGTGGAATCTGGGCACACCGGGGTCGTTCGAGTTTCTTGGCAGGAACTGATCGTTGAGTGCTTCAGGGCTCTGACCACCCGAAGTAGTGATTGTGCTTGATAAGGCCAAAGTGTTTCGTGGCAAGGGCTTGGCTGCAGATATCTCACGCGCCGGCCACACGGTCATTTGCTGCAATCCGCGATGCGCCCAGGCGTAATAGGGTATCGCGGTGAAGTCCGCGCTGCCTTCGACAACCGGCTCGCCGGCGGAATTCCTGTGTGTGGAAAATGCTGCTCCGGTGATCACCTGCACGCCCCCAAGCAGGTCCGGTCTGAACGCAGTATGCAAAGCGGCGGAATCCGGGATGACAAGATTCACCACATGCCCACCGGGCTGATCCGCTCCTTCCAGACAGAACACAATCGGGCCGCGCTCGAGTGTGACCTTTCCCCTGTCGTCTTCGACCTTGGGGTTCGCCACAATCCTCCGGATTGTGATTGGGAACTCCACAGTGAGACTGTCCCCGTCCTTCCATGTACGCGTGACCCGGGCATAATCCTTAGCCGTCGTGTAGTTCTGGATCTCACCGTTCACCGAGAGTTTGGGCTTCCCTGCTGCGGGCTCGAGGTAGCGATAAAGGTCCCCTTCAAGCGGCTGATCCCGAAGCCACCCCGGAATGCGGATGTTGAAGGTCATGGCGGTCGGTGCGGCGACTCCGATCTTCAAGACCGTCTTCCCGGACCATGGGTAGTCGGTCGTTTGCGCAATACGGACACCAGTATGGTTCATTTCAAGTGTCGCGCTTCCCCCCACGAACAGGTTGACGAAAATATCGTCGCCGCGGTGGGCATAGATGTATCCCGGTATCGAGGGGACGAACCGGACATCGTTCGAGGGGCAGCAGGCGCATGTAAACCATGGAGATCTGGCGGCACCCTTGATGGACTCGAGCGGATTGGGATAGAAAAACAGGTTGCCGGTCATCGAGACGCCCGAGAGAAAGCCGTTGTAGATCACCCGCTCCACCACGTCCATGTACTTGGCGTCGCCGTACTCGAGGAACATACGGTAATTCCAGTAGACGAGCGCGATGCCCGCGCACGTTTCACAATAAGCGCTCAGGTTCGGCAGTTCGTAGGGCGCGCCATATCCTTCGGTCACCCCGACCGCACCCACGCCTCCGGTGATGTAGATCTTCTTCGTCACAACATCTTCCCATACGTGGTCCAGCACGCGGAGGTAGCGATCATTGCCGGTGAGCGCGGCGACGTCCACCATGCCGGCGTAAAGATACCCGGCGCGCACCGCATGCCCCACGGCGTGTGTCTGCTCCAGTACGGGGATGTCATCCTGGTTGTACTCTTCTCCGCGCGGCGTCGTCCGCCCCCGTTCGTTGATGAAGAAGTCGGCAAGGTCCAGATACTCCCGTTTGCCGGTGACAAGATATAACTTCGCCAATCCAAGCTCCGTCACCTCATGTCCGGGCACCGTATGCATCTTTGTCGGGCCGAAGGTGGCAACCAGCAGGTCCGCGCTGCGCAACGCGATATTCAGCAGGGATGTTTTCTTCGTGGCATAGTAATGCGCGACCGCGGCTTCGTACAGGTGACCGAGGTTGTAGAGCTCATGGCTGCTCTTCATCCGGTCATTCACCCACCGATCCTTCGCCCATGACTTGGCCGAATCGATGGTGCGCATCGTGTACAGATACCCGTCCTTCTCCTGGGCTTTGCCGATCAGGACGATCAGCGTGTCGAGTGAGCGGTCCAACGCCGCATCGTAATGCGTCTGCAGCGAATACGCCACCCCTTCGATCACCTTGTAGATATCGGAATCGTCGAAGCCGTACCGGCTGCAGAATTTCCCCTGTGCCGGAAGTCCGGCAACAATGCTGTCGGCGATTTCAAAATTCCTCACCCGCCCGGTCTCCAGACATTTCTGCAGGGCATGCGGGATGGAAACCGTGCGGTTGACCTCGAGCCGCGGCGACCAGAAGTGGTCATTGACTGCGACGTCGGTGAACCGTACGGGCGTGATCGGATACCCCGGGGTCTGTCCGGGCGCCGGAACGGATAACTGCGACAGGATGATCAGCGAAGCCGTGAGAAGACGCAGTGCGTGTGCCATGGTACATCCGCGGAATGGTGGAGGGTGTCTGCTTTCGCATAATGTACGGCTTGTTCAGATCATAGTCACGCGGCACAGCGCCGCACGATTGGTTCCCGGGCAACCGATGCGAGTATCGTCTGTGCAGCACGATTATGCGCAAGAATATGGGAGGCACAGTGTGTGCACCGGGTGTGCCGTGATGCTGCAGAAGTTTGTGCGGGCATAGTATCCGCGACGACAGCATGCGCAAGCATGCCCCTCGGATTGATTTTTGCAACCGCGTTCCGTTTCTTGCATAGCGATGGGATGCCCTGCCTCCGAAGGTGTTCAACTCAATTTACCCGGATGCTCTCATGAAGACCTGCATCACCTTTTTCTGCCTCCTTCACATCTGGACCTTGATGACCATGAACGTCGCTACCGGATCTCCCGCCAACTCCAGCGGTGGCATACACGCTGACCGACTGCAGACCGACTACCGGACCAATCCCCTGGGGATCGACAACCCGGCACCCAGGGTGAGCTGGATTGTCGCCTCGACGGCCCGGGGGGATACGCAAACCGCCTACCGCATTCTGGTGTCGTCGTCCGCTGCGCAGCTTGCCATGGATATCGGCGACCTGTGGGATTCCCGCAAGGTGAGCGGCCGGCAGAGTTCCGGCATCGCTTATGCTGGAATGGCCCTCCCCTCTCATCAGACCTGTTTCTGGAAAGTGATGATCTGGGACGCCGGCGGCAATCCGGGTCCGTGGAGTGCGACAGGAACATGGACGATGGGGATCCTGCGCGACAGCGATTGGCATGCGGAATGGGTTGGGTTCGATGCGCCACGGGAGGGAGAACATGCGAGCCCGCTTGCCAATGCATGTTGGCTATGGACAGGCGATGAGAAAGTGCCGGGAGGGTCCTCGGCCCCGCGGTACTTCTCCCGCGTCATCGAACTTCCTGCTTCGCCCGGTATCGTGAAGGCGACACTGGTGGTGACCGGAAAGGATCGCTACCGGTTTTATGTCAACGGCGGGGAAGCCGCCTCTTTCTCCCCCAGCGACGGATCGTGGATGACACCCGTGAGGAAAGATGTCACCTCTCTGTTGCACGGCGGCAGGAACGTTCTCTATGCGGAGGGGTCGAATTCTTCGGGGGAAGGGGCGGCCATCATTGCCGGGCTCCAGGTCGACATGCAGGGTGGAATGTCGACAACGTTTGTGACGAATGAGGAGTGGTCGGCAAGCGCTATGCCGGTCGCTCACTGGCAAGCCAACGGACCATCTGCAGCCGAAACGCAGCGCGCAGTCAATCTCGGCCCGATCGGCATGCCCCCCTGGCGGTTTCTGGACGGGAGCACGCTGATTCTTCCGCCGCCCCGCTATCTCCAAGGGGTTGCAACCATAGCCAAACCTGTGAAACGCGCCGTCCTATACGCAACCGCTCTGGGATGCTGCGACCTGTTCATGAACGGCAAGCGTGTATCGGATGAGTACTTCACGCCCGGGTGGACCGACTACGCGAAGCGGGTCTACTACAGGGCCTACGATGTGACCCCGCTGGTGCGCACCGGCGCGAACGAGCTGGGGGCAATTCTTGCTGACGGATGGTTCAGCGGGCACATCGGCTGGGGATTGAAGCGGGACCACTACGGCACACGCACGCGTCTGATGGAACAGCTGCATGTCGAATATGCGGACGGCACCCGTGCGGAATTTGGGACCGACGCCGGGTGGAAGGCGTGGACAGGCGCCCTGCGTGAAGCCGATTTCCTCATGGGCGAATCCTTCGATGCGGGTTTGGCAGGAGGCACAACGTTTATGCCGGAGCCTGCAACAGGAACGCATCGTGTCGACGTGGGGAGTGACCTCCATCCGCTTGTGCAGGCGCACCCCGGGGAACCGGTCCGTGTCGTCGCCGAGTTGACGCCGGCGAATCTTACGGAGCCCGCGGCGGGAATATACATTTTCGATTTCGCCCGCAATTTTGCCGGAAATGTCCGGCTGTCGGTTCGGGCCGCGAAGGGCACGCGCATCACGCTCAGGTTTGGCGAGCGCCTGAACCCGGATGGAACACTGTACACCGTGAATCTCCGCGGCGCGCGCGCCATCGACACCTACATCTGCGCCGGCGGCGGAACGGAAACGTGGACCCCGCGCTTTACGTTTCACGGATTCCAGTATGTCGAAGTGACCGGGCTGGCGCAGCGCCCGGATCTGCAGATGCTGACGGGCCTGGCGCTGAGCAGCGGGTTGGCATCCGCCGGCAGCTTCACCTGCTCCGACGAAATGCTCAACACGCTCTCCGACAATATTCTCTGGACGCAGCGCGCAAATTTCATCGATGTCCCGACCGACTGTCCGCAACGCGACGAACGTCTCGGGTGGATGGGCGATGCACAGGTCTATTGCCGTTCGGCAAGCCTCCATGCAGATGTGCAGGCGTTCTTCCACAAATGGCTTGTGGATGTGACGGATGCGCAGAGAGCTGACGGGCAATTCCCCATGGTTGCGCCGCTGAAAGTTGCCGGTGACGATGGCGGACCGGGCTGGGCCGACGCGGGAGTGATGTGTCCGTGGACAATCTACGAAGTCTACGGCGACACGCTGTTGCTGGAACAGCAGTACGAGCCGATGAGACGGTTCGTGGAATTCTGCCGGCACCGATCCACCGCCGATCTGCTTCCTCCGGCAAAATTCCATTGCTTCGGCGACTGGTTGAACATCAACGACGATACGCCTCACGACGTGCTGTTCACCGCATTTTTCGCTCATGCCGCCGATCTCGTTGCGCGCGCTGCAACGGTGCTGGGCAAGAGTGCGGATGCGGCCCGGTACGGCGAGCTGTTCGCCCGTGTGAAGTCCGCGTTTGCGCGCGCCTACATCGATTCGGCGGGGAGGATCTCCGGCAACAGTCAGACGGCGTACGCGCTTTCCCTGTCGTTCGGACTCCTGGAAGCACGCCATGCGCGGCTGGCTGCTGATCATCTGTTGGAGAATATCGAGGCACACCACCGTCATCTCACAACAGGTTTCATCGGAACGAAAGCGCTCATGACCTCTCTCGCAGCACTCGGCAGGAATGATGTTGCTTTCGCGCTGATCCACAACGAAACGTTCCCTTCCTGGGGGTTCACGATCCGCAACGGCGCAACGAGCATCTGGGAGCGGTGGGATGGCTGGACGCCGGAACGGGGGTTCCAGGATCCGGGAATGAATTCGTTCGCGCACTACTCCTTCGGGGCGGTCTACGAGTGGATGGTCAAGACCATTGGAGGAATCGACAGCGACGTGCCCGGGTTCGGGCATCTTGTGATCGCGCCTGATCCCGGTCCGCGGCTGACATCTGCGCGTGTGGAATACCAATCGGTGAACGGCATGATCCGGACCGCCTGGCAGAAAAAAGGGTCGACGATGTCCCTTGCGCTCGATATCCCCGCAAACGTCACTGCCCATGTGGTCTTCCATGGGTCCACGGGTGCGATCACCGAATCGGGGAAGCCGGCCGGCCAGCAGCCCGGAGTTCGCATGGCGGACGGATCCGCGCCGGGCATGCCTGCGTGCGACGTAGGGGGCGGACATTATGAGTTTGTCTACACGCTGGCAAAGTAGCGCGGCGCTCCCCTGCGGTCTCTCCGGGGCACCAAAGGGATTCTGTCTGAGGAACGCTGTCCGTGCACTTGGGATGCCTTCAGGTGATTACACGAATTCCTATGAAGGGACAGGGGCCGTGGAACACATATTCCACAAAACGTTTTCGCAGAGTGAACGGGAAGTCCTGTCGCGACTCACGACGCCGTACAAGATACAGACGTACCTCCTCGATCTGCCGTACAGCGCCGACGAACGGTATCGCTGTCCGGCGAGCGTCATACGTGACCGGACCGCGCACTGTTTTGACGGAGCGTTGTTTGCAGCCGCCGCGCTCCGCCGGCTGGGACATACCCCGCTCATCGTGGACCTGTTGCCGAACGACAGGGACGATGATCACCTCATCGCGTTGTTCAAGGTGCGCGGATACTGGGGCGCAGTGGCCAAGTCGAACTTTTCGGGGTTGACCTTCAGGGAGCCGATACACCGGACGTTACGTGAGCTGGTGCTCACCTATTTCGAGCCGTTTTACAACGTGCAGAAGGAGAAGACGCTCCGGGCCTACACGGTACCGCTCCAACTCCGCAGGTTTGACCGGCTGAACTGGATGGGGAGCGATGACCGGCTTGATGACATCGGGATCCGGCTGGACGAGATCCGCAAGATCGGGCTTATCGACCGCCCGATGGCAAGGGGTCTTTCCCCTCTCGACGAACGTTCGTACAACGCCGGTCTGCTGGGGGCCAACTGGGACGGGCTCTACAAGCCCTGACTGCCGGCGTTGTTGCCTGTGTGCGGAGTTGCGTGGAACGAGTGGCGCCGGGAGACGGGGACTATCTGCACAACGCTGCAGAAGGCCCGCTCCGGGCGCCTTTCGGTGTTACGGGATGTCAGGACAGCACCTGTGCAAGAAGGAGCAGCACCGCACCCAGAAGGGCCAGATTCTTCGAGAAATTGACCATATCACCCATCCTTGCCATCGGATCCTGCAGCTTCCAGAACGAGTGCATCATGAACGTGACCGGAATGAGGAAGACTGCCAGTGCGACGAGCCCGAACACCACAAACTGATTCAGCAGCACACTCAGTCCGCCCAGGACGAGGAGCGCGCCGGTGGCGGCGACGGATGCTTTTGCCAGGGGAACGCCTTTCGACTTCGCATAACCGGACATCATGCCCAGCTGAGCAAAGTGGTTATATCCCGAAAAAATAAAGTACACGCCGAACAGGACGCGGCCAATATACAGCACTGTTGTTGCCATATGGGTTCCTTCATGTTGTTGCATGTGGTTGATTCCAGCCTTCATATGGTAGAACAACGGACAGATGCTTTGAGTTCCGATATTTCAAATTAAAAGTATTCTCTCCTGGCGCGGGACCTGAAGCGCCGCCACCGGGCTCCCACGCCGTCAGCCGAGCTGGTCCCGCTCGATGGCTTCCAGCGTCTTCCCTTTCGTTTCCGGCACCTGAAACTGGATGAACGCCACGCCGAAGAAGCAGATGCCGGCGTACACCCAGAAGGTCTTTGCCGCCCCGAGTGCGCTGTTCAGGAACGGAAAGGTGAAGGTCAGGAGGAAGCAGGCGATCCAGAGCGCCGAGACTGCCACAGCGACCGCCGCGCCGCGGATACGATTCGGGAAGATCTCCGCAATCAGCACCCACGTCACCGGCGCCAGCGAGAACGAATAGCAGGCGATGGTCGCGAGGACGAACGTGATCACCACCGGCCCGGCCCACTGGAACTGGTAGGAACATCCGATCAGGGTATGGAACAGTCCGATGCCGGTACAGCCGATAAGCATGAGGGCGCGGCGGCCGAAACGGTCCACGGATTGGATGGCGATCACCGTGAAGAGAAGCATGACGACGCCGGTGATCACGATGTTCAGCATGATCGAGCTGACGCCGTAGCCGGCAAGACGGAAGATTTCTTCCGCATAGTTGAAGATGACATTGATGCCGCTCCATTGCTGCAGCACGGCGAGCAGGACGCCGATGAGCACGATTTTCCGCAGCCCGGGGTGGAGCAGCTCTCCGAAGTGGACCTTGTGTATTTCCTCAGCGGCAAGGCTCTCCTGGATGCTCCGCACTTCCTGTTCGGCATAGCCTGTTCCGCCGATGCGGGAGAGGACGTCACGCGCCAGTCCGGCACGGCCGTTCTTCACCAGCCATCGCGGGCTTTCCGGAATCGTCAGGGCTCCGGCGAAAAACAAGAGCGCCGGTGCGGCAACGGCGGTGAACATCCAGCGCCAGCCGGTCTGTCCGTTCCACGATGCGCGGATGAATTCGGCCGTGGCCCCGTCGGGCATTTTCTGGGCGATCTGCCAGTTGACAATCTGGGCGGCGAGGACCCCGATCACGATCGCGAACTGGTTCATGGCAACGAGTCGTCCGCGGACGTTTGCGGGGGCAATCTCGGCCACATACATCGGTGAGAGCGCGGAGGCCATGCCGATGGCGACGCCGCCGGCAATCCGCCAGCAGACGAACCAGGAGAACGAAGATGCCCAGCCGGTGAGCACCGACGATGCGACGAAGAGCAGGGCGGCGGCGATCAACAGCCGTTTGCGGCCGAAGGAGTCACTGACACCACCGGTGAACACGGCCCCCAGGAGGCAGCCGAGCAGCGCGCAGCTGTTTGCCCATCCGCGGGACTGCTCCGACACAAGCTGGAAGTACGGTTCGAAGAACGGCTTTGCCCCGCCGATGACGACCCAATCGTAGCCGAACAGCAAACCGCCCATGGCTGCGATGAGCGAGATGCGCCAGACATACCTGAGGTTCATTTCTGCAGTGCTCCTTTTTTCGGCGTTGGTGGATTGCTCTGTTCTGCAGTGAGCCGGACGAGCGCGACACCGTGCCGCGGCACCCTGACCCGGTACTCCCCTGCCGCCGGCCCGATGTTCCGCTGCCTCCAGAGATCACGCACGGCGTATTTCCCTGCCAGGCCGAGAACCGTCCACGGCGCGGCGACATCTGCCGGAAACTCGCCGCGGTTGAACAGACCCAGGGCCTTGCTCCCATCCGCCATGTCTTTGACCATGACAAAGGTCTCGTCGGTGCATTGGATCACCGCAGCGCATTGGCCGAGTGCGTCCTGGTTCACCGCAATGACCTCGGGGTTGCACAGCACATTGAGCGTGAACGGATCGAGGTGCCCCATGTCGCCGCTGAAGAAAAGCGGCGAAGCCATCAGGCACCAGAGGGACATGAATGCATACTGTTCGTTGCGGGTCATGCTGCACGGTGCGGGAAGTCCCGCGTTGCGCGCATCGCCGATGTATCCGATCTGAATATAATCCGGGTCGTTCCATGATCCGGGTTTCGACCAGGCCCTGTGCTCCGCGTTGCGTAACGCGACTTCGAAGAACCGGTCCAGCTCTACTCCCAGGTCACCGGCCGTGCGCCAGCTCTGTGCGCCGACACGTTCTCCCCACTCCCACACGTTGCCCATGCCGTACTGGCATAGGTTGTACAGGATGTCACGGTCCTGTTGCTGAAGCAGGTCTCCCATGGTCTCGTAGGGCGTCATCAGGGCACTGCGGCCCGGATCTGCCCCGGCGACACGGCTGTACGAACACCAATCGTATTTGAGGAAATCAAATCCCCATCCGGCGAACCGGCGGGCATCCTGAGCCTCGTGCCGGTACGCGCCGGCAAATCCCGCGCATGTGAGTTCACCGGGAGAGGTATAGATGCCGGCCTTCAGACCCCGATCGTGGATGTATGCGGTAAGTGCCGGCATGTCGGGGAAATGGCGGTTTGGCAAAATATTCCCGGCGCCGTCCCTCAGGGGACCCACACGCATAGAATCGCCGTTCTTCGGACTGTTCATCCAGCAATCGTCGATGTTGACGTACTGGTAGCCTGCATCGGCCATCCCGCTGCTGATCATGAAGTCGGCGGCATCGCGGACAAGTGAATCGGTAATGCGGCCGTAATGGGTATACCAATGGTTCCAGCCCATGGGAGGGGTCAATGCAAGCACGGAGCCTGACTCGATGACCATCCGGCGTGATTGCGATCCGTGCCGGTTCAAAGCATGGAGCGTGATGGCATACGTGCCTGTGCCGGGAGCACGGCCTGAGATCACGCCGGTCGATGGATTGCAGGCGAGAGATGCGGGGAGGCCCTCCGCAGAGAATGTGACCGGCCGTTCCCCCGTGCATGGAATCCGGAAAAGGAACGGATGTCCCGGGCGGCACCCGAACACAGGAGGGGCGTTCAGACCAGGAGCGAGTGGCGGAATCGGTGTGAGGAGTCCCGGATCATCCTCAACGGGATCAATGGTTTGTGGGCGTTTCCCTCGTGTCAAGAATCGGGCATTGCACCAATCAGCATGGTCCGAGTTTGAACCATCTCCTCCGTCGCTCACGGAGAGTACAAGCTTCTGAACGCCGCGGATGTCGATGTCAATGTCGACCGGCATCCGGCCGCGGGAAAGCACCGGGGACCGATAGAGTTCGGCACCATCCCCCCAGATCTTCGCGACGATCGATCCTGGGCCGGGAGCACCGTCATCCACACCAAAAGCAGCCGTAAACTTCTCCCCTTTTCCCCCGAGGTCGACCCAGACAAAACTTCTGGCGTGTGTTCCGACCCCATTGGCGAAGGTGATGCCATTGCATGAAAGCGGGTGCTGCGTCACGGAGAGATTACTGCGGGGCGTCCCCCAGCCCTGCCGCATCTTGGTGAGATCCATCGCAGAAAGCCACGTGGTATCCTGCCCTATTGCGAGAGACGCGAAAAGCGACAGGAGTGTGACTACAACAGACACGTGTGACGCGTCCAACCTGCTGGTATTCATGAAATCCTCTTTCGTGGAGGGCAAATGATCAAATGAGCGACTTTCGCGAACAAACGAAACTGGCCCGACGATACGACTACTGTCCGGTTAAGCAACTGGGCCACAAATGTAATTCATTTGAGGAAAACGACTTAAGACCATTTCAGGTCCTGAACGACTTCAACCGGGGGCACGAAGGTCTTCCTTGTCCGGCTCTTGTCATGCATTGATTTACAGTCGAAACACTCACTTACCACGATGGGGCAGCTGAGTCATGGGGATATGGCTAATATTATCCAGATGTGCAATCTCAAATGCAGTGGAAGTACTTTTTCGCTAATCCGGCCTGTATTGATCGATTCAGCGATGGCACCATAATTGCAGATTTAAAACAAGATCTTGGCCACCCCCTTGTGTTCCTGAACCACAAAGTTGGAGCTCGACGAAACATGGAGGACGTGCTTCCTTTACACTCGTACCGGGCTATCCTGGATGCAATTCCGCTCATAGTGCTGGTTGTGGACGACGATGTGCGCGTCGTGGACATGAACAGTGCCGCACGCAAAGCGTTCGGCCCCCCCTCGCCGGGAGCGAACGACCGCAGAGGGGGCGAAGTGCTCAAATGCATCCACTCTCACGACGTTCCCGGTGGTTGTGGCCGAGGGCCAAGATGCAAGATGTGCGTCATCCGGAGTTCCGTCGATCTGAGCACGAAAGGCAGGACGATCAGCAGGAAAAGAACACGGGCGACGATCAAAGACGGCGACAAGACAGTCAACACCGAGCTGCTTGTGACGACAAGCCCGTTTCGATGGGATGGTGTCGACTACGCCCTTCTCATCCTTGAAGACGTCACCGAACTCTCCCGGCTCCGCGATTTGATACCCATCTGTTCCAGCTGCAAGAGGATCCGGGACGATGAGCAATACTGGCACGAAGTGGACAAGTATTTCTCGGAGCAAGTGGGCGCGGACTTTACGCATTCCATCTGTCCGTCGTGTCTGAACCGTTTGTATCCCCATCTTGCGGCCAGGATGCCGGACAGCGTCGTTGTCGAGCGGGTCCAACCCGAAGCAGACACGGTCTATGATCTGCTTTGCCCACGCCAATGTACACCGAACGACCGGTAAATTCAAGCAACGGAGCGCCTTCCAATGCGATATTGCCGTATCCGTGCGGTCGAGTTCGCAGGTGCGATAATTTCATCCTCGATTGATTCTCCCCGGCACTCCGGCCACCGTTCGGCCTGCTTCCCGCAGTGAACTCATTTCGTGTGGAGATGCCTGTTGATTTTTTCGTGATGAATTGCGTCTTTGTCACACACGATGTTATCGCATCTTGCCCCAACGACCCAGATCACACCCAAGGAATACCCCCGTGAAGATGAACGCAGTATGCCTGGCGATTCTCGCCGTAGTGATCATGATGCCCGTGCGCGCCCAGGAGGTGAAACACGACAAGGCCATCATGGTCGAACCAAAGAACGAATTCCTCGATTCCATCAAGACGCTTCTTCCGCGGTTCGCAAAGACGCCGGCGGAGACTTCAAAGAAACTGAGCGTGGATTTCTCCTCGCTCCATGCGCCGGTGAATCCGTCGGAATTCACCACAATCTGGCATTCCCCGCCCATCTCCCAGGCATTTTCGGGGATGTGCTGGTGTTTTTCCGGGACCTCATTTTTCGAATCTGAAATCGCACGGCAGACCGGCCGCAAAATCAAGTTGTCGGAAGTCTATACGGTCTACTGGGAGTACGTGGAAAAGGCACGGCGTTTCGTGCAGGAACGCGGCAACTCCGCGTTCGGCCAGGGGTCGGAATCGAACGCCATCGGGCGGATCTGGAAGCTTTACGGCATTGTCCCGGCAGAGGCATACACCGGCCTGATCGGCGGACAGCGGGTGCACGACCATGATGTCATGTTTGCCGAGATGAAGCATTATCTGACACAGGTGAAGGAAAGCGGTGCGTGGGACGAAACGGCCGTCCTGAACTCCATCCGGGCAATCATGAATCATTACCTCGGAGCCCCGCCGGAGCGCGTGACCGTGGACGGCAAATCCCTCACCCCCATGGAATACTTCACCACCATCGTGCGCCTCAACATCGACGACTACGTCGACATCATGTCGCTGATGGAAAAACCGTATTTCCAGCGGGTGGAACACGAGGTGCCCGACAACTGGTGGCACAGCCGCGACTATTGCAACGTGCCGCTGGATCTGTTCATGTCCACGATCAAGAATGCCATTCGCAAGGGATACTCCGTCGCCATCGGCGGAGATACTTCCGAGCCGGGACTTGATGGCCACGCGGGGGTCGCCGTGATTCCCACGTTTGACATCCCCTCCGCATACATCGATGAAAGCGCGCGCAATTTTCGCTACCGCAATGGAACAACCGGCGACGACCACGGGATTCACATCGTCGGATTCAAGACGGACGGCGGTAAGGACTGGTTCCTTGTCAAGGATTCCGGCAGCGGATCCAGAAACAACTCGCATCCCGGATACCTTTTCTACCACGAGGACTATGTCAAGCTGAAGATGCTGAGCGCGATGGTGCACAAAGATGCAGCGAAGGAAGTGTTAACAAAGATGAAACCCTGAGGGAAAGAGACGCGCCC
>PMCM01000314.1:3901-4032 GCA_003154155.1 Ignavibacteriota bacterium | reverse complement strand
AACAACCTGCTGTATGATTTTTCACAAGTCCCCATCCCCACGGATAACGTTGATCCGGAGCAGATCGCACGTCCCCGTCCATGGTCGATGGATGAAATCAAGAGATTCATCATCTTCATCGGTCCCATCAG
>PMCM01000314.1:0-3895 GCA_003154155.1 Ignavibacteriota bacterium | reverse complement strand
CTGATGACGCAGACGCTGATCATTCATGTCATTCGGACCAACAAAATTCCCTTCCTCCAGAGCATGCCCAGTGTGCCGCTCATTCTGACGACCGTAATGATCATGCTCTGCGGCATCTGGCTGCCGCATTCCTCCCTCGGACCGTCATTGGGTTTTACGGAGTTGCCGCTGCTGTATTGGCCGCTTCTTCTGGCGACACTGGGATGCTACATCGTTCTTACCCAGGTGGTGAAAACCGTCCTCCTGAGAAAAGCCTGGATTTAGTACTACGGACATTTCACCACGTTCTCTTACCGTTCACCTTCCACAACACCTGAAAGCCACTCATGGAATCGTTCCGGATACTCTGTGCAGCTGTGCTCACATTGACAATGATGGACTATGCGCACGCCCAAATTCCGAATGCGGGCTTTGAAACCTGGCCGACCAGCGAACCGGATGGATGGGTCACGAGCAATGCCCAACCCGCGTATACCAATGTCACGAAGTCCACTACGGCCCACTCCGGCTCATCCGCAATCCGGGGAGATGTTGTCGGCTATTCCGTCCTCGCGATCGCGCCGATCATTCAAACCGGGCCCGGAGGTCATGGGTTCGCGTACGCCCAGCGTCCGTCATCCGTTACCGGGTGGTATCAATTTTCTGCGACCGGAGGGGACCGCTTTGGCATCAACGTTGAACTGTTTAAGGGTGGCGAGTCAGGAACTCTTGTGGCGATTGCGGCTTCGGCCGACCCCACGTTGCACGGTTCGTACACCCAGTTTACCGCACCCTTTACGTACCTCACCTCAGATGTCCCGGATCTCTGCATTATGCAGTTCTCGGTTGCGCTACCCAACGGCTCCACCAGCACGCACGTCGGCTCGTATTTCCTCCTGGATGATCTTGCGTTTGGCGGTGCCACCGGGGTGGCGGCATCTCCGGCCCAGCCGGCGAGCTTTCGTCTCGAACAGAATTATCCGAATCCCTTCAATCCGAGCACTATGATAACCTATACGCTTCCCGTGGGCGGTCAGGTCCTGCTCCGTGTGTATAACCTTCTCGGCCAGCTTGTGGCAACACCCGTGAACTCATCGCAGAGCGCTGGAGCACACACCGTCCCGTTCGATGCCCGCAATCTCACAAGCGGGGTGTACCTGTATCGACTGAGCATCGACGGCGCATCCCTGACAAGGACCATGACCCTGATGCATTGAGTATGCTGGCCGTCCCCCTCCAAGGGCGGATGCAGTGCCCCGGGGGCGCTGCATTGCTGTGGACGACGACATTCTGTTCTGCAGATAGGAACCGATCGCACGGACAGCCGAACCTGTCCGTGCGGTTTTTTTTTGCATGACAGGAACTTGTCAAACGCCCGCAGAGTTCCCATAGTGGGGCGCAGAAACGTCGCGCGTGTTCCCGCACTGTTCTCCTACATCCGATCACAACGGCAGGCCGTACAGTTTGAACACCAACTACGCCACGACCATAATCGAGCAGATCGGCCCCGTTTCGCCCTATTTGCAGTACCCTAAGATGGCTCCCATTAGCAACAATCTATCCGAGAGGTTCTCATGAGAACTTCTCTGGCCCTGCTCTGTCTCATTGTCGTTTTACACGTTTTTCAGCCATTACCGGCGCAACCTAGGGCCGGACCCCCTCTGCAATCACATTGTGAGTTGCTCATTATGCGGTATTCGTGTGGCTATGCGTCAGGTGATTATCCGGTGTTGTTGTATTCCATCCATTCACATCATTAATAGAGGAGTATCAGATGAAGCGCGCACTGCAGTTTCTCGCCCTTGCGGCAATGTTTGCGGCAACAGTCTTGCCCGGACATGCCCAGCAAATGAAGGGGTTCCGAGCGGAGCTGATTGGCCAAGTCGAGTATGCGCAAAAGGAGATCATGGATCTCGAAAATGCCATACCGGACGAAAAGATGACGTGGCGGCCGAACGATCAGGTACGTTCCATCAGCGAAGTGTATTCCCATATCGCGTTTGGCAACTACCTCTTCTGTAAATTTGCCGGTGCCACGGTGCCCGAAGGCATTGCCATGTCATCGCCGGAAGACGAGGCAAAGTGGGACAAAATGTCAACGGATAAGAAAGTCATCCACGATCAGCTGGTGACTTCGTTTGACTTCGCGAAGAAATTCATCAAGGATTTGCCGGACGCCAGCCTGGAAAAGACGGTGGAATTCTTCGGAAACAAGATGACCGTGCGGAGCCTCCTGATGACCTATCTGGGACACATGCACGAACACCTGGGACAGTCGATTGCCTACGCGCGGATGGAAGGGATCGTCCCCCCCTGGACCGCGGCACAGATGGCGGCTGCGAAAGACAAAGAGAAGAAGTGACGCCTCGATCAGTTCCGCTGTGTTGTCGATTCCGAACGCCCCTGCATCAACGGGGCGTTCGGTGTAAAGAGACTCCGGGGTGTGTCGGACGATAGGAGAAAAAGAAGCGGGCATCCCGGCGACCGGAATGCCCGCCCGGAGCAGGCTCAACATTCAGGCAGCGATAGCAGATTGTCCGCCTTTGAGTTGTCCTCCACCGTCGCGATGTACCGTATCCCTCTTCTATTCCACGGGGGGAAGTGAATGAACACTTTCACCTCGGCCCGGCTCCCATCTGCACCAACCACAAAGAACGAGTTGCCGCGGTCAATGGATTCGATGCATTCCAGCTGAGACATCCGGAACGGAACATTCTCGGTCCGGTTGATCCCGCCCACGCTCCTGATGGGATGAGCAATGTCATTCCTGGGGTTTTTGTGAATACAGGTGATCTGCATCGACAATGGAATGTTCGCGGGGATGACACAGGCCTTGTCGATCTGCGACCAGTACGATTGCACGGTCACACCGTTGACCAGCCCTGTCGACGTGCACACATCGCCGATCTCGTTCCAGTTGTTCGCGTTCGTGGGGTTCACCTGAATCCCATCCCCCTCGGGATCTGTGAGCGCTTCGACGACTTCATGGGAAAAGACCGACGAGATGAACGCCTTTGAACCGAAGGCGACCCACGCCATGTGCGATCGGTCGTTGATGTCGAAATCGAACGGAAAGTCGTAATCTGAATAGTTGGCGTAGGTATGAAGCCCTCCGAGGTTTGGCGGTGGGTTCGTCCCGGGCGGCATGAACACACAGTGAAGGACATCCGATGTTTCTTCATCAGGTTCAGGCAGCGCTCCCCCTTCAATGGCGCCGGTGATGAGGTTCTGAACATCCGAGGTCTGGAAATTCGTTGGAGGATTGTTGCCGGGGAAGGAGACGAATATGGATCCCAGCTTGGCCGGCGTTGCCCCGTACTGCGAGACACGGGTCTGATAGACTCCGGCAAGGATGCTTGCCGCATCGTTGACCACTTGAGCCATGGAGGGGTTCGGAGCGGGAGACNNCAGAAGATCAGATTTACCGTCGCGTTTCTGAGTTTCTTTCCGCTGCCGCTGTGCACCGTCGTGGATGAAGGGGCATCCCCCGAATTGTTGAACTTCTGGACGACGAGATCCGATCCGCCGGGGGGTGCGCTTCCCTGGATTGCCTTGCCGGTGGTGAAGTTCTTCGGCGCTACACCGGTGCCTTCGGCGAGCTCCCACTTAAGTTTCCTCCGCTTCGCCACATCCTTCACATTTCCGCGTCCTTCTCTCATGGCTATCCTCCTGTGTGTGTTTGTGTGCCGGTGCAGGGGAGGTTTTCGGGGGCACCGACGGATTCATACTACTTCATGAGAATCATCTTCCTGGTTTGCCTGAAGGCGATCGATCCGTTCCCTGCGCCGCTCCCTGGGCCCGATCCTACAGGATCGATCTGTATCCTATAGAAGTACACACCGCTGGCCATCCGGTTGGCATTCCAAGACACAGCGTACGTTCCGGCAACCTTCTTTTCGTTCACCAGCACCGCCAC
>PMCM01000120.1 GCA_003154155.1 Ignavibacteriota bacterium | reverse complement strand
CGGGCGTGGAACGGGAAGCGATCTACTATCTCGGGCTCTGTGCGATGCACGCGCGGCAGTATGAGACGGCGCTCGAGGAATACTACCGGTGTGACGAAATGTCCCGCCAACTTGATGTACTCGAGCAGTCGGGGTTTATGGTCATGGCGAACCTGAAAATCGGCATGATCTATGATCTCCAGGGGAAACGGGATCTCGCGCAGAAACAGTATGAGAAGGTCCTGAAAATGAAGGAATACAAAGACTCGCTGGTGCAGGCTGAACGCTATCTCAAGATCCCCTACGCGGAGTGACGGCGCCATGATCCTGACCATCCTGCTGTACAGTATCTCGGCGGCCCTGGCGGAGGTGATCGGCGGCGCCCTGGTACTCAGCAAAAAACGGTGGCCCGCCCGGGTGCAGGAATACCTGCTCGCGCTCAGCGCCGGATTCCTCCTGTCGCTGGTCTTCGTAGAACTCGTGCCGCAGGCGCTGAAAGGCGTGAGCGCGGAAGGACCGCTCCTCATGCTTGCAGGCTACGCCGTGATTCACTTCTTCGAGCATACCGTTGTCGGCCACCTGCATTTCGGCGAGGAAACCCACCACGAGGTCATGGTGTCCCGGGTGGCGAGCGTCTCCACCTTTCTCGGGCTCTTCGTGCACGCCTTCTTCGACGGATTCACCATCGCCGTCGGCATGCAGTTCAATTTCACGCTGGGCCTGCTCGTCTTTTTCGCCGTCCTGCTGCACAAGGTTCCGGAAGGGCTGACCATTGCATCGGTGATGCTCTCCGCGCAATGCAAACGGTCCACCGCCATGGCGGCAAGCGTTTCGGTGGGTGTCGCCACGCTCCTGGGCGCATTGGCAGCGCTCGCCCTGGGGGGCGTGAGTGAACGCGTGGTGGGCCTGGCATTCGCATTCTCCGCAGGCGTGGCAACGTATGTCGGCGCGAGCGATCTGATTCCGGAGATCAACCACTCGCGGAATCGCGTGATACCGCTCCTGGTCTTCGCAGGGATGCTGCTGTTTTATTGCGGGAAACACCTGCTGGAAGGATGGTAGGACCTCTGCCCTCCGCGGGGAACGGGCCTGCCTCCGGTCGGATGTTTGCTAGAGTGAAGTGCCGACAGAGATGCGGTGAAGTGCGCCTGCCTTGCCGAGCGATGAAAGCGCGTAGTCTATCCTGTACGAGCTCACGAGGATCCCCACACCTGCGGAAAACCCCGCCAGATCGGCAGACGTTCCGATTTTGAAATCCTTCCGCTTGGCGTTGTCAAAGCCGAAACGCAGCTGCAGAACACGGCTGAGCGTAAATTCCCCCCCCACGGTGAAGAAGCGGAGCCGGTCGGCAACAGTGGAAACGTCGTCCGCGAGGCGGTGAAAGCCGACGTTCAGCAACAGCGGAAGCCCCTTGGGAACGACGGACGCGCCGATGGAGACGTCCAACGGGAGATCTTCCCGGAGACCGTTATACGTGGAGAGCTGTGCGCCCAGATTGCGCACGCTTGCCCCAACCGCGAAACGGGAATCGGGAACGGCGTACAGAATCCCGAGGTCTCCGGCCACAGCGGTGGACGTATACGTGGCGATACCCGAATAGATGAACTTCACCGCACCGCCGACGTACAGGTTTTCCTGCAGCGATATCGCATACCCGACGCTCAGCGCGAGATCGCGTGCACCGAACGTGCCGAGCTGATTGCCGACGGCGTCCATTTCTGTGAATGATCCATAGTCGGTGTACACGATCCCCGCGCCGAACCGGCCGATACCCGGAAACTCCGTGGAATAGGCAACGGAACCGGTGTTGATGTCGAGAAGATTCTTGAAAAAACCGACCGATCCGCGGCTGTCGCTTATGATGGCAAGACACGCGGGGTTGTAGAACACCACGTTGGGGTCGTCTGCCGCAGTCAAAAACGAACCGGCAAGCGCCGCCGCGCGCGCGCCAACGTCATTGCGCAGGAAGCTGAAAGCTGTGGTGGTTCCGGCTGCCTGCAGCTCGCTGACTGCAAAGGTGCCGATCACCGCACTGAGTAGGAGTATCCGCGTTCCCTTCATCACGCCTCTTCCGAGGAAAAATGGACGGTGTCTGCTTTCTGGTTCCGTAATGTATGCAATCCCGGGGCGAACTTCAAATCTTGCTTCTTTTCGCGGAAAGCGCTACCTTTAAGAACTACAGAAATCACTTTTTGGGCATTTATCAGGGCTGGGACTCCGATGAAAGAAGGCATCCATCCGGATTACAAAAAATCCATGGTCACCTGCGTCTGCGGCAATACATTTGAAACCCGCTCCACCGCAGGGGACCTGAAACTCGAAATCTGCTCCGCCTGCCATCCGTTCTTTACGGGGCGGCAGAAACTTGTTGACTCGGCCGGCCGCGTCGAACGTTATTTGAAAAAGTACGGTAAACGGAGCGCGGAACAGGCACCAGCCTGAAACGGTCCGTTCGTACGATGTCCCTGCCCGTGAATGTGGGGCGGAGGCCACATGGTGTCCTCCGCCCTTCCTTTTCCTGAATACCACGCATGAACGACGCTTCGCAGGCACCCGAGTGGAAGAGCCTTTACAGCGGACCACGCGGAACGGCCGTCAAAGTGCTCAACCGTGTTGAACGCACCGACTCGTACCTGGACAAGGTACTCGACTCCGAACTCCGCTCCGGCGAACTCTCCGACGTCGACAAAGGTCTCCTGAATGAGATCGTGCACGGCGTGCTGCGCTGGCAAAGCCGGCTTGACTGGGTGCTGAACGGTTTCTCGCACGGCAACTTCGCCAAGTCGGAAATCAACGTCAAAAATACGCTCCGCGTCGCCCTCTACCAGATACTCTTTCTCGAACGCATCCCACACGCCGCCGCCGTGAATGAAGGTGTCGAATTCATCAAACGGATCAGAGGCGACAAGCCGGCCGGACTCGTGAACGCCGTGCTCCGGAACATCATCCGGAACATCGAAGGAATCCGGTATCCCGATCCTGCGGAAGACGAAGTGCAATACCTCGCCGTGTTCTACTCACACCCCCACTGGATGGTCAAACGGTGGCTCCGAAGAATGGGACGGGAGGAAACCGAACGCCTCATGGTCGCCAACAACGAACGGCCCGGCATGGCGCTCCGCATCAACCGGCTCAAGGTCGACCCCGCAATCTTCAAGAAACAACTCTCCGATCAGCAGATTCCGTTCACCCCCTCGGCCTACATCCCGCAGTTTGTGCGCGTCAAGACACTCTCCCGGATCGGCCAGATGGACCTGTTCCGGAACGGGATGTTTACAATCCAGGATGAGAGCGCTGCGCTCCCGTGCCTGCTCCTCGACGTCCACCCCGGGCAACGCGTGTTCGATCTGTGTGCCGCTCCGGGGGGGAAAACGACGAACCTTGCAGAAACAATGAACAATTCCGGGGAAATCATTGCGCTGGACAAATACGAAGCAAAACTCGCGATGATCAAAGGATCGGCGGAACGCCTCGGGCTGCACAATATCCACATGCGCGCGGCGGACGCTACGACATTTGATGATCCCCCCGCAGACCGGATCCTCATCGATGCGCCCTGCTCGGGTCTGGGAACGCTGGCGAAAAAACCGGACATGAAGTGGAAACGCGACCAGATGGATATCGTGAAGCTGGCCGCAACTCAACGGGCTCTGCTCGAAAACGCCTCGCGCCTGTTGAAACCAGGCGGCGCAATCGTCTACAGCACCTGTACCATCGAACCGGAAGAAAACGAAGAGGTCGTGGCCGCATTTCTCGCCGACCACCCCGAATTCCGGATTGATCCGGCCGGACAGTACGTCCATCCGGACCTCGTTGCCCCCGGCGGCTGGGTGGCGACATTGCCCCACCGGCACGGCATGGATGGATCCTTCGCCGTCCGGTTTGTGAAGAACGAATCACCGTCGGCATGACGCCGGCGTGTGGCCTGCACCATGGATAACCGGAGATGATATGTCAGAGATGATAGCATTGGTATCGAAAGAGCTGCAACGACTCGAAGAAGCAAATACGTTCAAATACGAAGTCCCGCTGCAAGGACCCCAGGATGGCGTTGTGCGCGTGAAGGGCAGGAAAACGGTGATGCTGGCGTCCAATAACTATGACGGACTGTCCAATCATCCCGTCGTCAAGAAGGCGGCAATCGAAGGAATCAAGAAATACGGCTTCGGGGTTGCATCCGTGCGCTTCATCTGCGGGACACAGGATATCCACCTGCAGCTGGAAAAAAAGATCTCGCAGTTCCTCGGGACAGAAGACACAATACTGTTCTCTTCCTGCTGGGCGGCAAACGAGGCGTTCTTTGCATCGCTGACAAACGAGAAGATGGGGGTTGAGAGCCACCGGGACGTCATCTATTCTGACCGCTTGAATCATGCAAGCATCATTGACGGCCAGCGCTTGTGCAGAGCGGAGAACGCGGACCGGAAGATCTACGCCCACGCCGATGTGGATGATCTTGTGCGCCAGCTGGAAGGGGACCGGGACAAAGGATACCGTCTCCGCATTATCGCCACGGACGGTGTCTTCAGCATGGAAGGGGACCTGGCGCCGCTCGACAAACTTGTGGATGTCGCCCGGCGGTTCGATGCCGTGCTCTTTGTCGACGATTCGCACGCCGTAGGAGTCTGTGGGAAAACAGGACGCGGAACGCCCGAGGCAAAGGGGGTCCATGGCAGGATCGATGTGTTGACGGGGACCCTTGGGAAGGCCATCGGCGGCGCCGCCGGGGGATATATCAGCGGCAAAAAAGAGCTCGTCGCATACATGCGGCAGAAGGCGCGCACCTATATTTTCTCCAATTCCCTTCCGCCATCCATCGTCTTCGGCGCCGCCGCCGCGTTTGCGCTGCTTGCGAAGGACAAATCGATCGTCAAGCGCCTGAACAGAAACACCGCCTACTTCCGGAAGAAGATCGTCGAACTCGGATTCACGATTCTCCCGGGCGATCATCCGATCGTGCCGATCATGATCGGCGATGCATCGCTCGCGCAGGAGATGAGCAACGCACTTCTGAAAGAAGGCGTGTACATCCGCGGGCTGTGGTACCCCGTCGTCCCCAAAGGAGAGGCCAGACTCCGTGCACAAATCTCTGCCGCACTCCGGCTCAAAGACATCGACAGGGCGCTCGCCGCGTTCCACAAGGTGGGCAGACGGATGAACGTTCTTCGGTGACAGGTTGTTACATGAACATAACAATCGGAAAGCCCTCCCCGCATGGCAGCACTGACACAAGCCCGAGTTCTTGACGCGCTCCGCGTCGTGCGCGATCCTGATCTGCACCGCGATATCGTTGCCCTGGACTTCGTGAAAGAAGTCAAGATCGACGGCACATCCATCTCCGTCAACGTCGAATTGACCACGCCCGCCTGCCCGGTCCGCGACGACCTGAAGAGCGCCGCCGTCCGCGCCATTAAAGACGCGATTCCGGAGGCAGGCATGGTCACCGTGGAAATGTCGTCACGCGTGACGCAGCGAACGGAACGGATCCAGCGGGAAATCCTGCCTGGTGTCAAGAATACGATTGCCGTCGCCTCCGGCAAAGGCGGCGTCGGGAAATCCACCGTGTCGGTGAATCTCGCTGTCGCGCTGGCTCAGGACGGTGCACGCGTGGGCCTGGTGGACGCCGATGTGTACGGACCGAGCATCCCGCTGATGATGGGGATTACCGGCCGGCCCGCCGTGCGGAACCAGCGCCTTCAACCGATGGAAAACTGGGGCGTGAAAGTCATGTCCATCGGATTTCTCGTCGACCCCATGCAGGCCGTGATCTGGCGCGGTCCGATGGCCAGCGGTGCGATCAAACAGTTCATGACCGACGTGGAATGGGGAGACCTCGATTATCTGGTCTTCGACCTCCCCCCCGGGACCGGCGATATCCAGCTCACCCTGGTGCAAACGATTCCCCTCACGGGTGCGGTGATCGTGACCACACCACAGGACATCTCCCTGGCCGATGCACGCAAAGGATATGTGATGTTCGAGAAAGTGAATGTGCCGATCCTCGGCCTCATCGAAAACATGAGCTACTACGTCTGCAGCCATTGCGGCCATCGTGAAGAGATCTTTGACAACGGCGGGGGCCGCCGCGCGGCCGAAGAATTGGGCATCCCCTTTCTGGGAGAAATCCCGATCGTGACGCGCATCCGTGTCAGCGGCGACTCCGGGAAACCGGTGGTCCTCGAGGAGGAAACGGGCGGACCGGGGGAGTGCATCAAAAAGATCGCGCGGAACATGGCCGCCCAGGTAAGCATCCGGAATGCGGCAGGCGCAACCGACGCACCTGTCGAAATCCAGCTGGGCTGACGATGACGATCGAAGAGCGTATTCATGCATCGCTGGACAGCATCCGTCCCTATTTGCAGCAGGATGGAGGAGACGTGGCGTTCGTGCGCATGCGCGATGACGGAGTGCTGGAGCTCTACTGGATGGGCACGTGCCGGGTATGCCCGATGAGCCAGATGACGCTGAGAGCCGGGGTCGAGCGGAAACTGATGAAAGAGGTCCCGGAAGTGCGGCGCGTGGAAACGGTGGCCGCGCCGGCCGGGTAGAACGGACTAGCGCCGTTCCAACGAAAGCGCTGAACACTCAAGGCGCTTTACCTCGGTTGGAACGGGCACTGTGCCACTCGTTGCGTAGAATCATGTAGTTGGAGTGACACTAGCTCGCCCGCAATTCCACTTCGTAGACCTTCCCTTCCCGTACCTGCAAGATGCGCTCATTCACTCTTCGCACCAGCTCGTAGTTGTGGGTCGCCATGATGATGGCGGTCCCCCGCGTGTTGATGTCCTTGAGCAGCTGCAGGATTTCCCGCGATGTCGTGGGATCGAGATTGCCGGTTGGCTCGTCGGCCAGCAAGAAATGGGGCGTGTTGACCAACGCCCGGGCAATCACGACGCGTTGCTGCTCCCCGCCGGAAAGCTCGGCCGGCATCTTGTTCCGCTGGTGACTCAGGCCCACCTCCGCAAGCGCCCGCAGCACCCGCTTCCTGATTTCAGCCCCTTTCACCCCTGTGACGTGCAGCGTGAATGCAACGTTGTCGTAAATGCTCCTGTCGTCCAGAAGCCGGAAATCCTGAAAAATGATCCCCAGGGTACGCCTGAGGAGCGGCGTTTCCCGCCTGCCGAGCTGCGATGAGATGTACTTGCCCACCATCACCGACCCGCTTGTGGGCAGGCAGTCCATGTAAATCAGCTTGAGAATCGTGCTCTTCCCGGAGCCGGTCTGGCCGACGAGAAATACGAATTCGCCCGGCTTGACTTCGAAGGAGACATTGTCCAGGACTTTCGTGGAATTGTAGGCAAATGTCACTTCATGAAATCGTATCATGGGATCCTTGCGCCCGGGGAATCCGCGAGCTTCTGTGACGGGAAATCTGTGCGGCCAGGAGTATAGCTTCTACCATGCTTGCCGGATCAGCAAGACCCTTGCCGGCGATGTCAAATGCCGTCCCGTGATCGGGAGACGTGCGCACGATCCGCATGCCGACCGAAACGTTGACGGCATGGCCCCCCGCCCACATCTTGAGAGGGATCAGACCCTGGTCGTGATACATGGCAACGATACCGTCATACATGCCCGGCGTGTAGCGCGCAAAGAACGCATCCGCGGGAAACGGACCAGCGATCCGCATCCCCCGCCGCTGCAACCGCCGTACCACAGGAATGATCGTCCGCCGCTCCTCCATGCCGATGTCGCCTCCTTCCCCCGCGTGCGGATTGAGGCCCAGAACGGCGAGGCGCGGTTGGGCGATGCCCCAATCCTGCCTGAGCGCCGCGTGAATCACCGAGATCCGGCTTGCCAGAAGTGCCGGAGTGATCGTCCGCGCAACCGCCGCAAGAGGGATGTGAATGGTCACAAGCCCGACGCGCAGCCCGGACGACACCAGCATCATGGCTACCCGCGGCGAACCGGAAAGATATTGCACCATTTCCGTTTGTCCGGGGAACCGGATTCCTGCACGATGCATCGCCTGCTTTGAAACGGGGGCTGTCACAACAGCCGCGACTTCACCCCTGACCGCCATTGCGGCGGCAGCGGCGATGGCTGCAGCTGCTGCCTGCCCGGCACCGCGGGCGAGCACACCGGGCGCGATCCTGGCCGCCGCTATGTCGGAGCTGGCAATAAGAACGGGGGCCTGTGCGGCTGCATGACGTGAGTGAAGAGGGGAAACCGCGAATGGTATGCCGAACAGATCCGCATAGTACCGGAAGACGCTTTCCGGGCCTACCAGCACCGGTGCACAACACGCCCGGACGGCCTTCGTCCTGATGCTCCGGAGGACAACTTCCGGACCGATGCCGTTAAAGTCACCAACGGTAATGGCAATCCGGGGTTTCATAGCGGGGCGGTGGCAACGAGCGTATAGGCTCCGGTCTTCGCCTCATCGACAAAGACAAACTTCTTCTTGAGCCGGTCATAGTACCACGTCTCCGAATGTGCACCGGAAGGATTGAGGGATCGTTCGGTGCGCGTCGGCGCCCCGTAGAGAATGAAGATCTTGCCCCGGTCGCTTCGGGAGCCGTCCGGAATGCGGAGTGTGCCGTAGTCACGGATGGCGTGGTCCACCCGCCGGTAATATTCGGTCATGACGTCGTTGCGCGCGGTTCCCTGGGAGCGATTGCGCGCACTCCAGAAGGCTTCGAGCGCATCGCGCCGTTGCTCGAATGTGCCGCTCCGAAGTGAGTCGAGCTGCCGTTCGGTAGTGATAAACCGCAGTGCTTCGAGTGCGCCGTCAACGTTCTTCAGGGAGAACGGCATTTCGGGCCAGACATTGCGGAACGGACGTGTGTAGACGGCACTCGTCCCCTTCGCGGTTGTCAGATCGAGGTGCAGCGAATAATTGCGCAGGGGCAAGAGCGCGGTGGAGAGGGGAATGATGGCAATCGCTCCAGCGCTGCTGTCAGGCACGAGGAGGCAACGGACGCCCTCAGTCGTCGCCTGAAAGACGATCTGTCTGTGGCGGATCAGGTGAACCTGCACCAGGCTGTCCTGCGCGAGCACCTTCCCCGTTTCGTCCTTTCTCTCGATCACGGTGAGCGACCAACGGCAACTCGCGGTCTCACTCGTGTCCCCCCGGGTGGCCACGCCGACCAGAAGTGAACGATTCTTGCCGAAAAACAGATCACCCCCAAAGTTCTCCAGGAGGAGCGTGTCCGTCGCGCCCGGCGTCAGGGGTTCCACGAAGGCTGCGGCCGTCACGTCCACCGCACCCTTTCGCTTGTCCGGGGTGCGGGCCACCGTTTCACGGTTGACCTGGCGTCGTTGCGAATCCCTATCGGTGGCCTCGAGAAAAATGCGGTACGTCCCGGATGCCACACGAAACGTCGCGGAACCCTGCACCCAGTGGCGCTCGCCGGCGGGCTGCAGGGGAGAATCCTCGGGAATATCAATTCGATCGATTTTCCGTTCGACAGATGAGCCGGTGGAATCGGCCAGTTCGACAAGTACTTCGCCTATCCGCCTGTAGGCCCCGGCCGCCGAGCTGTCAGCGTTCCGGACGGGAACGAAGAACTCCCGATCGATCCGATAGTTGAGCGTCACCACCCACGACGTTGAATCTGCACCGGCGAACACCAGGTGATCGAGGAACATCGGGATTTGCATCTCTGGAACCGGCGGTGGTTGCGCCATGCTCCGGGTGACGACAAGAAATGCCAGGGAAAGGACTTTGCATGCGTTGCGCATAGGTCAATGCTCACTGATTGTTCCAGTGTTGCAGAAAATCCACAAGAAGGCGGACGCCCACGCCCGAGCCGCCCTTCTGGATGTACTCCGATGGTTCCTCGACGATGGCCGTTCCGGCGATATCGAGATGAACCCAGGGATAGGTGCCTGTGAATTTTTTCAAGAACAGCGCTGCGGTAATCGCTCCGGCCCAACGCCCCCCCGTATTGCGCACGTCAGCCACATCACTCTTGATCAGCCGCTCGTATTCCTCAAACAGGGGGAGCTGCCACACCCGCTCGTACGTGCGGCGTCCGGCCTCTTCCAGCCGCCGCATGGCGTCGTCGGCCGTTCCCAGCATCCCCGTCGTGACGTGCCCGAGAGCGACCACGACGGCCCCGGTCAACGTTGCCAGATCAATCACCAGGTCGGGCGAGAAACGGCCGGCATAGACGAGCGCATCAGCGAGAATAAGGCGCCCCTCGGCATCCGTATTCTCGATTTCGGAGGTCATACCGTTCAGATGCTTGAGAATGTCTCCAGGTTTAAGGGCGCGGCCCCCCGGGAGGTTCTCTGCTGCCGGAATCAGCCCTACCAGGCGCACCGGCAGATTCAATGCCGAGGCAACCTGGATTGTGCCCAGCACGGCGGCCGCCCCGGACATGTCCATTTTCATTTCGCCCA
Organism: Ignavibacteriota bacterium; assembly: GCA_003154155.1. Classification (GTDB taxonomy): domain Bacteria; phylum Bacteroidota; class Ignavibacteria; order UBA10030; family UBA6906; genus Fen-1255. The sequence continues at coordinate 14,571 of PMCM01000120.1, read as the reverse complement.
TGTTGGCGGAAGGTTTTATCGAGATCCCTCCGGAGTCGAATGTTACGCCTTTTCCCACCAGGACGACCGTCTTGGGCTTTTGGGGCGCTTTCCGCGGTTTGTACTCGACAATGATGAACCGGGGGGGGCGGGCGCTGCCTTGTGCCACCCCCAGAAGGCCCCCCATGCCAAGCTTGGCAATCTTTCTTTCATCGAAGACTGTAACGGTCACCCGGGGATGCCGGGCAAGTGTACGGGCTTCCCGGGCGAGGGCATCGGGGAAGAGGTCGTTGCCGGGCACGTTGGCCAGGTCACGGGCCAGGAAAACGCCGGCGCACACTCTGCCGGCCCGCTCTGCACCTCTGGCCAGCGTGGCTGCCCGGCCCGCAGATGCTGCGAGCAGCATGAATTCGACCGGGACGAACCGCTCGTCGGGATTACGGGTCAGATATTTGTCGAACCGATACGCGGCAAGGATTGCACCCTCGGCAAGTCCCTGAGCAATTTCTTCAGTCGTCAGGATTTCCGCAGGCAATCCGCCCCCTTCAAGCTCGGAGCCCGGCTCCACACAGGCAATGGTCCCGGCTTTTACGGCGATTGCTGCGGAGACAGCGGCGGCGCCCGTTTTCCGCAGCACCTCACGCGTCAACGACGCCACGGTGCCCATCCCCAATCCGAGAATCATCTGTGCGTTGCGGCGCGATGACGGGACAAGCACGGTTTGTCCCCGCTTTCCGGTAAACGCTTTTGAGGTTACCTGGGGAGGAACGGCCCCGGCCAGGCGCTGCAGTCGCGCAGTCGCGGCGCGAAACTGCTCCTTGTCTTCAAACACCGGAAGAACGACGAGCACGGCGGTGGATTTTTCGGGGGGCAGGGATCGGACTGCGGTTCTCATCATATGCTGCTATCTCCGTGTCATCAACAATTGTTCAGCGGCGGCGACGACCCGGCGGCGCACTTCGTCGAGCGTGCCCCCCTCGAGCCGCGCTCCCGCGGCATTCTTATGGCCGTTGCCGCCGAATTCCTGTGCGAGCGCGTTGATCGGTATGTCACCGTGCGAGCGGAAGCTGATCTTGAATCCTTTGTCCAACTCCAGGAAGAAAATTGCTGCAACCACCCCCTCGACGCTCATAGGATACGTGGTGAAATTATCTGTGTCTTCCTCCAATGTCCCGGTTCTCCGGAGCATCTCACGCGTGACGCTCACGCAGGCAATCCGGCCCTCACATGCCGTCTCCATGGTGCTGAGCATCTCCCCCAGAAGCCGCAACCGCCCGAGCGACCAGCGGTTGTAGACCTGATTGTAGAGCTCGACGGGGTCGGCGCCGCTCTCGAGCAGGGTCGCGACCATGCGATGTGTGAAGGCATCGACGCGTGGATACCGGAAGGATCCTGTGTCCGTCATGATGGCAACGTACAGCGCCTCGGCGATGTCCCGCGGGAGCGCCCCCGGGATCGCGCTGCACAGGAGTTTGTAGAGGATCTCCCCGGTCGACGTGGCTTCCGGGGTGATAAGCGTGAAATCGCTGAAAGGCTCCGGATCCAGATGATGGTCGATGCAGATCTTCGTTGCGGGGCTGGATCGTACAAACGCTTCCATCGAACCGACCCTGCTCACGTGGTTGGTGTCAAGCAGTACAATGGCGTCCGCATCCCGGAGAGCCGCCGCGTCACGTGACGCATCGAATGCCCGGATCGAACCGTCAGGATCCATGAACCGGTAGACGAACGGCGTGGCGTTGTGATTGATGATCTGGACGCTCTTGCCCAGTGAACGGAGCCACAGGGCAAGGGCGATCTCGCTGCCGATGGCATCGCCGTCCGGATTCACGTGAGTGGTCAGGACAAAGCGTTGCCGAGTCCGGAAAAATTCTATGAGTGTCTTCATCGGTGCGGCCGGTACAATATAAAGAATTTGCCGGGAACAGAAAAGGGAGGCATGGCCTCCCTTGAGCACAAAGTGCGCGTGGTCAGGCGGATTACGAAATGGTCCAGGATTCCTCGCCGTCCAGCAGTTTCTGCAGGTCCCCTTGGCCCCGTTTGGCCCGGGCCTTGGCAATCTGCCCCTGCATGGCATCCTCAAACGTCGTCCGGTCCTGTGCGAGGAATACACCCATCGGGCGCGGGAGAGCGGGGTTGTGGATCATGTTCGCCAGAATGAACGCGAGCGTGGAGTCCTGCTCATTGTGCACGAGCAGATCGCTCACCGAATACGTGCCGGTGGTGATATCCACCACCTCGGGTGTAAACCCGTTCAGGTGCACTCCTTTTTCCTTGTTCTTTCCGAAGACGAGCGGTTTGCCGTGTTCAAGATAGACCACATTGTCGTCCCGGGTTTCTTTTTCGGTATACTGGAAGAATGCGCCGTCGTTGAAGACCGTACAGTTCTGGTAGATTTCCACGAACGAGGAACCGTGATGCTTCTCTACTCGCCGGACGATTTCCTGCAGATGCTTCGGATCGCGGTCCATGGTCCGTGCAACAAGCGTCGCACCTGCGCCCAACGCAAGGGAAACCGGAATGAACGGAGGATCGATGACGCCGGCGGGGGTTGACTTGGTGATCTGCCCGAGCTGGGACGTGGGGGAGAACTGTCCCTTGGTCAGTCCGTAGATCTGATTGTTGAACAGGAGAACCTTGATGTCCACGTTCCGCCGCAGCATATGGATCATGTGGTTGCCGCCGATGCTCAACCCGTCGCCGTCGCCCGTTGCGACCCAGACGTCGAGCGCGGGGTTGGCGAGCTTGACACCGGAGGCGATGGCGGGTGCGCGCCCGTGAATCCCGTGCAAACCGTAGACATCCATGTAGTACGGGAATCGGCTGGAACAGCCGATGCCCGACACAGCAACATAGTTCTCGCGTTTATGCGTAAATTCAGGAAACACCCGTTGAATCTGCGCAAGAATCGAATAATCTCCGCAGCCTGGACACCAGCGGACATCCTGGTCCGACTGAAAGTCCTTGATCGTCAGTTTCGCCTCGACGGACTCAGCCATTCTTCCCTCCAAGGATTTCGTTGATCGCATGTTCGATTTCTTCTGCACGCAGGGGGAGGCCCTTGACAACATTGAACCCGACGGCCGGGACGAGGTATTTTGCCCGCAACAGGCGTATGAGCTGGCCGTTGTTGATTTCCGGCACGAGGACATGCTTGAAGTTCCGGAGAACCTCCCCGAGATTTTTCGGGAACGGACTGAGGTACGAGATGTGTGCGTGCGAGACGGAACGTCTGCGCGCGCGGGCCGAATCTACGGCGCTCTTGATGGCGCCATAAGTGCTGCCCCAACCCACAACGAGCAGGTCGCCCTGCGCATCGCCTTCGACCTTTTGCAGGGGTATGTCGTCGGCGATCCGTTCGATTTTCTCCGCACGGGTCTTCACCATGAGATCATGGTTGTCCGGGTCGTAACTGATGTTGCCGGTCACATGATCTTTTTCAAGTCCGCCGATCCGGTGCTCGAGCCCGGGCGTGCCCGGGATCGCCCACGGGCGTGCCAGCGTCACGGGATCCCGGGAATACGGTTGGAACCCCTGGGGATTTTTGGCGAACGAAACGGGAATCGGCTTGAGCTCGCTGACCCGCGGCACGCGCCAGGGTTCGGCGCCGTTGCCCAGATAGCCGTCGGTCAGGCAGATGACTGGTGTCATGAACTTCACGGCGATGCGGGCTGCCTCATACGCGGCATGGAAACAATCGGCCGGCGTTGAGGCCGACAACACGCAGAGGGGAGCTTCACCGTTGCGCCCGAGGATCGCCTGCAGGAGATCCGACTGTTCGGTTTTCGTGGGCAGCCCGGTCGACGGACCGCCGCGCTGCACGTTGATGACGACGAGCGGCAGTTCCAGCATCACGGCAAGGCCCAGCGCTTCGGTCTTCAACGCGAGGCCGGGGCCGCTGGTGGTGGTGGCTGCAAGTGCGCCGGCATACGAGGCGCCGATCGCGGAACAGACTGCCGCAATTTCGTCCTCCGCCTGAAAGGTTTTGACGCCGAACTCCTTCAACTTCGAGAGCTCGTGGAGAATATCGCTTGCGGGCGTGATCGGATAGCTGCCGAGAAACAGCTCCAGACCGGACTTCTTCGCGGCAGCGACCAGCCCCAGGGCCGTCGCGACGTTGCCCATGATGTTCCGGTATTTCCCCGGAGGCAGCTGCGCAGGTCGAACATCGTAGCGGGTGGTAAAGACCTCCGTGGTATCGCCGTAGTTATACCCGGCTTTCAGCACGCGCAGGTTGGCTTCGGCGACCTGCGGGTCTTTGGAGCTGAACTTTTCCCGGATGAACTTCACCGACTGATCGATGGGCCGGTTGTACATCCAGTACATCAGCCCCAGCGCGAAAAAGTTCTTGGTCTTGTCAACAAACTTCGTGGACAGGTTCAAGTCGTCCAGGGCGCTGGCGGTCAGCTTGCTTATCGCAACGCGGTGGACCAGGAATTTCGCGACGGTGCCGTCGTCAAGGGGGTTGCTGTGCAGATTGGCGAGTTTCAGATTCTTGTCGGTAAACGCATCCTCGTTGACGATGATGGTGCCGCCGTCGCGGAGAAGTTTGACGTTGGTGACAAGCGCCGCGGGATTCATGGCGACGAGGACATCGCAGGCATCGCCGGGCGTGAGAATGTCCGTGCTGCCGAACTTGATCTGGAACCCGCTTACGCCGTACGTGGTGCCGGCGGGGGCGCGGATTTCCGCTGGATAATCGGGAAGCGTGCTCAGGTCGGCGCCCAGCGCTGCAACCGTGTTGGTGAACTGCGTTCCCGTCAGCTGCATCCCGTCGCCGGAGTCCCCGGCGAAACGGATGGTGACTTCGTCGAGCGTTTCAACGGATTTAGCCATACCGGTTCAGGAGTGTTCCTCGTTAACATGTCCGCCACGCACATTGCGTGCGTGGCGTGAAGAGTGGGGTGGAAGTGCGCGCTTACTCGCGCACGACCCACACCTTGACCTTTCCTATAACATCCTGGTGAAGCTTAACGTTCACCGGGTAAATCCCGAGGGCTTTTATCGGTTCGTCGAGTTCGATGATGCGCTTGTCGATGTCAAACCCCTGTTCTTTCAGGGCATCGGCGATCATTTGCGACGTTACCGCGCCGAAGAGTTTCTCGTCTTCACCCACGCGGGCCTTGATGGTGAGCGAGACCTTATCGAGTTCAACGGCGAGGTGCTCGCTGGTTTTCTTCTGCTTGTCGACGCGGCGGGAAGCCTGTCGCTTCTCCTCTTCGAGAGCGCGGGTATTGCCGGCGTTTGCGGGATAGGCGAATCCCCGNNACCTGTCCGAGTTTGTCGTGTTCCTTACGAAGAATAACTTTCATGGCATTGCCTCATGCAGTTCAAGATCAACGGATGGCGTCGGACACAAAGGGCAGCAGGGCGAGATGGCGCGCGCGTTTGATGGCGCGGACAAGCTGGCGCTGGTGCTTGGCACAGGTGCCGGTGATGCGTTTGGGAATGATCTTCCCTTGTTCGGCCACGAAGCGCTGAAGCTTCTTCTCGTCCTTGTAGTCGATATAGAGTTCTTTCGCATCACAGAATCTGCAGGTCCGCTTCTTGCGCGGTGTCTGGTTGTCCCGGTCGCGCCGGGGGCGTCGAGTCGTGTACACTGTTGTTCTCCTTCTGGTTCGTCAATGCGTTAGGCGCTTTTCCCATCAACCGGATCGGCGAACAACGGCTCGCGTCCGGGAACAGCCGGCTTCTCTTCCGGCACGGCTGTCGCGGCCGCTGCGGCCGCGGATGCTGCCGTGGCCGCCTGACTGGCTGCACGGGCGGCGATCGCCTTCTTGTCGAGCATCACCGTGAGGTGACGGAGGATCATTTCGTCAAGCTGGAACGTGCGCTCGAGCGGGGCCAGCAATGTGCCTGCAGCCTCGAACTCGATGTTCACGTAAAAACCGTTGGTGCGTTTGTTGATGGGATACGCAAGGCGCTTCCGTCCCCATTTGTTGAGAGACGAAATCGTACCGCCGTTCTTCGTGATCGTGTCTTGCACCCTGCTGACGACGCCGTCAACCTGGACGTCATCCAGCGAGGCGTTCACGATGAACGTGGTCTCGTACTGCCGCGTTGCACTGGACATGCTGTACCTCCCTGTGGACTATGAATAATTCCCGTGACCCTTCCGTAGTCGCCGGGAGGCGAACAGAAGAGTAGAGGGGTAGTATGAAAAGAACACGATGATGATCCGGCAGTTATGACGCAGGCGCAGCCGGCGCGCTGTTGTACAACGCCATCGCGCGCTCCGGTCCGGAGCGCCGTATCTCCTGAACGGCATCCGCCGCCCGCCCGACCATCTCCTCTACTACCGGGCCTTCGGCGACATCGAACCGAGAAAGCACAAACTCCGCCGTCAGTTCCTTCGGCGGCATCACCTCTCTGCGAATCCCGCATCGCAACCGGACAAACTGGTCGCTCGCAAGGTGATAAATAACCGATGCAAGACCGTTGTGCCCTCCGTCCGTCCCCCCGGTGCGAATCCGGAGCGTCCCCAGCGGCAGGGCAAAATCATCCACCACAACCACCAGCGCCGACACCGGGAGCCCAAAGTGCTCCAGAGCCTGCACCACCGCCGTTCCACTCTGGTTCATGTACGTCACCGGCACCATCAGGAACAGCGTCTCATCCTCCCGGCCCGCCACGGCATACCAGAACTCGCCTCTCCCCGGGCGTAACCGGACACCTGCACGGCGCGCTAAGGCCTCAACCACCATGAACCCCGCATTATGCCGCGTGCCGGCGTACTCCGTGCCGGGGTTCCCCAGTCCGACGACAAGGGCTGGTGCCACGGCTGTTTACGATTTCTCGCCCTTCTTCTCGGCCGGAGCGCCACCCTTCTTCTCGGCCGGAGCACCACCCTTCTTCTCGGCCGGAGCACCACCTTTCTTCTCCGGAGCCGCTGCACCCTCCTCGCCTTCTTCCTTCTTGCCCTTGCCCACCACCTCGGGCTCCTTCGGCGCCTCCTCCACCACAGCCGCGACTTCCTCTTCCTTAACCACATGCGGCGGGAGGACGCCCACAACGGCGTTCTCCGCGTTGTCCACCATCGTGACATTGGCCACGTGCAGATCGCGGATGTGGAGGAAGGCATTGATGCCCAGCTCCGCAACATTAATCTCGATCTTCTCCGGCATGTCCTTGGGCAGGCAGGAAACACGCACCCGGTGCAGGAACTGCTGCAGCATGCCGCCGTCGCGCACGCCTTTCGGTATGCCGCCGGTGAGCGTCACCGGAATCTCCACCGTCAGCTTCTCGTTCTCCTTCAACCCCTGAAGGTCGAAATGCACGGGGCGGTCGGACACCGGATCAAACTGCACGTCCCGGAGGATGCATTTGTGCGACGTCCCATCCGCAAACTGCAGATCGATCACGTGCGTCTCCGACGTGAACACGAGCTGGTTCAGCAACAGGACGGGAACCTGTACGTTGATGTTCTGCTCGCCGCGCGCGTAGTAGACGCCCGGCACCATTCCCTGGGAGCGCGAGTGTTTTGCATGCTTGCCGGTGTTTTCCCGGACTTCGGCGTTCAAGACGACTTCAGACATGGACTGTGTTCTCCTTGGACCTCTGGATGCGTTTAACCTTTATCAATATCAAATAGCGAGCTGATCGACATATTTCCGAAGGAACGCTTGATCGCTTCGGCAAAGATCAGCGACACCGATTCCACCTCAATCTTGGGCGAAGTCGTGGCCAACGGGAGCGTATCCGTCACCACCAGACGTTCCAGCCGGCTGGAGTTGATGCGCTCAATGGCTTTCCCGGACAATACCGGATGCGTGCAGGCGGCGTATACCTTTTCCGCTCCCGCATCCAGCAACGCTTCCACTGCATTGCACATCGTTCCCGCCGTGTCCACCAGATCGTCGACGATGAGAATGTTCTTGCCTTCAACGTCGCCAATGATGTTCATCACTTCCGCAACATTCTGCCGCGGACGCCGCTTGTCGATCACCACAAGTTCCGCCTCAAGCCGCTTGGCATAGGCGCGCGCCATCTTGATTCCGCCGACGTCCGGAGACGCAACAGCGAGGTTCTTCAGTTGTCGTTGTTTGAAATGGCGTCCAAGAACGACTGAAGAATAGAGATGGTCCACCGGCAGATCGAAAAAACCCTGCAGTTGCGGTGCGTGCAGATCCATCGTGATCACGCGGTCCGCGCCGGCTTTCGCCACCAGATTTGCAATGAGCTTCGCGGTAATCGACACCCGCGGTTGATCCTTGCGGTCCTGCCGGGCATAGCCGAAGTAGGGAATCACCGCCGTGACTTTGCGCGCCGACGCCCGACGGGCTGCATCCATCATGATGAGCAGCTCCATCAGATTTTCCGCGGGAGGATTCGTCGATTGCACGATGTAGACGTCGCATCCGCGGATATTCTCACCGTACTTCACCCAGAGTTCCCCATCACTGAACGTCTTGATCTCTACATCCCCGAGGGGCTTTCCGATTTCGCCGGCAATGCGCTCCGCAAGCGCCGGGTTCGAACGGCCTGAGAAAACCTTCAGCGTGGGCATCAAGCAGGGTCCTGTCTAGTAAGCTCATAAAGATAGCGAAAGAGGGTCTTTTATGCAAGCTTGTTGTGCAACAAGATCGGCCCGGTTGACTTTTTTGTCGTTTTTGGCTACGTTAGCAAACCATTATTTCCTTCAAGGGAGCCCCCAATGTCCTTTTCCGCAAACGCCGATGCCCGAATCTATGACGGCACATCGTCGTCGATTCTCACCCAGGCCCTCTGGATCACCGGATTCGCCGCTGCCACAGCACTTGCCGCCCGTCTGGAAATCCCGCACTATCCCGTGCCGTTCACGCTCCAGACCATGCTGGTCCTCCTGGCTGGGGCATTCCTCGGGGCGCGCAATGGAGCGATGAGCCAGGTCCTCTATATGGGCTCCGGCATTCTGGGCCTCCCTGTCTTTGCCGGTGGCACTTGGGGCGTCTGGATTCTTGCCGGCCCGACAGGAGGCTATCTCCTCGCATTCCCGATCGCGGCTGCACTCGTCGGCTACCTGCTCCGGGAACGGCGATCCCTGACGGCCATCAGTCTCTCCATGGCGGCCGGGTTGCTGACCATCTTCACCGTCGGCACGGTCCACCTGTATGCAGTCATGATACACGACATCGGCAACGCGATCGCCGCCGGATTCCTGATCTTCTCGTGGTGGGATGCACTGAAGCTCGGCGCAGCAAGCATGATCTACTTCGAACTCGCCAAACGGTGGCCGAAGGTGGGATGAGAGAGCGGTGCTTGAGGCGATGTCCACGACAAGAAGCCGGCGGTGACGCCGGCTTCTGCTATATGTTCAGGTACTCTGCCCACCGCGCATACAGCTCAGCAGTGGCCTTGACATCCCCCAGACAATACTGCGCAATCTCACGAAACTTCCTTTCCCCGGACAACCGCGCCATGTCCTGCCCCGTCACGCCGCCTTCTTTCGGACTGGGAATGCCGAAAGCTCTGCAGTAAAAATCCAGATTGAACTTCCGCGTTGCCCCGTAGAAGGTGAGCTGGTCCAGCAGATCGCAATGATCATTGACGGCGTACCGGTTTCCCATGAGGTTCCGGCTGGGTTTGACGCCGAGCAGCGCCGAGCGCGCCATGACAAAGGGGCAATCAAAGCCGCGGCCGTTGAATGTGACGATCTGCTTGTAGTGGATAACGGACTTCCAGAAGTGCTCCAGGATTTCCCTCTCGGTGCACGGGATCAGCTGCACCAGCCCGTCATCGACGAATTCCGCCTCACATCCCTCACCCTGAAAAAACACCTTGCCCTGGCGGGTGTCCGGGTTCAACATGCCGATCGCCAGAACCTGGGCGGTGAACGGGGTCAGGCTGAGCTTCGCAATGGCCTCCTCGCGTTCTTCGTCGGTCCTGGCAAATTTCAGAAGATACTCCTGTTGTGCATCATCGAAGGAGCCGAACGGAAACCCGAGCGTTTCGATATCGAACACCACCTTATTGATCATCGGCATGTTCCCCCTGCGGAAGCTCGAGAGATGTGAGCACCGCAGCGATGGTCGACCACGTGTATCCGCGACGGGCAAGATGTGCGCGGATCTTCTGGCGGAGCTTCCGCGTATCGTCGTTCCCTGGCGCCCGTTGCAGCCGCCGATGGTAGGACCGGGCGATCTGGAGCGCGCCGGCGAGCAGGTCTGATTCCGTCAGCGTCTGCCGCACCGCCTCGTCCACCGTTGCCCGCGGAACGCCAAGCAGGAGGAGTTTCTGGCGCAACGGGATCTCGCCGAGCGGACGAAGCGTCAATGCGTTGCGGATGTAGGCACAGGCAAATGCGTGATCGTTGATGAGTCCCGATTGACGCAATTCGCCGATCACACCGGCGATCGTATGCTCCGGGAATTCCTTTTCGCGCAGACGGTCGAGAATCTCCCGTTCGGATCTGGGGCGGATGGCGAGCAGGCGCAGAGCGGCGGTCTTTGCCGCAAGGAGGGATTCCTGATCGGTCAGGCGGATGACGAGTGCAGGAGACACGTCGTCGCCGACGCGCAGCCCTGCCCGGAGCAGGCTCTCCGCGCTGAGGCCGATAAGGAACTCGCCGTCCGCATACACGTTCACGCGGCCGCGAGCCTTCTTCTGGATTTCGATCCTGGTGATTCGCACCGCAGCCGGGCCGCGATCACTTCTTCTTCGGAAGTTCCGGTTTTGCGGGGGCCTTGGCCTCGACGGCTTCCGGCTTCGGGGCCTTCGCTTCGGCGGGAGACGCCGAAGCGGAGTTCGGCATCGGAAGTCCCAGCTTTCCCCTGGTCTCCCGCTCGACAGCCGCAAGGATCTTGTCGTTGTCCTGCAAATACTTCTTCACCATGTCTCGCCCCTGGCCGATCCGCTCTTCCTTGTACGAGAACCAGGAGCCCGACTTCGCGATGATGTTGTGCTCGACGGCAACGTCAATCAGATCGCCCAGCTTTGAAATCCCCTCGTTGTACAGAATGTCGAAAATCGCTTCGCGAAATGGTGGGGCAACTTTGTTCTTCACCACCTTGACTCTCGTGCGATTGCCGATGATATTCGTGCCGTCTTTGATGGCCTCGATGCGGCGGACATCCAGCCGGACGGAAGCGTAGAATTTCAGGGCGTTGCCCCCGGTTGTTGTCTCGGGGTTGCCGAACATGACCCCGATCTTCATGCGGAGCTGGTTGGTAAAGATGACGGAGGTTTTGGACTTGCTGATCGCCGAGGTCAGTTTGCGAAGCGCCTGTGACATGAGACGCGCCTGCACACCCATGCTCGGATCACCCATTTCCCCTTCGATTTCCGCGCGGGGCGTCAGGGCGGCAACGGAATCGATGACAATCACGTCGAGCGCACCGCTCCGGACAAGGGTCTCAACAATCTCGAGCGCCTGCTCCCCGAATTCGGGCTGCGAAAGGAGAAGGTTGTTCGTGTCCACACCGAGCTTCTTGGCGTAATTCATGTCGAGCGCATGTTCGGCGTCGACGAACGCGCAAATGCCACCGCGCCGCTGCGCCTCGGCAATCACGTGAAGACAAAGCGTGGTTTTGCCGGAAGACTCCGGTCCGAACACCTCGATGACCCGGCCCCGCGGAATCCCTCCGATGCCGAGCGCAGCGTCCAGCGAAATCGATCCGGTGGAGATAACCTCCACAACCTGGATCGGGCCCTCGCCCAACTTCATCACGGCGCCTTTACCGTGCTGTTTTTCGATCTGCTCAATAGCGTTTTTCAGCGCCTGTGCTTTTGCCTCTTTTTCGTCGGCCATAAATGTCTCCGGTGTTTCCTGTTATTAGCTGAACATTATCATTTTTTCGATTGGCGCTGTAAAAATACGCATGAAATCTGTAATTCCGGGATCATCGGCTGATCCAAATCCGCGCTCATCCCCCCAATCGTGCCCGTAAAACCGGCGAATACACCGACCCCGCCGGCTGAAGGGTGCTTCTCACAAGCTCAAGTTCCTGAATCAATACTGGTGGGCTCTCAAAGGTAACGGTTTCCATCGTTGCAAGCAACACGTCAAGGGAACGGGTGCCCCGCACGCGCCCCAGCGTTACATGAGGATGAAACCGTCTCCGTTCACGCTCGAAACCGGAGGCGGCGAGCGCCGATTCGATCGTCTCAACAAGGCGGCGGAGCTCTCCCGCTGGGTCCGTCATACCAGCCCAGATGATGCGCGGATCCCGCGGATCCGGAAAGCATCCGGTGCCCTCGTACACCACCGTGAAGGGTGAGGTGGAACGGGCGATGGTTGCGATCGTGTCACGGAGCGGAGCCACGCGCTGTTCCTGTGTATCACCCAGGAACTTAAGAGTGCAATGGAGCTTCTGCACAGATTCCCACGTCACGTCGGCGTGTGCAGCACGCAGCCGCTCGCGCACATCGGTGAGGCGGGGGAGCACCTCCGGCGGAGTTGGCAATGAGACGAAAAGCCTGTGCATCATGAGGGTTGTGTGCAGTTCATCCCTTCTTCATGGAAGATCAACTGCGATGGAGAGGATTCTTCTTCGGACAAGTTCCAGCGCCGCTTGTGAGGCCCGTTCTTTGATGATGCCCCGGGATCCGCCGAACTGCATCTTCACTGAGATCGACGCAGCCGCATCTGCATAGCCCACCCAGACCAGGCCGACAGGCTTTTCCTCCGTCCCACCCGTCGGTCCGGCGATTCCGGTGGTCGAGAGACCGATGTCAGTTCCTGCGACACGCCGGATGCCGGCTGCCATTGCCTGCGCGACCTCTCCGCTGACGGCGCCGTGGACACGGATCAGCTCGTCGGGTACGCCCAAGAGCTCCGTTTTTGAACGATTGCTGTAGGCCACAACTCCCCGCTCCACGTACGCGGAGCTCCCGCTCACGTTGGTGAGCTTGTGGAGGATCATCCCGCCGGTGCAGGATTCCGCTACGGCAATCGTCAGATGTCGTTCACTGAGGATGCGCCCGATCACATCCTCCAGCTCTTCGCGCTCGATGCCGTAGATGAATTTCTCGGCGCGGGCCCTGATACGTTCCTCGATTTCCCGTACCCGCTGCTCGGCGGTTTCCGGATCCCGGTCCAGAACAGTGATGCGCAACCTCACCCCGGTCGGAGCGGGCAGAAACGCGAGGCTTCCCCCCTGAAGAAGAGTGTCGATGTCGCCCAGACGCTCGGCGAGCATGCTCTCTGCAATCCCGGTGGTACGGAGTGTCCGGTGCCGTATCGCCATCCCGCCGGCGAGGGGCGCGAGGTGAGGGATGACGGAACGGTCGATCATCTCCTTCATCTCATACGGCACGCCAGGCAGGACAATAAATCGCTTCGCACCGTCCCGGAAGAGAAAACCTGCCGCGGTGCCGACGGGGTTTTCAACAAGCTCTGCTTTCCGGGGCACCATGGTCTGCTCTTCGGACGACGGCGTCCATGGCATGTTCCGGGGCTTCCAGAGTTCCTGAATGTGCCGCCGCACGGCGTCGTTGCTGACGAGATCGCTGTCAAAGAACGCGCACACGGCTTTCTTGGTGATGTCGTCATGGGTTGGTCCAAGTCCGCCGGTGACGATCACCACATCGTGTGCCGACCAGGCCGTCCGGAACGCCTCAAGGATCACGTCCATGACATCGCCGACGCTCGTCATCCGCGCCACGCGGATATTGATCAGATTCAGCTGTTCGGCAATGTACGCCTGGTTGGTGTTCACCACCTGGCCGATGATCAGCTCGTCGCCGATGGTGAGGATTTCCGCCGTCATGTGACCTCGTGACTGATTTAGTGATACACCTGGACCCATGCGTACCACAGGATCTGTGTTGCGATATTGGCATAGATTCCCGCGACGACGTCATCAAGCATGATACCCCATCCATGCGGGACGCGCTCCAGCGCGCGTGCGGGTTGCGGCTTGAGGATGTCACATGCCCGGAATGCAATGAAGCCGGCAATGATAACCACAAGAGTTTTGGGAAGGAACAAATAGGTGATCCAGATGCCCACGATTTCATCGATGACCACGATCGACGGGTCAGCGGTTTCATGGTCCCCCGGCTGGAAGAGCCGTTTGGACATCTCCGCGGTGCGCGTGAGCTGATGACCCACGATGTCCGCGACGCGGGCGGAAGCCCAGACGCCCACGAAAAAACCGATCACCGACATGGCGCCGAGCACAGCCGGATGCTCGGCCCCGGGGATCAGATAAAAAAGCACCCCGACAAGTGTGCCGAAGGTGCCGGAAGTCCAGGGGATGTATCCGCTGAATAAACCTGTGGCGATGATGCGGGGAAGAAATGGAATGACGTCAGACGGCTCTTCAGGCTGCGCGCCGCCAGCGGAGTTCTTCGAGGAGTTCACGGATGATCTTCCTGTTGTCGAACAAATAGGCAATCCCCGTCCCGACGGTGGATAGGGTCACGAGAAGCATCATGCCAAAAAGGACCTGGGGGTGCAGGAGACTGTCAATCGTGAAGCCCCATTCCTTATACACGACAGGGATGCTCCGGATGACATAAAAGATGAGGATATAGTAGATGACGACGAACTCGCCGAATGTCTTCGCCTGGGCGCCGCGGGATGTCACGATGGGCTGGTCGCGCAACTCCGCGTAGCTACGGAGGCCGGTAATGAAAAAATCCCGGAAAATCACGATCCAGACCATCCAGGCA
>PMCM01000282.1 GCA_003154155.1 Ignavibacteriota bacterium | reverse complement strand
TCATGGATGACATCTACCACAAGCTGACCTTCGACGGCAAGACGTCGATCCCGGCCTACCGGTTCACGCGCAACGACATCGAGTCGACGCATGTCATCGCGATCAACGGCATCTCGAAGCTGTACGGGATGACAGGCTTCCGGATCGGCTGGGTGATTGCCCCGCGGAAGATCGTGCAGGTCATGACGAACGTCCAGGCGCAGACATCGTCCTGCACATCGGTGATCCTGCAGGCCGCCGCCGAGGGCGCCCTCACGGGGTTGCAGAGCGTCGTGGAAACGCTCCGGATGACACTGGAGAACAACCGGAACGTCATGCTGCAGGAGCTCCAGGCCTTCTCGGGCATCCGCACCACTAAACCCGACGGCACGTACTACTGCCTGCCCGATTTCCGTGCATACAGCAAGGACTCCGTGAAGCTGTCCAATTTCCTTCTGCAGAAGGCGCTGGTTGTGACCGTGCCGGGCAAGGAGTTTGGCATGGAAGGACACCTCCGGTTGAGCTACGCGACCACTGTCAAGGATATCAAGCAGGGGCTGGAGCGCATCAAATGGGCCCTCGACCCGAATGCCCCCAATGAAATCTACATCGGGGAACGAAAAATGATCCGGGATTGGCAATGAACAATCTTCTCGACATCAAGACACCCGCCCAGGGCGAAGCACAGGCCCTGAAGAGTGATTACGGACTGGAGAGCCAGGGTCTGGCCAATTTACGGATGGCGTACTGGAATCTCCCTACCGAGGCGTTATATGAGGAAATCGCGTTCCGCAGGGAGGCGCGCATTTCGCACAACGGACCGATCATCGTGCACACCGGCAAACATACCGGGCGCTCTGCGAGCGACAAATTCGTCGTGAAAGAAGGGAGCACGGAGGAGAATATCTGGTGGGGCGAATACAACCGCCCGTTCAATCCGGACAAATTCAACGACCTCTACAACCGGATGCAGGGATATCTGCAGGGGCGCGATGTCTTCGTGCAGGACTGTTACGCAGGCGCCGATCCCAACTACCAGCTTCCCATCCGGATCATCACGGAATATGCCTGGCATTCGCACTTCGCACGGAACATGTTCCTGATGGCCCGGACGCATGAAGAGCTGCGCCGGCATGTCCCGGAATTCACCGTGATTGCGGCGCCGGGGTTCAAGGGCATTCCGCAGATTGACAGCACGGCGACCAATACGTTCATCGTGCTCAACTTCGCCCAGAAGCTCTGCCTGATCGGAAATACCGGGTACGGCGGTGAGATCAAGAAATCGGTCTTCACCATCCTCAACTACCTCCTCCCGCTGCAGAATGTCATGTCGATGCACTGCTCGGCCAATATCGGCGTCAGGGGGGATACGGCCCTCTTCTTCGGTCTCTCCGGCACAGGCAAGACCACGCTGTCCGCCGACCCCCACCGGAGACTGATCGGCGATGACGAGCACGGCTGGAGCGACGACGGGATTTTTAATTTTGAAGGGGGGTGCTACGCAAAAGTCATTCAGCTCTCCCCTACCGCCGAACCACAGATTTACGCATGCACGCGGCGCTTCGGGACCATTCTCGAAAACGTCCCGTACGACCCCGTCACGCGGGTGATCGATCTGGACGATGAATCGATCACGGAGAACACGCGCGCGTCATACCCGCTTGACTACATCGAGAATGCGGTGCCGGAAAAAATGGGCGGACATCCGCAGAACATCATCCTGCTCACCTGCGACGCATCGGGCGTCATGCCCCCGATCGCCCGGTTGACCCCCGACCAGGCGCTCTACCAGTTCATCTCGGGCTATACTTCCAAGATTGCGGGGACAGAGGCGGGACTGGGGAAAGAACCAGAAATGACCTTCAGCACATGTTTCGGTGCGCCGTTCATGGTTCATCGTCCGGCCTTCTACGCAGACTTGCTCAAGCGGAAGATTCTGAAATATGGCGCGAACTGCTGGCTGGTGAATACCGGATGGATCGGCGGCCCGTACGGTATCGGCAAACGCATCAGCATCCGCTACACACGCGCGCTGCTCAACGCCGCGCTGGACGGGAAACTGCTGAGCGTTCCGTTCAAGAAAGACCCGGTCTTCGGATTTGAAGTGCCGCAACAATGCGACGGTGTTCCTGAGAACGTGCTGGATCCGTCAGGGTCATGGTCGGACCACGAATTCTACATGCAGAAATACCGCGAGCTTGCCACGCGATTTGTGGAGAATTTCAAAAAATACGAAGAAGGGTGCCCGGCGGAAGTCAAGGCCGCAGGACCGAAGAAATAAGCAGTCTCCAGGGATGGGAGATCGGACTCCCCACGTGGGGACAACCGATCTCCCGTCCCATGCGTTTTTCTGCCGGGGAGCCTCCTTCGCTGCCACGAGCCTTTCCGTGACAGCCTCTCGACGATCAGGCGTCATGTCCCTTACGACGTGAAGCCAATGGTTGTGAGGGGCGCCGGTGTACCGTTACCGTTTCCCCATCCCCCCGAAGATCGATCCCAGAACTCCCCGCATGACCTGTCTGCCGATTTGCGTCCCGACGGATCTCGCAGCGCTCTGCGCCATCGCGCCCAGAAGCTTTTCCGCCTCGCTGGCCTGGTGGCGCGCCGGCGGCGGAAGCGACACCGTGTGCTGCCCGGCCTGCTGTCCGTCCGGTGCCGTCTGTTGGCTCCCTTTCAGCCGCTCATAGGCCGACTCCCGGTCAATGGTCTGCTCATAGTGTCCGAAGAGAACCGAGCTCTTGATGAGGGACTGCCGCTGGGCAGGTGTAATAGGGCCTATCTGTCCGGTCGGCGGGATAATCCATGCCCGTTGCACGATGCCCGGTGTTCCCTTGGGATCGAGGAAAGACACAAGCGCCTCGCCGACGGCCAATTCCGTGATAGCCTTCTGCACGTTGAGTTTCGGGTTGCCGCGGAAAGTGTCGGCGGCCGCGTTGACCGCCTTCTGATCGCGAGGAGTGAAGGCGCGGAGGGCGTGCTGGACCCTGTTGCCCAGCTGGCCCAGGATCACGTCAGGAACGTCCAGCGGGTTCTGCGTGATGAAATAGACTCCTACACCCTTGGAGCGCACGAGGCGCACCACCTGCTCGATTTTCTCCATGAGCGGCTTCGGGGCATCGGTGAAGAGAAGGTGCGCTTCATCGAAAAAGAAAACCAGTTTCGGTTTTTCGGGATCGCCGACCTCCGGAAGCCGCTCAAAGAGCTCGGCAAGCAGCCAGAGGAGAAACGTCGCGTAAATCTTCGGCGTTTGCAGGAGTTTGTCGGCAACGAGGATGTTCACCATGCCGCGTCCGCTCCCGTCAGTCTGCATGAGATCATCCAGGTCGAGGGCGGGCTCGCCGAAAAACTTCGTCCCTCCCTGCCCCTCGAGCGTCAATAGTCCCCGCTGGATTGCGCCGACACTTGCGGCCGACACGTTGCCGTACTTGGTCTGAAACGTCGGCGCATTGTTTCCCACATATTCCAGCATGGCACGGAGGTCTTTGAGGTCGAGAAGCATCTGCCCCTGGTCATCGGCAATACGGAAGACCATGGTCAGCACACCCTCCTGCGTCTCATTGAGGTTCAGCAGGCGCGCCAGGAGCAGCGGCCCCATCTCGGATATGGTCGCCCGCACCGGGTGCCCCCCCTCCCCGAACACATCCCAGAACGTTGCCGGGGAGGCCGCAAAGGCAAAATCCTTCAGCCCAAGCTGCTTGATCCGCTCCTGGATCTTCGGTTGAGGGGCTCCAGGCTGGCTGATGCCGGAGAGATCTCCTTTCACGTCGGCCATGAAGACCGGGACGCCGATGCCGCTAAAATGCTCCGCCATCACCTGGAGCGTGACGGTTTTTCCCGTGCCTGTGGCGCCGGCGATGAGCCCATGGCGGTTGGCCATGCCGGGAAGAAGATACAGAGGTTGATCGCCGCTGGCGATGTGGAGACCATCGGTGGCATCAGACATGGAGGACGCTCGCTTTGGTGGTGATGGGATGGAGAGGTACACCGTTATGGGAATATACTCACAGGCGGGATGAATTTCAAAAGACAAGGGGCAGGCCGACGTTCGCACCGTCTTGCCTGCCCCGCGCCGGAGGATGCCAGGGCCCTTCCCACTATCACCATCATCCCCAGCTGTTCAACGCACTGGTTGAGGCGGCATTACGGCTGTTTCTGCAGCTCCATCAGAAGCGTGATATCCACTTTGTCGCTCACCACCAAACCGCCCGCCTCCACGGCTTTGTTCCATTTCACGCCGTAATCGAACCGGTTGATCGAGCCGGTGGCCTTGAAGCCGGCCCTGGTTGTGCCCCGTCCATCCGTCATTTCTCCCAGGAACTTCGCGTCCAGCACAATAGGCTTGGTGACATCCCGGATGGTGAGGTTGCCGGTGACCTTGTACGAATTCTCGCCCGTTTTTTCGAAGGCCGTGCTCTTGAAGCTGATCGTGGGGTACTTCTCCGCGTTCAAGAAGTCGTCAGACCGGAGATGCTTGTCGCGAAAGTCGTTGTCGGTGGAGATGCTGGCGGTCTTGATATTCGCTTCGAGCGTGCTGCCGGAAAAATCCGGATTCCCCTGGCTCAACGTCACGTCAAAATCTTTGAAGTTGCCGTCGACTTCGCTGATCACCAGATGGGTAACGCCGAATTTCACCTGGCTATGGGCGGGATCCTGTTTCCACACCGTCGCTTGTGCATTGCCGATGACGAGACCGAGCGTGAGGATCAGAATAAGTGCTGTTGTGTTCTTCATGGTATGCTCCTTTGATGATAGTGCATTGTATCTGTTGCTCATGCCGTTCCAACGAGCGCGTTGAACACGTACGGCTGTTCGTGATCGTCGGAACATGCACTGCGTCCTGTATGGTGTGCGATCATTTCGTCGAAACGGCCCTAGTCGTCGTTGCGCGCTTCAAGGCCAAGGCCGAGCTTCTTCAGGAGACTCCCGAGGCGGACCTGTTCTTTTTCCGGCAGCACGGAGATATATTCCGTCATCGCCGCCGCATGTTGAGGAAAGACCTCATGGAACATCTTCTGTCCTTTCACCGTCAGCTGTACCACGGTCACACGCCGGTCGCCAGCCAAGGCGCTCCGTTCCAACAGCCCTTCCTTTTCCAGATTGTCCACGATCACCGTCGTATTACCGCAACTCACGAGCATTTTCCGTGAAAGGTCTCCCAGGCTCATCGGGCCGAGATGGCCGAGGGCATCCAGCACCGCGAACTGCGCCGGTGTCACGCCGTACGACCGGATGTCGTCTGCCGACAGGCGGCTCAGCGTCGAAAATGCACGGGCAAGCTTCACCCACATGGCGAGGGCTGTTTCAGCCTTTTTTCCGTACTGACGCGTTCTGGACATGCAGCTTGATCCTTCAAGGCTGAATATTTTCAATTCAAAGTATTAACGCTTCCGGGGCCCGTGAAGTTCCCCGCATTGCATCTCCCGGCAATTTTTCCGAGATTTGCACGCGAAAGGACCACGCCATGACCATACTTGTCACCGGAGGCGCCGGCTTCATCGGCAGCCACATCGTCGAACACTTCCAGGCGGAGCACGATGTGATTGTGCTGGACAGCCTGCGATCAGGTTTTCAGGCCAATATCGCCCCCTTCCGGGTCCGCTTCGTGCACGGCACCGTCACCGACCGGGCACTTGTGCACGACATCATGGAAGGGGTGGATTATGTGTTCCATCTCGCCGCGCTCGTCAGCGTTCCCGAGTCCATGGAGCAGCCCCGCGAAGCGGTGGACATCAACGTCCTGGGCACATTGCAGGTCTTCGAAGCCGCCCGCGCCCATCACGTCAAGAAAGTCGTCGTCTCCTCCTCTGCCGCGATCTATGGCGACAATCCGACGGTGCCGAAACGCGAGTCCATGCTCCCGGAACCGCGGAGTCCGTACGCCATCACCAAGCTGGACGACGAGTACTACGCCAGGATGTTTACCGAAGATCTTGGCCTGCCCGTTGCCTGCCTAAGATACTTTAACGTCTTCGGGCCACGGCAGAATCCGCGGTCACAATACGCGGCAGCAGTACCGATCTTCATCGATAAGTGCCTCCGGGCTGAAGAAATCGTCATCTACGGCGACGGCGAACAGACGAGGGATTTCATCTATGTGAAGGACATCGTGGCCGCCAATGTGCTCGCGGCGACAACGGACATCAGCGGTGTCTACAACGTGGCGAACGGAAAGAGTGTGAGCATCAACCAACTGGCACGCATGATCGTGTCGCTCACGGGCGCACGCGTGCCCATCCGGTTTGCGCCCGTGCGGGCGGGAGACGTCAAGCACTCTCTTGCGGACACGGCAAAAATCCGTGCCGCAGGGTTCGCGCCCAGGACATCACTCGAGGACGGCCTGCGTGCAACCATGGAAGCGATGAGGAACAGCAGCAGATGAACGGGGGGTGAGGGGGGGAAGGGGGATCCGCCAGACGGAGACGGACAACGCAGGTGCCGAAGCGAAGCGTTGCCCCGCATGAGGCAACCCCGCGAAGATGCCCGCGGTCTCCGGTGCGTGGCACGAAGCACGTTCCGCCGGCGAAGCGACCGGAGGTGCATCCTGCAGACGTGGCGCGTGCCGGAACCGCGGTCAATCAGAAAACCCGGATCAGCGTATCACATCGAGCGTCCGTATGCCATGGCTTCCAGGCGCGCGATGCGCTCTTCGATCGGCGGATGTGTGCTGAACAGTTTCGTGATCCCTCCCCCGCCCAACGGGTTGACGATGAACATGTGCGCGGTGGATGGAGAGGCGTTCATCGGGATCTCTTGTGCCCGGCTTTCCAGCTTCCGCAGGGCGCTCGCCAGTGGCAGCGGATTGCCCGCCATCTGAGCTCCCCCTTCGTCCGCCATGAACTCACGTGAACGGGAGATCGCCATCTGGATCAGCAGTGCCGCGAAGGGTGCGACGATAAGCATCACCAATCCGCCGACAGGATTTCCCCCCTCGCGGTCGTTGGAGCTGCGGCCGCCCCCGAACAGCAGCGCCCACTGCGCCATGTTGGCGAGCATGCTGATCGCACCGGCCATCGTCGCGGCGATGGTCCCCACCAGGATGTCGCGGTGCTTGATATGGGCCAGTTCATGTGAGAGCACGCCGCGCAATTCATCGGCCGGGAGCATACCCACGATGCCCCGCGTGACCGCGACAGCGGCATGCTGTGGATTGCGCCCGGTGGCAAATGCGTTCGGTTGCTCCCCTTCGATCATGTAGACCTTCGGCATCGGCAGGCCGCCCCGCCCCGCAAGTTCCTGGACGATCTGGAAGAGCTCAGGGGCATCGGCCTGTGTCAGCTCCTGAGCGCCGTACATTCGCAGCACGATCTTGTCACTGAACCAGTAGCTGCCGAAGTTCATGGCGACGGCGATCAGGAATGCAAACATCATCCCGTTCCGGCCGCCGATCATGCTGCCGGCAAGCACGAGCAGGACGGTGAGCACCGCCATCAAAAAGAACGTCTTCATCGTGTTCATTCTCTTCACCTCCCGGAGTCTTGTGCCCTCCGGCCTTCATTGTTCCGAATGTCGTGTTCAAACACCGGTGCGGGTGGATCCGCGCATCAGCGGCCCCCCCGGGAGCGGTTCCGCGGCCCGGCGCTGAATCATAAGATAAAAGTTTCACGCCTGGCATTCAAGCGCTTCAACCCGGGGCACCAATGCGACGATGTTCGACGTCAATGCGCTCTTCGAGGGTGATCAGGCCGTAGCTTCCCTGATGGGCAGGTCCAACATTGATGATCCTCGTTTTTCCGATCGCGTCAACTCCCGCCGCTTCATGGATATGACCGCACACCGCGACATCAGGCTGATGTTTTTCGATGAAGGCGCGCACGGCGGTGCTGCCGACATGCCGGCCGTTGCGGATCACATCGAGCCGCGTTCCGTACGGCGGAGCGTGAGGAACGAAGACCGTCGTTGGGGCACCCGCCACCTCCTCGAAACCCCGTTCAGCGAGCCGGAGGATATCTTCCTCGGGAAGTTCGTACGGGGTGTGGAGCGGCGAGATCGGCCCGCCGGACACGCCGAAGATCCCGACCTCACCCAGCCGCACTCCCTTCCCATGAATGCCGATACCCGATCCGGCGAACCCCGCATCGATCTCCCCGGAATCCATGTTCCCCGCGATGGCCAGGAGGTGCGGCGCAACTATCCGGAATCCGTCGATCGCCGCGGCCGCTTCGTCGGGTGTGCCGTTCGTCGTCAGGTCCCCTGCGATAATCACAAGATCATAGGGCGTACCGGACCTCAGGATCTGCATGGCCAGCCGGAAGGCGCCGTGGATGTCCGCGAGTGCGAGAATTCTCATGGCTTGAATCCCAGACGGATGAGTGGTAGATTGAACGGCAACGCTACGATCCCGCCATCCAGATTATGAGCGCTTCATGATAACAATTCTTCGTTCCACATGGGTGTGGGTTGCAATCATCACCCTGATCATTGTCTGGCTGCCCCTGCTTGCGGTCCTCAGGGTGTTCGAGCGCGATCCTGCGATCTACCGCACGGGCCGGTGGTTCCGGCGCCTCGGGGCGGCGATGACCCGGGTCAATCCCGCCTGGAAGATCTCGTTGAAGGGGGTTCCGGATCCCGTTGTCCGGCGGGCCTTGGTGGTGGTCAGCAATCATCAGTCGCTGGCGGATATCCCGGTGATTTCGCGCTTGCCGTGGGAAATGAAATGGGTCGCCAAACGGGAGCTGTTTTCGCTCCCCCTGGTCGGCTGGATGATGAAGTTGTCGGGGGACATCCCGCTGGAGCGAGGAGATGCGCGCAGCGGGGCGCGGGTACTGGTGTATGCAGGACGCTACTTGAAGCATAATTGTCCCGTGATTCTCTTTCCCGAGGGAACCCGGTCGATGGACGGGCGTGTCGGTCGCTTTTCCGATGGGCCGTTTCATCTTGCGATTGCGTCGCACGTGCCGGTGCTGCCGATTGTGGTCGACGGGACCCGTGATGCACTGCCCAAGAAGGACTGGCGGTTCGGCGATATTTCGAAGATCCGTGTGGTGGTGCTTCCGGAGGTGCCCACCGATGGTCTCAGTCGCGACGACGTACCTGCGCTCCGCGACCGTGTCCGGGATATGATCTGCACCGCGCTTGCCGAGGGGCGGGGCGCGCCGCGCGCGTCTGTCGATGCGCTGCTGCCGGACACAGGAGCGCGGGTCGCCTGAGCCCGCACAACGCACTGGCGCCGCCGGCGGGCTCCGTGGAGCCGCCGGCAGAGGACACGTGTCAACGCGGAAATGATCAGTTCAAATGCGGAAGAAGCTTGTCCACAAGACTTCTCTTCGGCAGGGCGCCGATGAGCTGCTCCACCACGGTGCCTCCCTTGAACACCATGAGCGTCGGGATGCTGCGAATGTTGAACTTCATCGAGATCTCCGGATTGCTGTCGACGTCGACCTTGACGACTTTTAACTTGCCGGCATAGTCGTTGGCGATTTCCTCCACGACCGGAGCGATGGTCTTGCAGGGGCCGCACCATGTGGCCCAGAAATCGACAAGCACCGGGACGTTGGATTTCAGCACCTCCACATCAAAACTTCTGTCGGTTACTTCCTGGGGTTTCATCTGACCTCCTTGGTTCTCAGGTTCGCGCCTGCAGGTCGCCGACGAACCGTATGCTCCTCTCGCCAAAGAGGCGTTTCACGTCCTCCTGGAAGCTGTCCGACGGCTCGACCTTGTACCGCGGCGAGTGAAAAATATTACGTGTTCGCTGCACTCCTTCAACAGCGATATAGCAGGGGCAGTTCCCCGGATGCTGTTCCAGAACCTTGCGCAGCTCGCCGATGGCGTTTTCCCGCACGGCGGTGACATTGATGGACAGGATGATGCTCCGGGTGAATTTCTCGCGCACCTTCTCCATGGGATGGACTTCATTGACCAGAATGCGGAGCTGGTCGCCGTTCAACTCCCCTTTCCCGATGACCATGACCATCGCATCAGGTACGAGCACATTCTGGTATTTGGCGTATGCATCGGAGAAAACGATGCATTCCCCTTTCCCGGAGAAGTCTTCGATCCCGACAAACGCCATCAGGTTGTTCCGTTTATCGATTTTCTTTTTAATGCCTGCGACAATGCCGCACGCCCGCACCGTGGCATTCGGCTTGAACCCCTGAAGATCTCCGAGGCGCACCGTGGCGAATTCCCTGATTTCCTCTTCGTACCGCAACAGCGGATGGCCCGACGCGTAGAGACCGAGCACGGCCTTTTCCCGGGCCAGTTTTTCCATCTCATTCCACGGGGGGCAATCGCTCATGGACGGATAGCTGATGGCGGTGCCGGCACTCCCGCCGCCCCCGAAGAGGCTCTCTTGTCCCGTAGCGCTGCTGTTCTGTGCCGACTGGCCGTACTGCAGGGCTCTGTCGATATTCTCAAACAGCATTGCGCGGTGCACGCCGAGAGAGTCGAACGCGCCGGCCTGAATGAGGCTCTCCAGGCATTTGCGGTTGGCGAGCCGGAGGTCCACGCGGCGGCAGAAATCGAAGAGGTTCGCGAACGGTCCTTGTTCCTCGCGCGCCCGGGCGACGTTTTCAATGGCGCTCGATCCTACATTTTTGATCGCGACGAGACCGAACCGGATTGCGCCGTGGACGACCGCGAAATCCTTTCCGCTCTCGTTGACATCGGGAGGGAGCACCTGGATCCCGCTGTGACGGCAGTCGTCGATCAACGGAGGGATCTTGTCCGTGTTGCCGATTTCCGAGGTCAGGGTTGCGGCCATGAACTCCGCGGTGTAGTGGGCCTTCAGATATGCCGTCTGATAGGCGATCACTGAGTAGGCGACGCTGTGCGATTTGTTGAAGCCGTAGGAGGCGAATTTCTCGATCAGGTCGAAAATGTCGCCCGCAGTCTTCTTGTCCACCGCCCGTGCAGAGGCCCCGTCGACAAACTCCTTCTTCATGTTGGCCATGAGGTTCTTATCTTTTTTCCCCATGGCACGGCGCATCAGATCCGCTTTGGCCAGCGAGAAGCCCGCCACCTCGCTGGCGATCTTCATCACCTGTTCCTGATACACGATCACGCCGTACGTTTCCTTCAGGATCGGTTCGAGCCTGGCGTGGGCGTAGACGATCTGCTGGGTCCCGTGCTTGCGCGCGATGAAGTCGCCGATCATATCCATGGGCCCCGGGCGGTACAGCGCGTTCATGGCCACCAGGTCGCTGATGGTGTTGGGCTTCAGCTTGCGCAGCCAGTCGCGCATGCCGGTGCTTTCAAACTGAAACACGGCGACGGTATCGCCGCGGGTAAAGAGCTCAAACGTCGGTTTGTCGTCTTCCGGAATGGTGTCGAGATCGATGGCGACGCCGTGATTCTCGCGGATCATCCGGAGCGCGTTTTCCATCACCGAAAGTGTCCGGAGGCCCAGAAAATCCATCTTCAGCATCCCGGCACTCTCGAGGTCTTTCATGTTGTACTGCGTCATGACCTCGGT
>PMCM01000048.1 GCA_003154155.1 Ignavibacteriota bacterium | reverse complement strand
TTGACGCTGTCAGGATGAAACAGCGTGATCCCATTTGCCCCGCCAAAATACAACTCCCCTGTCCGGCGGTCCCGCGCGGACGCGCTCTGGTTGAATTCGTCTCCCTGCAGTCCGTCTGCATAGTCAAATGTCCGGATCGTCCCCGTCCCGGGCTCCATTGCTGCCAGCCCCTTGTTCGTGCTCAACCAGATCCGGCCGCGTTCATCCTCAAGGATTCCCCAGATGTCGTTATTGGGCAGACCGTCCTTCTCCGTGTACCGGATGAACGTCGACGTTGACCGGTCAAGCCGGTTCAGGCCCCCCATCGTTCCCGCCCACACGTTGCCCGCCCTGTCTTCACAAAGACAGAGGACGTTGTCATCGGTCAGGCTGTGCTGATCGCTGTCGGCGTGCGTAAAATGCGTAAAGATGCCCGTCCCGCGGTCGAACCGGTCCAGCCCTCCGCCATACGTGCCGACCCAGACGGCTCCGGTGTGATCCTCGAGCAGGGAAAGCACGCCAGGGGCGCCGAGGCTCGCAGGAAGGGAATCGTGGTGCGCATAGTGTGTGAAGACACCCGTCGCAGGATCAAGAATATTCAGCCCTCCCCCATAGGTGCCCACCAGGATCCCCCCCTGCGCGGATCCGCAGAGAGCGTAGACCCGGTCGTCGCTTAAGCTCCCCGGGTCGCCTGCGTTGTGGTGGTAGTGCCGGAAACGGCGGGTCGCAGGATCGTAGGCATCCACTCCGCCGCTCACCATGCCGATCCAGAGGGTGCCCGTACGGTCCTCCGCAAAACACTGTGCCTGATTGTCGCCGATGCCCTCCGGTGATGACGGGTCATGTGTCAGGTGATGAAAGACACCGCTCTTTCGGTCATACTGGTCCACACCCCTTTGCGTGCCGATCCACGCGACACCTCCCCGGTCTATGTACAGGGAAATGATGCTGTTCTCCCTCAGGCTCCCGGGGTCCGCAGGATCGTTGGCAAGATGGAGGAAAGGATTCAGATACGGGTGAAACGTATCAACACCATGATCGTTCGTTCCCACCCAGATCATCCCGGAATGGTCCTGGTACAATGCATAGAGCTGGTCGCCGCCGGGGCTCCTCGGATTTGCATCGCTGTGCAGAAACCGCGCAAAGCGCCCGGTCGTCCGGTCAAATCTGTTCAGACCGCCGCGGAAGGTGCCGACCCAGAGCGTACCCTCCCTGTCCTCCATGATCGGCCAGACCCAGTTGTCGCTCAAACTGCCGGGGTCATGATCGTCATGCCGGAAGTGTCGGAACGTCATCTCACGCGGATCAAGACAATCCAGACCTTCACGCGTGCCGATCCAGATGTTGCCGAGATGATCGCCCGTGACCGCATAGACCCGGTCATCGGCGATGCTCTGGATGTTTCGGGGATCGTGGACAAAAACGGTGGTCACGCCGGTCGCAGGATCGAACCGTGAGACCCCGGCACCGATTTTACCGCGCCAGCGCACTCCGTTGGATTCGGTGTACTCGGCCTTTACGGTCGATCCACGCATCCGTGACATGTCGGTACTGTCGGCGGCCACCCGCCTGAACACCCCGTGTGCGCGGTCAAAGCGGTTGACGACGCCCGGCGTATTGAGTGTCCTGATCCAGAGCGTCCCGGAGGAATCCTCCGCAATGCCCAGGATGAAGTTGTCGCTGAGGGTCTGTGGATTTTCCGCATCATGCTTGAACACGAGACAGGTATAGCCGTCGAATCTGTTCAGTCCATCCTGGGTGCCGAGCCAGATGAACCCGTACTTGTCCTGAAAAATACAATTCACCGTTCCCTGTGACAGGCCCTGTTTCACGGTCAGATGGTGAAACTGGAGCGACTCCTGAGCCGGGCCCTGCACACAGCGGCAGGCGAGCAGGATGGCGAGCCCCCATCCTGCCCGGTGTCGTGATATGAGTGACTGCTGTAATGCCATAGTCTACTTCAACACCAACATACGCCGTGTCTCGACGAATGTGCCTGCCGTCATCCGGTAGAGGTACATGCCGCTGGCGAGACGTGTGGCGTTGAACTGCACGGTATGTTCTCCCGCCGGCTGCACTTCATTGACGAGGGTGCTCACTTCCCGGCCCAGCAGGTCATACACCACGATCCGCACCGGGCTGGCGTCGGGCAGCTCGTATTGGATGACTGTCGATGGGTTGAACGGGTTCGGGTAATTCTGTTGCAGGCCGAACGCCACCGGCACGGCTGCCGTTGCCGCATCGTTCTCCGGTTCAAGCGTCCAACCCGGTGAGTCAGTCTTCAAGAGACGTGTGAAAGCCGGCGCGAGCGTGAGCTGCACCGAAGACCCAACCACGATGTCGCGCGCGATGAACGCGCCCGTCGCCTGGGTTTGATCGATCAGCCAGACGGTGCCGTTGGGCACGCTGTAATTGGCGTAGCTGAGCGCCGCCGGCCCGAATACCGCCGCCGACGGGAACGAACATTGTCCGTCCGCACCCCCGACGTAGAACACGATATCGCTTGCAGAAATGCTCGTGCCATTCTGGGGCCCGATATACGACGACAGATCACTGAACATCCCGAGGGTGACGACGATCTGGGTCGGTTGCTTGAACCGGAGTTTGGCGCCGGCGCGGACCCAGATGGACCGGAATTGGTACATGCCTCCCGTGCGCAGTGTCAGGATCGACTGCGGCTGCAGGATGAGATCCCGGTATTTCCCCGGGGCAAGGCTGGAATCGACCTTGCCGTTCGCCAGGGTGAAATCTGTTGTCCCCGCCGAACCGCTGACAAACGGGAACGGATCGCTGAGGACCGGCAATGTGAGATTACCTGTGGCTGTCCCCGCAATCGTTCCGGCATTCGCCAGTTTCCCGGCATAGAACACATTGCCACCGATCGTCGCTCCGGAATAGATTTTGACTGAGTCGGCCTTGACGGAAGCTGCCGATGGCGTTCTCGCACCCGTCAGCGCCGTGAAACGGCCGCCCCGTTCATTGACGATGATGCTCCCCGAATTGACCCGGCTCGAGCCGCCGAGAGTCACCGTCCGCTTTGCGAGCAGGACGACGTCGCTCGCGGGTGTGGGCTTGACATACACCGACTGATCCGCCTGCCGGTTGAAGCTCACGGCCGTATTCACGCCTGCCACCGTAATGGACCCGGCTGCCGTGATGGAGAAATGATACGTCCCGGTCGCTGTGGTGTTGGAGAACACTCCGGTATAGCGGCCGCCACCGATCCGCGTCAAGGTGAAGGCGGCGGGAGATGAGACGCCGGGAATGGTCACCAGGGCCCGGACCGTAGCGTCATCAATGGTGGAACCGCCGGTGACATGGTCGCTGCCGCCGGACAGGCCTCCTTGTGACAGGGCAACCTGCACCCCTACCACTTGACCGGGCGCATAGGTGGATTGCGAGTACGACACGTCCATCGTCACATCCGCAACGGCGCTCATGGAGAGCACAATGCTCTCGGGCGTCTTCGCATTCGCCGGATTGCCGGCTGGGATAAGCGTCCATCGTCCCGGTTTCGGAGCGGTGACCTCATAATAGCCGTACGCGGGTCCTATCACATACTTGATTGCGCTAAAGAACTGGTTGGGCACAGGAATCAGGTTCCAGTTATCCGGTGTAATCACCGAGAACGGAGGCAGAATCGTAAACGGCGCTTGCGTCGGTATGACCAGTCCGTCCTGCGGAGGAACAAGCGCGAGCGCACCGGCACTCCCCTGCCAGTTCATCGCAGGGATGATCTTCACCGTTCCCGAATCCACCACTGCACCCTGCCAGTTCATGCCTCCCTGCCAGTTCATGCCACCCTGCCAGTTGAAGGCCCCCTGGTAGTTGAATGCGCCCTGATAGTTGAACGCCCCCTGCCAATTGAAGGCCGGCGAGTTGGAAGCGAACGACGTGTCGCCGATCAGCTGTATGCCGGTCAGTCGATCCCAGATCTGCCGGACGACCTGATTGATGGTTGAGTCCGCCGCGAGGTAGTACGCGCCATGGGTTGTGTCTGCAATCTGGCTTGTCAGATACTGGCCGGACAACGATCCCGGAAATCCCATCGTATACACGTGCACGCCGGCAGTGCGAAGCGAGGGAACCAGGTCAAGGGCCCGGGGCGAACCGGATTCGTCGCCGGCGCTGAAGAGGATGACTGCTTTGGTGTTCCCTGATGGCGATGCGGTGCTCCATTGGGAGAGTGCCGACTGGAATCCCCCCCCGATTTCGCTCGTCCCGTCGGGGACCAAGCCGGAAAGGGTGGTCAACGCCGCGGCCCGGTCCGCATCACCCGCGATTGTCCGAAGCGGCAACACCCCGCCTGTGCCCAATTTGATCACACCCACCCTGTCATTGACGCGCATCCGCTGAATTAACTCACCGGCGCTGTTCACCGAGGGAACAAATCCATCGTACACTGCATTGAACGACACCGACGCATCGAAGACCAGCATCACGTCAACATGCGTTTGAGGAAGGTTCTGATAGATGAACTGCATGCCGTCGATATCCGGTTGCTCGAGCGTTCGCTTCTTCGTCTCGCTTCCCTGGACCACACCGTACATCGTGACATCCTGATTGCCCGATCCCATGGCGGGCACATATTGCGGGTAGCCCGGCTCATAAATATCGCCCAGCCCCCCGAAGTGGCCCACCTCATGCACGGCGGCATTCTCCACGTCCTTGGTGGGGCTCAGCGGGTCGGGCGTAGTGACCACGGCGAAGGGGAATCCGCTGGTGGCGCCCGGCGCCTGCGCATTGAAGGCGATGTCCACATCTGTCATTTCACCGGTGATGGCGTTGTACCGCACCCGCGTCGACGCCACTGCGTTGGGATCCGCTCCCGTGACATCCGTCCAGTTGCTTGTGACCCAGACAACGTTGTTGAGCCCGTCAGGGAATCCTCCGTAATGGTTCGAAGAGGTGGAACCCACCGGAGAATAGGTCAGCTTCCAGGTGCCGCCGGACATCGTTGCGCCTGAGACCTGGTTCCATACGGCGAAGGAGGAATCGATCACCGGACGGAATTCGGGCGGAACAGTCGTGCTGATATTGTAGGTCGTGGCGCCATCCGGCCAATGCAGAGGTACACCGCTGACGGTGGTGTTCACCACATAATGGGTGCCGAAGATCTTTGTCTTGACCCCGACAGGCAGATCGCCAGCGAATTCCGACGTGTTGTTGGCCGTGTCGGTCGCCGTGGCCGTGACGTATTGACCCCACTGGAGAGCAATGCGCACCGGCACGCTGAAGTAGACATATCCCGTGTCGTTCGTGGTCACAACAGTGTCCGCTATCAGCGTCTTGCCTTCACCGTACCCGGAATTGTCCACGGTATCCACAAGGAAGATCTGCAGACGGAATGCCGACGCGGGCCAGTTTAGCAGCGATCCCTCCACCGTGGCAGGCGAGGTCGTGCCCAGGGAAGCGGAGAACAGCAGGGGATAGTTTTGCCTGAAGTTGATGCCGGGGGGAATTGCTGGTCTCTGCTGGATTTTGGACGGGCCCGGCTGATATTTGTTCGGGGTCACACCGTCGGTCCCCAGATCGATTCCGAGACCTTTGTTCGCAAAGACGGAATTCCCGAGTATGGCGTTGCCGGCCGGTGGAACCGTTGCGACAACTTGCCGGATACCTACACCGGCACTGTCATTGTGATCGATGGTATTCTTCGCTGCCGGGGTCGTCCCGCCGATCATGTTGCCGTTGCCATCCTGGATCAGCACGCCGTGACCATGGTTGAATTCGATGATGTTACCTTCGATGCGGTTGCTGTCGCTGGCAACATGCACCCCCGCGCCGCTGAAGCCGGTGAGAAAGAAACCCCGGACTGTGCTGAATCCCTTGGTGAGCACGATGCCGGACGGGCGGCTGCTGCCGGTCCCGTTCAGGAAAGTGACAGGGCCCGTGAGGCCGACAAGCGGGCTGCCGCTGTAGCCCGGCTGCCCGGTACCATCAAGCACCAGTTCATCGGTGATCGTCGGCAGGGAGTCGGTGAGGAGAATCGTTCCCGACCCGCTGAAGCGTATCGTGTCCGCGCCGGGGTGTGCGTTTGTCGCAAAGATGGCGTTCCGGAGCGCTTGTTCAGTCACATTGCCTGGCCCGATCGTCACCACGAACGGTGTATCGGGTGCACATGCTGCCGTGACAGAGAGATTCCTGGACATCCTGACGGTGAGAGGGTTCGCCGTCGAGCTCGTATCGCCGGTCCACCCGGCAAAATGCACTCCCCGCTTCCATGCGGCGGTAAGCAGGACAACACTATTCGTATCGTAGACCGATTGCTGAGGGGTCAGGGTGACACTGCAATTGACCGCCGTCACCTGCAACGAGTAGGTGATCAGGGCAAAGCTGGCCGTCACCACGCGGTCGCGGTCCATAGGTAACGCCAACGGGTTTGCAATGCCCCCGCCGCCGCCGGCTGTATCGCCGCTCCAGCCGGCAAAACGGTACCCGGTATTGCGAATCGCCGTCAACTGGAGTACTGTGGCGGAATCGTACACCTGCAGGTCCGGCGACTTCAGCACAGAGCCGTTCGTGCTCTTGAGTGTCAGGGAGAATTGTCTGATGAACAGGGCGGTGATCGTCTTGTTCGCATTCATCCGCACCGTGAGGGGGTTCCCGACCCCTCCGCCCGATCCTGCAGTGTCGCCGCTCCACCCGAGAAAGCGGTATCCGGTATTCGCGGCTGCGATGAGCTGAACGACGGAGTTCGTGTCATACATGGGCTGGTCCGGACTCTTCGACACGGTGCCACCGGCCGCGATGAGCGTCAGGCGGTACGTATTGAGCGCAAACGTTGCTGCAATCGTCCCGTTGGCTGTGACGTTTTTGAAGGCGATGACCGTATCCCTCCCGGCTACCGTCACAGCGTTGCCGTTGACGAGCAGCGAAGCGATATGATATCCTGTATTCGGTCTGACGGCGAATGCGGTGTCCCGGTTGGACTGGACGACGACGGCCCCCGATGGTGTGATAGAGCCGTTGGCGCCTGCAGAGGCCGTAATGGTGTATCCCACATCCCCGGTGACACGCAGGTCCAGGTAGTTCTTTGCACTCTGCCAGATGCCGTGCACCGCCAGGACGTTGGCACCCACCAGAAGGAGGCGGTCGGGGACGCTGAGGACATAGTCATCCGTCCCGGCGCAGGTGTTATGCGTCAGTATGCCGGAGATATCTGTGCCGTTGAAGAACACCTGCACGGCGTTGTCCAGTGCGACGCGCACTTTCACATTGCGGACGCCTTGAGGGAGGGTGATCTTCTTCCGTAGGAGAACGTCGCGTGAAGATGGCCACGCGATGTGGACATGCGCCGTGTCATTCAACAGACAGGGGGGTGAACTTGTGTTGTTTAGCGTCCCCGCCGCCCCCCTGCCGGTGGACCAATCGGATTCGTCGCAGTCGATCGATCTGAAGCTGCTGATCACCGACGAGCTCTGCTTCACAATCATATATTTGTAATTCGGCGCGAGATACGGAAGGAATTCCGTATTTGCCTGGCCGAATCCGAGAGAAACCCCAAGCACGAACAGGAGTAGACAGAAAATCGTAAGCCTCTTCATGGGAGCAGTCCTTTTGTTGTCAACCCTTCAACCTGCGTGTGTACATCACCGGAGCTACTGCTCGACCTGCGGTTTGATCGCGGTGGAGATCATCGACTTGAAATCTTCCAGACGCTGCCGTTCGGCTACGATGTTGACGCCGGTGTCGGCGTCCTTGGTCACTGTGAGTTTCCCCCGCTGTCCTCCCGCAACGCGATAGCGGCCGCGGGCGTCACGTTCGGCAAACACCACCACATCTTCATTCCGTGCGAAGCGCGCAGCGTGGCTGTAGTACTCGCCGACGCCGTCAACTTCCCCGCCGGGAGCTGCAAGGACCAGCGATTGTCCCGCGTTGCCTTTCAGGTATTCGCCGACGTTCAGCGTGACGTACGTGACAATGGCGGACTTGTTCGCTTCCCAGTGCGATTCCAGAGACGCGACTTTGCCAACGGCAATGATCTCCGCCCGCTGGCAGAGTTCTTTCGTGGCAACATCGCCGGCTTGCGCGTATGCCTGGGTCGCGATCAACGCTGAACAGGCGGCGAGGAAAAGCCGGAATAACGCGATACGATAATGGCAGTGCATGAGTGCACTCCTCGATGTGGAGGTGGCTGGAATATCAAGAGACGGATAAGAGGCGGAGTTTATGTGTGCCGCGGGCGCGTCAAAGCGGCCAGGGAAGAAGAACGCCTGGAGGGTATCTGAGAAAAGCTGAGGCATCCGGAAGACAAAGCGAAGAGATGGGGATCGGCGGGGCAGACGACGGCTGTCTGACCAAAGTGAAAGGTAACTGGTTATCATACTCAAGTCCGTCCACTTTGCCGGGAGAAGCTATCGAAGGAAAGAACAGTTTAACGGGTCACTCTACCCGCTTTGGAAGCGGGGTTCAAGCAAAAAGCATGATACGACGTACTCACAGGTCTGCACAATAGCCCGGAAAAACACGAAATCCCCCCCTTCCGGCCCGAGATTGGTGCTGCCGGGATCGTCTTCATCCACCGTATGCCCGCTGCGGGTCCTGTCGGTGCCCGGTGCAAGCGGCCCCTCATTGTTTACATGAACAGCACGGTGGCCTCAACTAGTTCCACCCCGATCCCGCTTTCCCCCCTTCTGAGGCAGATTCCCTGTCCCGGGGCCATGAAGTGTGGCTTCCCGCTTCCGGGATGCCGGACTCCCGCATCCGGACTCTTACTCGCTGAGGATCGTGGCAACAACGCTTCGCCTGCCGCCGTGTTCACGATGCTCGCAAAGGTAGATTTCTGAGTTCTTTCCGTATCAACGTCATGGGCGAACGTGACGGCGTTCCCGGCTCCTGATGCCCGCGGCACGATCCAGAATGGCCTCACGCGATTCCCCGGCGGCCGCGTACAATGCGTAGACGTTCTCCAGAGGCGTTTCCGGAGGGAGCGAATGGGAAGCCGCAAGGATGTACCCGCCGCCGTCAGCGGTCATTCCCTCGACAAGATCCCGTGTCGCTTTGAACACCTCAGCCGCGGTCCCGCGCGGCAACAATTCCTGCGTATCGACGCCGCCCATGAAGGACACATGTGCGCCGAACTCCTTCTTCAGACTCAGCGGTTCCATGCCTGGGCAATTGCACTGGATCGGGTTGAGAACATCCATGCCGATCTCAATCAGGTCCGGTATGATCGGCCGGATGGCGCCGCATGAATGGTACGCCACCGGTAGCCCATACTCTTTGCCAACAGCAAAGATCTCGGCCAGGTGAGGACGGAGCATAGCGCGCCAGCTGCGGGGGCTGAGCATCAGCGTTTGCTGGCCGCCCACATCGTCACCCGTCCAGAGCCAATCGAGGGAAAATCGCGCGCAGGCCTCGCGGGCAAGGTGCACTGAAAACGCGGCCGCATGCGCAAGCAGTGTCCGCGCTGCATCGGTCGCACCCGCAATATCGTAGAGCGCCTCCTCCATTCCGCGAATCCGGAAAAGGAGCTCCAGCAGGCACGGCGAAATATCGCACCCCACAAAATACTCATCCCGGAACGGCATGACCGCGTTCATGTGTGCCAGCAACGCGTCCGTGTGCCCGTACGGAAATGCGTACTCCCGCATCGACGTCTCGTCCGCCTGGGCAAGCGGTGACCGGCGGATCTGGTTGAAGGCACCCTCCTTCACCCATGCAATCCCCCAGAAGTCGGTGTGCGTGTCCCCTTCGTGCTCGTGCACCACCCCTTCCATGGCGGAGTTGTTCCCTACCCACGCCTGCCGGATATCGTCCCCCAGCGCCTCCACAACACAGGATGAAGGGAGGTCGAGATCGACGGCGAGCCGTGCAAGAATATCCGGATGGAACCACATCCAGACTGGAACACGGTCGGCGGGCCGGCGGTGCAGGGCAGCAAGAACACGATCGCGATGGCGCATAAGGGGTGTGTGCAGTAAAAGTATGACAAGTTCCATATTGCGTGGAACAAAAGCAACGCGGAATTTTGTGGGCATTGCAGATGGCAGGGGTTTTTGCGAGATTCACCCATACCCTTTCCTCCCGGAACCGCCATGCTGGACATCCAGACCAATCTGAAGCGGAAGATCGAACTCCTCGGGCTCGCCCTCGATAACGAAGAGGGCAACCGGGACGCCGACTACGCCATTCTCTTCGATCGCGATATCCCGACCATCAAACGGGACATGCAGGAACTGCGGAGCTACGGCATCGACATTCACTCCGAGCGCGGCAAAGGCGTCCGTGTCGGCGGCGAGATCGAACCCAAACTCCTCCGCGAGCTGATTATCCACTACATGGGATTGTGCTCGGCGGAGGGCGGTGCCGACCGCGCAACCCGGTTGATGGTGAAGAAGGCACGCACACGATCCCTCACCATACTTGTGAAACTCCAGCAATGCATCGAAAAGAGAAAGATCGCTCGCATTGATTACCAGAAGGACGACCGCCGCAGGGAAAAGGACGTCGCGATCTCACCATTGTTGATCTTCAGCAGCGACGGATATTGGCGGGTGCTTACCGTGCACGAAGGCTTGTTGAAGCAGTATCACCTGAACAAGCTCCTCGCAGTGCGGCCCACCACCACGACATTCAAGCGGCCGCCGCAGGAGGAAATCGACAAGGTGTTCCGTCATTCCTTTCGAAGCTGGATCGGACCCGAAGAGCACCACATCAAACTGCGTTTAAGTCCGGTCTGGGCGGAGCGCATCCGCCCCCAGCAGCTCTTGGAGACGCAGGCGATAACGGAGAATGCGGACGGGTCGGTGACGTTTCAGGCAACCGTCAACTCCCTTGCAGAGGTCGCCAGCTGGGTGGTGAGCCGCGGCGCAGGCGTGACCGTGCTCGAACCTGAACTCCTGAAGCAGATGGTCATCGACACCGCCAGAGGGGTTTTGAGCAATTACGCCGGGTGAGGCCCGCCTGAGGTGCCTCCGTTCTCCTTCAGCTCACAGGGATGTATCATGGTTTGCGCCTTCCTCCGTTATCTCATCCTCGCCATGGGCCTCCTTCCCGTTATCGCCTGCGCAGGCGTCCGCCCCCGCATCGGCGTCGTGCTGAGTGGCGGCGGCGCAAAGGGCCTTGCCCATGTCGGCGTGCTCAAAGTGCTGGACGAAGCAGGAATACGACCCGATATCATCACCGGAACGAGCATGGGGAGCATCGTCGGCGGTCTGTTCGCCATGGGGTACAGCACGGCGGCGATCGAGTCACTTGTGGTGTCGCTCGACTGGCAGGCGGATTTCCTCGATCCGCAGCCGCGGTCGATTCTCACGATGGAGCACAAGGGCCGCGATGACCGCTACGCGGCGAGCCTGCCGTTGAGCGGCGGCGGCATCGAACTCCCGGAAGGCATCGTCGCCGGGCAGGAAATCGGCAAGCTGCTGTCACGCCTGACGCTGCCGTATCACGATTCCACCGATTTTCACACCCTTCCCATCCCCTTCGCGTGTGTGGCAACGGATATCTCGACCGGGGAAACTGTTGTTCTCGATCACGGAGACCTCGGAACGGCGATCAGGGCAAGCGCCTCGCTTCCGTTCGCACTCACCCCGGTTTCGCTCGACGGTCGCCTGCTCGTCGACGGGGGCCTGACAAAGAACTTCCCGGTGGATGTCGCCCGCGCGATGGGAGCGAATGTCATTATCGGAGTCGACGTCGGGACGCGATCCCTCGCCACAGGAGATATTACCAGCATCGCGCAAATCGCCCGGCAAGCCCTGGGGTTCACCGATGAAGCCGACAGGCGCATCGAACGCGCGCACTGCACGATCCTCGTTGATCCTGATGTCGCGGACTTCTCTATTATGAATTTCGAGGACGTACGGGAGATCATCAAGCGCGGAGAGGATGCGGCCCGGCACTGGCGTCCGCAGCTGGATTCCCTCGCAGCGCTCCAGGCCGGAAGCGCTCCGCGCCCCGTCAGGGCGATTCCCTCACTGTCCGACTCGGTCACGCTTGCCGCCGTCGAGGTCCTGCAGGCGTCGAAACAGTCGCGACATACCATCCTCGCGGCAGCCAACGTACACACGCCGGGCCGCGTGACCATCCGTAAGACGGAAGAGGCGATCGATCGCATCAACAGCCTCCAGGTGTTCCAGAGCACCTCCTACCGCCTCCGGCACGGGCCCCATGGGGATACACTGCGCATCACCACCCGTAACCTGAACAAAGACCGGTTCCGCTTCTCTCTCCGATATGACTCGTTCACTCACGCCGCCGTGCTGCTCAATGCCACGTTCCAGGGGATCGGGACTGAACTCGGAACGACCAGTGTCGACCTGACACTCGGAACGGAAACCGTATTCGATGTGGAATATGCTCTTCCGCTCGCATTCCAGCCCGGCATCGGTCTCCAGGTGGAGGCCAACTATGCCTTCCATACAAACAGCATCTTTCTCGACCGGCAATCCTTCCTGTCCTACGATCTCCGGTCGGCATACTGTTCGGCATTTGTGGGTACCCTCTACTCGCGCCGGTGGCTTGTGGGAGGCGGGGTCCGTGGGGAATACGCCGAGATCTCACCGGAATTTTCGCCGGAGAGATTCGGCGACGTGCGGAGGTTCGTGAGTGAATACGTGCGGGTCGAGTTTGACTCCTACGATCGCACGCTCTATCCTCACAGCGGCGTCGGCGCGGCCTTGTGGATCGATCAAGCGCGGCAGGGGTTCGGGTCTCCCTTTACGTTCACCCGATGGATTGCCACGGCATCAACCGCCATTCCGCTTACAGCCGGGTTCACCCTCATTGCCGGTGGCTTTGTCGGCGCGGGAACCGGCAGCGAATTCCCCCTCCACTACTACTTCTCGGCCGGCGGCATGCGTTCGCCTGTTGTCTTTCCCACGGAGCATGCGATGCGCATGTCCCTCCCAGGCTACAAGACACAGGA
Organism: Ignavibacteriota bacterium; assembly: GCA_003154155.1. GTDB lineage: Bacteria > Bacteroidota > Ignavibacteria > UBA10030 > UBA6906 > Fen-1255. Next base: position 26,508 of record PMCM01000048.1, on the reverse strand, counting down.
GCTCACGGGCCGGCAGCTCCAGACGCTCTGCCTGGGAACAATGTTCGACATTACACCATCGTTCTGTGTTCAACTTCTCGGGGATATGGTCAAGCGGAGCGACGACGCAGAGGTTGTTTTCCGTGACTCCCGGTACGAGTGGGGGGCGGGCGTGACCGTGGCCTATCGCACACCGCTGGGCCCCGCGGAGTTCTCGTTGATGTCCGGACCGGAACATGCTTTCCTGCCATATGTCAGCATCGGCTTCGATTTCTGAGGGCGTGCCAACATAGATGTCCCGGATCGGCGTCCCGATGACCACCCCGAGACCTGGCCATGATCCCCCCTGCTTATGCCGTGCGGGGATTCTCCACCAGTTGCCGGTCGATGGCAATCCCGACACGGGAAAGCAACCCGAACGGCAGTTCCCCCCCGATACAGACAAACACCTGGTCGTTCTTCAGCTCCTTGCGCCCCTCCGGGGTTGCCAGGATCACGTGATGCTCCCGGATCTCCTGGACCACCGAATTCATCGCCAGAGTGAGCCTGCCCCGCCGCACCATATCGCGCAGATGCGTGGTATTGCGTTCTTTGATTTTAGTGAATTCACTCTGCCGATACGAAAGCGTGACCCGGTTGGTCTTCTGGACTGCAAGCGCAATCGCCGCTTCGATCGCTGAATCGCCGCCGCCGACAACGAGCAGGTCCATATCCGCGTAGGATTCCGCGTCAATAAGCTGGTACACCACCTTTGCCAGCTCCTCGCCGGGTACATTCAGCTTCCGGGGGATCCCCCTCCGCCCGAGAGCAAGCACCACGGACCGGGTGATATATTCATCATGTGTGGTTCGCACGCGGAACAGGCTCTCCAGAGGGAGAATATCCATCATCTGCTCGCCTGTCTTCACCTCAAGGCCAGTCGTCCTGATAATGTTCTCCCACGTTGCCAGGAGTTGCTCTTTCGAAGCTTCCATAAAGCGAAGCCTTCCCCATAAGGGGAGCTCGACCGGTGAGGTCAGGACCACCTTGCGCCGGGGATATCTGAGGATCGTGCCGCCGACATCTCCCTGTTCCACGACGACGTACCGTATTCCCAGACTCAGCGCGGTCAGGCCCGCAGCCAGGCCGGCGGGACCGGCACCCACGATCACGACATCCAGCACGCCGGGAATCTGCGGGCCCCGCGCGGCGATGGCCGTGACGGCCGTGCGCCCCTGGGCGATCGCATTCTTGATCAATCCGAGCCCCCCGAGCTCTCCGGCAATGAAAATCCCCGGGACCGATGTTTCATATTGCGGGGTCAGTACCGGGAGGTTTGCACTCCGGCCCGGGGGCGCCATCAGTAGCGTGATCGCACCGACCGGACACGCTTCTTCGCACAATCCGTGCCCGATGCATTTTGCACCGTGCACAAGAACCGCCTTCCCGCCGATCAAGCCCAGCACATCTCCTTCCGGGCATGCGGCAACGCAGCTTCCGCACCCGATGCAGTTCAGGACATCAATATGAGGATGTACTGCCGCCGCCGCATGAAGGCCGGTAATCTGCAATTCTTTGAACCGGTCCTTGGCCCGCTTTTCCTTCCGTGACGTGTGAAGGATATAGGGGATCAGCACGGCACCGATGATCGTAACTGCAATAACCGTTGTCAGCAGGGTGTCAGACATGTTCCGTCCGGCGTCAAGTGTCAGAAATCGGTGGCATGGCAACAGCATGCACCGCAGGTGCATCATGCAATTTAGAAATGAAATCCGGCTTCCACAAACAGCCTGTACTGGAGGCGGTCCCCATCCATCACCCGGTCGCCGAACATCGTGACATACCATCCCTTAAGGACGTTCCAGCTGGCACTTCCGGTCCACGTGGTAATGACGACGTGATCTCCCGCCTCATACGGGATGAACGCGAACTGATCCCAACGGAGAGACACTGTCAACGTCGCCACAGGAGCGACCTCCAGTTCCCCCGTCAGCTCATGTCCGTCCGTGTACGGACTTTTCATCCGGAGATACTGCCCTCCCGCGGAGAATCCGGTCCCGGCGATATCGGACATGCGCACGCCCGAGCCGGCGGAATAACCTCCGGGCAACCCTCCCGCAGGCGCGCGATAGCTGCCCAACCCGGAGAACATGATGTTGAGCGGAAGCCGGAAATAGAGCGAGCCGCGCACACCCTGGCGCAGCGCGCGATCCAGGAGTGAATCGGCAATGGACTTCTCCGATTCCAGGAACTCAATCGGGCGGCTGGCATCGTAACTGAGATTCGCGGTCATCCACGCCAGCGGCTGGTAACTCAGGGTCAGGAATGTATTGGTCAGCGCAAACGCGCTGCGCTGGGTATCCCCCTCCCGTGCATGAAGATCGATTTCCGTGCTCTGATACAAGAACAGGCTTGAACCGCAGGCCGTCGTGTTCTGCAAATACAGGAAGTCGCGATCCAGTTTTTGCTCGAAGAGTTGCCGTCCGTATGCAATGGTACTGCTCCCCCTCGATGACTGTCCATCGCCCCAGGCATAGTTCGCAAAGCTTGCGAGCTTTTGAGCGTGCGTGTCGAATCCCGATGTGCGATAGTCAGGCTGGAACCCTCCGAGCACTCCCACGGTCAAATTCCCCGCCCGTCCAAAGGCCTGTACACCATCAACAAGTCCGAGCCCGCCGACAAAAGCCGACGAGATGCGACCGGCAGAAAAACCGTACCAGCGCCGCGGATCGTCCAATCCGAGGGTCATATCGTATACTTTGAGCGTTGTTCCCTGATTCCCGAAGGCGCTGATCGTCCGGGCGAGCGCTCCATCGAGGCGTCCGTGGAAACTGAAGTGCAGGTCCGAGCCGGCAACCGGACCCGCTTGGAGGTAGAGAAGGAGCGACGGCCGTGAAAGTGTCGTGCCGATTCCCTGTTCCGTCGATCCTGTATACTGTACGGCAATCCGGCCACGAAGCCAGTTCGGGGTCCGGTCTACGGAACCGCCGGCACGGGGGGGCATGGGCGCGCCCGGGCCCTGTGCCAAGGGCACAATCGCGGCTCGACGAGAGGTGGTCACGATCACCGTGTCACCGACAGCGGCGGAATCGCCGGCGACAAGCATACGGGCCGAGCTCGAACTTGTCGACACTGCGGTAATCACCAGGCGGCCGCCGGCCTTACGAGGCCGCATCACCACGCCCGTATCCCCCGGCGCAAGTGTGCGGTTCTTACCGGCATCAAGGTACACCGATTGCGACGAAACGTAGGAGACCGTCACAACAACACGCCGTTCCCCGACCTCCTGCGCCAGCATCAAGCCGTTCGTGGCGCACAAGGCCATCGCCGCTATCATCCACCCTTTCCTCATCCTCCGCTCCCTCTCGGATGACAGCGATAACACGCCTGACTATCGTATGAATATCCGCTGACTCTCGCGTGCCGAGAATCCATCGTAGTCTGTACGTGCTCATGGCAGTTCAGACAGGAGAACACTGCGTAGTTCGTCGGATTTGTGTGGCAATCCGCACAGGTGCTCCAGCGCCCCGGCGAATGCGTCGAACCGGCGCTGATGGGAAAATAGGTCGTATGATTGAACGTTGAGGGCTGCCACGCCGTCGTGGTGTGACACGTCACACAGGTGGTCGGGAAGGCTCCGGGCGTGTGCACAGGGTTGGTTGCGCCCGTGTAATCGGCCGAATGGCAGCTGTAGCAGTCCGTGGGCGTGCCGGCGAACCGATTGCCCGCATGGCACGATACACAACTTCCTGTCGCGTGGGCTCCCGTCAATGCGAATCCCGTCGTCGAGTGATCAAACGAAGCGTTCCAGGAACTTGCATTCGCGAGGTGACACGTGACGCACGTCGTGGGGAACCCTGCCGCCACGTGGGCCGGGTTGTTGGTGGCGACGAAATCGGCCTGATGGCAGCCATAGCAGTCCGTCGGCGTCCCTTTGAACCGGTTGGCCGGATGGCATGAGGCGCATGCCGTCGTCGCATGAATGCCCGTGAGTGAAAACCCGGTCTGTGTGTGGTCAAACGAAGCGTTCCAGGATACGGCGGTCGCCGCATGGCATTGCACGCAGTTGGTGGGGAATCCGCCGGCCACATGTGCGGGATTCGTCGTGGCAGTGAAATCCGCCTGATGGCAGCTGTAGCAATCGGTCGGTGTTCCTTTGAATCGCCCTCCCGCGTGACACGCATTGCAAGTCGCCGTGGCGTGGATACCGGTCAGGGCAAACCCGGTCTGCGTATGATTAAAGGAACCGGTCCATGATGCGGCTGTTGCCGAATGACATTGTTCGCAATTCGTGCTGAATCCGGCTGCGGCATGCGGCGGATTGGTCGTTGCCGTGTAGGACGACTGGTGGCAGCTGTAGCAATCACGTGGAGTCCCGACGAAGCGATTCGCGGTATGGCAGGCACCGCACGCGGCGGTCGCATGGGCGCCGGCCAGGGGAAAACCGGTCGACGCATGATCGAACGACCCTCCCCAAGATATCGCCCGGGAGGAGTGGCAAAGGATGCAATCCGTGCTGATGCCCGAGGAAGCGTGCGCGGGTGCGACGGTCGCCTGGTAGTCCTTGCGGTGACACGCGTAACATTCAGCTGACACGCCCACGTACTGGTGTTTTTGTTCCGACACATGGCATTGCTCGCACTGGGCCGTAAGATGAAAGCCGGTCAACGGAAAACGGGTCTGGGCATGCCTGCGCGGCATGTCCGGCACCAGCCACGATTGAGGCGTATGACAGCGGTCACACGACATCCCCAGTTCGCCGCGATGGATGTCTTCGTGGCATGAAGCGCAGCGTCCCGGTGCGGCGGAAAATGTCAACGACGCATGACATTGGCGGCAGGGCACACTCTGGTGCTGTCCGGCCAGCGGGAACGACGTGTGTCCATGGTCGAACGTGATCGCGGAAAGATCCACACGCCACGAATCCGTGGTATGGCATGCATTGCACGACACGGAAAGCTCGCCGTGCGGGTTGTCCTGGCCCGCCGCCGGACATCCCCAGGCAATCATCAGCAGACAGACACACCCCGCGACGACCTTCATTGCTTCCTTCCTCCTTCCCGCACGCTACCGGTGGATTTCGCCGGTGCGGCTCCCCCGTGACATCCCGCGCAGGCCGTGGCGACACCCTGGAACTGCCAGAGATCCGGTGCGCGCGAACCCGTGGACGGCGCATGACAGCGCGCACAGGCAACGCGTACGTGTTTGCCATCCAGGGGATACCGCGTTTGACTGTGATCAAAATGGATATCCGTCCACATCGTCGACGTATGACATACTGTGCACCCGGCGGCGGTGAAACGGGCGAGTTTCCCGCCATGGGGATCCTGGTGACAGGCAACGCACGCCGGCAGAGAGGCACGGGCAAACACCTGCACACGTTTTCCTGCGATCACTTCTGTCGCGTGGCACTTCACGCACGGCACCGCTTCGTGGCCGCCGTTCAGCGAGAATCTGTTGGCATTATGCATGGCCGTTGAATATGCCGCCGGCACAAACCGGTCTTCGTTGTGACACGTGCCGCAGTCGGTGATCGCTCCTCCGCGGGTGAATTGGCCGGCATGCGGATCAGGATGACACGCGGCACACCGTGCAAACCCTGTCAGCATATCGGGGGTCACCCGGACGCCGGGGGTGGTCCCGTGGCAGGTCGCACACTCGAGCACTGCATGCTTCCCCCGCAGAGGGAAACGCGTGGTCGCGTGGTCGAAAGTTTTCATCGGTCCCTCATGCCATCCATTTTCCGCGTGACATGACTCGCACCCGCCGTTGCGAATGCGGGATGCGAACTGTCCTTTATGGGGGTCCGGATGACAGTCTGCACAGCGCTGAAACCTGGCGAAGCGGAGCCCGTGACCCGGACTCGCTCCCGCGGTCGCAGTATGGCAGCCAANNCCTTTGTGCGGGTCGGCATGACAGTCCTTGCATCCCTGGAAGGCAAGTCCTTTAAACCGCACTGTTTTCGGATCCGCCGGCAAGGCCTTGTGGCAAGATGCGCACGGGACCTCCGTATGTTTGCCGGTGAGCCGGAAACGAGTTCGGTCATGCGAAAAGTTGCCGACGGGTTTCCATGCCGAAGGAGTATGACATGTCGAACAATCGCCGGAAAACTGACCCCGGTGGACATCGTCATGACAGGATGCACACGCCGGTGAAAGTCCCAGATAGGTCCCGTGGTGTACAAGAGATTGATTGCTCTTGACGTCTGCCGCCCGGAGTAAATCGGACCGGTGGCACTTCTGGCATTCCAGCTGCGCATGTTTTCCTTCCAACGCGAATCCGGTGGCAAGCTTGTGATCGTATCCGGTGCGATCGAACCTGGTGATCGCAAACGACCTGCCGTGATGTTCCTTGTGACAGTCAACGCATTCGCGTGCGGCAATCCTTGCATGATAGCCTTTTCCGGCCGCAATCCGGGATTTGAGCTCGCGATGACAATCGAGACAGCGATCGTGTGTCACTGTCCGCCCGATGGTGTGGCATCGGGTGCAGTTGCTCATCCCCTCCAGGTCCGCATGGGCGGCGGAGAGTTCCCCGGGAGATATTTGTCCTCTGGCCATCCCGAGGGGAAACAGGCTGAAGACCAGAACACGCAGCAGAATGGCTCGCTTCATTAGAACACCCAGGTGTAGCCAAATGCGACCGCGACCCCGACGTGGATGAACAGAATGACAAACATCACAATGCTGAAGGGCACGTGAATCACGTGCCAGTAATGGAAGAGCCGGCGGACATTTTCCAGAACGACAATGCGGCGATGCAAGGTGTGCCGAGTCCTGATCACACCGGTCAGACGATGCTCCACATCCCGGTGCAGGCCGAGAGAATGCACGAGCGACCGGATCATCCTGGGGCGGACCAGGTCATCGACAATGAGAAATTTCAGCAATGTCAGAAATCCCGTACGCGGGGGTCCGGCGTGAAGACCCGACAACCGATCCACCTTTGCGATCATGTCCGGGCTCAGGCCGAAATCGTCGATCAGCGCATTCGTGAGCCGTGTCTACTCTCTTGCGAGCTCGGCGGCATTGAGTTCATGCCCCTGAATGCCCCGGGGAATCTGCACGTAGAGATACCTTCCCACAATCCCGCTCAACACAATGGCAGTCATGCTCCAGAAACTCACCGCCACCAATCCCCCGAACTTGAAGGTGGTATGGTAGAGCACGAGAATCGGTCCGGTCAGGCAAAGAAAAATGTGGAATTCCAGAAAAAGTGGAAGCTTCCCCACCCCCGAAAGTAGCCGCATCCGTTTGCGGGTGGAATACATCGCCACGCCGGCAATGATCATGAGGGAACCAACAATCCCGTAGCCGTGACCGACGACTCCGGTGGGTTTGAGTTCATCGTATTGGGGATGAAACGGACGGTCCGTCATGCCCGTCAGGTAATAGTCCGTCCCGTAAAGTCCGCCGGCGATGGTTGTGATCAGCGCGATCCCAAGGAGGAATCCCACATACAAAGTGTGCGCGCTGCGTTGCACGTCGATCACTCCTTCACGGGGTGGTGGATGAATAATGAACAGGACGCCTGTGCGCAAAGCGCTCCTGACCCCCTTTCATGGATAGAAATTCTTCACCACAGAGGCAATCGCCCGCAGATGTAATTTCCCCATGATTTTGACGATACAAGATGGAGAAATGGACCTAGAGCAAACCTCGTAGGACAAGGATGCCGCCCGGGGCAGCAGAAAGTGACCCGGAAGCACTATGGCCTGCGGTTTCATCAAGACACCATTTCCCACGCGTGCCGGGAGGAAGAGAACATGCGCAGGCATCGACGAAAGAAGAGGTTTTACAGAATTCCGTGGTCAGGATTGCACGTCATGAATGATCAGCGACCGCATCGAAAGCGATCCCAAGACCACTTCTTCAGTAAAGAACTTGACCTGCTCGCCGCGCTGCTGAAGGGCAAGGCAGTAGAGGAGAGGCAGAAAATGCTCTGTTGTGGGTGCGGCAGCCTCCACGTCAGGGCCACCGTCAAGCAGCGCCAGAATCTCCTCGTGCTTGCCGCTCCGGATCATGGCGGCCACCCTGCCATCAAACGCTTTCGCCCATGCGTAGGCACCCCCCGCCCAGTTTATGCGGCCCAGATTGTGCACGATATTCCCGCTCCCAAGAACGAGAACTCCTTCATCGCGGAGGGGCAGAAGCTCCCTTCCCATTGCGTAATGATCGGCAGGAGATTTTCCGCGGTCAAGGCTTAACTGCACAACGGGCACGTCCGCACCGGGGAACATTCTGCAGAGCACCGACCATGCACCATGATCCAGGCCCCAGCCCTGGTCGAGCGTCACGGGATGTGTGCGGCACACTTCACGGACCCGGGCGGCAAGCCACGGCGCCCCCGGTGCAGGGTATTCCACGGCGAACAGCTCCTCCGGGAAGCCATAAAAATCATGTATCGTGGGAGGGCGTTCCTGTGCCGTGACGGAGCTGCCGCTCGTTTCCCAGTGCGCCGAGACGCAAAGTATCGCGCGCGGACGCTCGAGGACCCTGCCCATCTCCTCCCACGCCGTACTGAACGCATTCGTTTCAATCGCGTTCATGGGATTGCCATGCCCGACAAAAAGCACGGGCATTCTCGTCTTGCCGTCCCTGTCCATAGTGACCCCGGCTGATGGTGATCTCCGCTCGACGCGGCGTTACGATCAGGTAAGATACGTCGCGCGGGGCAGAAACTCCAGATGGAATGCGTTTTTCTGCCGGCCCTCTTCTGCCGGCCTTCCGCCGGCGGATGAAGATACGCGTGGGAGGGTCAGCCGGGGGTTTGCGCTGTTGTCGGAACACTCAGAAGGGATCGGGCGACGTCCGCAGAGAGCGTGTTGGGGCTCCGGTGGCTCGTCGTCGTCCGGCGACGACGAACGGTATGCGCCGGTGTGTGTGTCGCGGAGACAGGCAGGAGATCGGTTGTTACTCCTTCATAAACCTGTAGCCGATCCCGGACTCTGTGAGAATCAAACGCGGGTCGGAAGGATTCTCCTCGATTTTCTTTCGTAAATGCCCGACGTGCACACGGGTGTACTGCGTCTCCTCACTGTATGCCGGCCCCCAGACAGATTCGAGGATGAACTTATGCGTCAGCACCTTTCCGGCGTGGTGGACAAACAGCCGGAGAAGATCGAACTCCGTTCCGGTAAGTTTCACCGGCACGCCGTCCCGGGCCACCAGACGGGCGGCAAAATCGATCGTGATGGGGCCAATGTGCACGACCGCTTCGTCTTCGGTGAATTGCGCCTTGCGCAGACAGAGACGAACACGCGCGAGGAGCTCGCCCGTCCTGAACGGCTTCGTCAGGTAATCGTCCGCCCCCTGGTCCAGCGCCTCGATGATCTCCGCTTCACCGCTGCGCACCGTCAGGATGATCACCGGCACCTTGGACATCCTCCGGATCTGTTTCAGCACATCCATGCCATCCATATCCGGCAGCCCCAGGTCAAGAACGATGAGCGCATAGGCGCTCGTCCTGACACGGAGCACACCCTCTTCCCCGGTGCTGGCGGACATCACACGGTAACCGTTCTTCTCCAGGGTGAGCTGAAGCAGCCGGAGAATCTGGGGTTCGTCATCGATGGTGAGGATAAGCGGTTCACCGGGCATGGCGTTCTTCATCTCCGTTCTTGGGTGCCGCCAGGGGAACGCGAATGGAGAACTCCGCTCCGCCCCCGGAGGCGTTGCGCACAGTCACCGATCCGCGATGCGCCTGAACAAATCCGCGGACAATCGAAAGCCCCAGGCCTGTCCCCCCCGCCGGTGTGCCGGGAACTCGGTAGAACTTCTCGAAGACCCGTTCTTCATGGCCGGCCGGCAACCCGGGGCCCCGGTCGCGCACCGTAATCACGCAATCCCCATCAAGTGCCGCTGCCCGGATTGTCACGGGTGTTCCGGCGGGACTATACAACACGGCGTTTTGCAGGAGGTTGATGATGGCCTGTTCCATCAGGCCATAGTCGAGACGCACGAGGGGAAGATCATTCTGGACCTCGATGCCGATAGGATGGCTCTGGGAGAAAGTCTCGATTTTCCGCGCGGCATCCCGGAGAATATCCCCCACATCGCACCAATCCAGCCGCGGCCGGATCAAGCCCGATTCCAGGCGGGTCATATCCAGCAGGTTCTCCACCAATCGCGTCAATCGTTGTGATGCGCTGTAGACATCCCGGGAAAGCTGCTGACGGACATCCGTTTGCGAGGCGAGCGCATCATCCATGAGCCCTTCCGCCGATCCTGCAAGCGCGGCGAGGGGCGTTTTCATCTCATGAGAGATCGAGTCGAACAGGGCTTTGTACAGCCGTTCCGATTCCGCAAGGACCATCGCCCGCGCCGAGAGCTCGCTCAGGCTCTCCCGCTCCAGTGCGGAGGCGATCTGATCCATGAAATTCTGCAGCAGCGATTCCTGCTCAAGCCCCGGCGGATCCTTCGCCGGAAGGCATACACCCACAACACCGAGCGAGTAACGCGGTCCTGAGAGCGGATAGTACAATGCGCGGGCCGACGGCAGCGTCTGGGTGAATCGTCCCGCGCGCTGTTCGTTCCAGTACGCCCACGACGCAACACTGAATTCCTTGTCGTCAATCGGAAATGTCGACGCCGCGTGCGGAGTATTGGTAAAATCCCCGTCCGGCGTCCCCAGGAGAACGACGGTGTCGGCGGAGAAATGTCGCTTCAGGTTTGTCACTGCGGCGCCAACCACGCCGTCGACGTTGCGCGCCTGGGAGAGATCTTTCGTCAGATTGAACAGCGCACTCGAGCGTTCCTCCCTGTACCGCAGGGCCGATTCGTTGGCGCGGCTGCGCGCGGACAGGACTCCCGTGACGAGCGCAATGATGAAATACGTGATCAGCATCAGCAAATCGACGGGCTGGCCGATATTAATCGTGAAGACCGGGGGAATGAACAGGAAATCCCACATCGCCGCACTGAGACTGGCGGCCACCAGGACAGGCCCTGCATGAAGACGCAGCGACAGCAACGTTACCGTGAGAAGGAGAATCAGGGAGACAGTCTGGTATCCCAGGACAGCGGAAAACGGAAAGCAGAGAATGGCGACGAGACTCACAACGGAGGTCGCTATCCCGTATTGCCCCCAGGTGGACGTGCGCCGGAACAACCAGTGCAACGGTGCGGCCTGCTCCGGGCCTTCGGCGGCAACAACGTAGAGATCAAGGCCGCTGCTGTCCTTCAGCAAACGATCAAAAATGCTCTTCCGCCAGAACGGGACGCGCTCGCCGCTTCGCCCGAGAAGAATGTGGGACGCATTTTCCTGGCGTGCGACGCGCAGCAGGCCCCGGTCGATCCGGGTATCGGCGGTCGTGATCACTTCGGCGCCCAGCTCGCGCGCAAGCCGGATGTTGCCGTCGAGCTGGACACGTGCCTTCTCCGCAAGCTCCCCGGGGAGCTCTACATAGACGGCGACCCAGCTGGCGTTGAGCGTGTATGCAGTTCTGCGCGCCCAGCGGACAACCTGCGCGCTGTGCGGGCTCGGTCCGATGGCAACGATCAGGCGCTGCCCCGATTTCCACGGACCAACAATCTGATTCCCGCGCATGTACTCGCGCAGCTGGTGGTCAACCCGCTCCGCCGTCAACCGGAGGGCCATCTCGCGAAGCGCAGTGAGGTTACCTATGCGGAAGAAATTCTGCCGGGCCTGCTGGGAACGCTCGGGCGTGTACACCTTCCCTTCCGCCAACCGCTGCAGCAACGCATCCGGGGAGATGTCGATCACTTCCACATCATCCGCGCGGGCAAACACCGAATCGGGCACGGTCTCATGAATCCGGGCACCGGTGATCTGCGCAACAGTGTCTGCCCGGCTTTCGAGATGCTGCACGTTCAGCGTCGTGTACACGCTGATGCCGTGTTCGAGGATCTCCAGAACGTCCTGATGGCGTTTGGGATGGCGGCTTCCGGGGGCATTCGTATGTGCAAGCTCGTCAATCAGCACAACGGAGGGCTTCCTGCGCAGGATGGCGTCGAGGTCCATTTCCTCAATTACCGTGCCGCGATAGTCTACCTTCTGTCGCGGAAGCACTTCGAGGCCCTGCACCAGCGCCTGCGTTTCCGGCCGACCGTGACTCTCCACGTAGCCGACGGCCAGATCGACGTTCTTCCGCCGTTCCTCATGCGCGGCTTTGAGCATCTCGTACGTCTTGCCCACTCCCGCACACATGCCGAAGAAAACCTTCAGGCGGCCTGCGACCTGGGACCGCTCCTCACGGTGAATGGCCTTGAGGAGTTCGTCGGGATCCGGACGTGGGACATCGGAGTCTTTCATGCCGCAAAGATCTCGCTTTTTCTAACGTTTTTCAAGTTGGTGTGCTCTTTGTGGTAAGACGAGGTCGGGCGTGGCATGACGCCCCGGCAGCGGAAATGTACGGACAAGCACACGCCGGCGCCATCCAGCAGGAATAAAGGGTGAAAAGGAAACATAAAGAAAATGCAAACCCGGTCGTCCGGTCTCCCTGCGGGCACTGGAGCCTAGGGCAAACCGAGGATTTTATGCATCTGAAGACTCAGTTTCCAAACAGGGTGTTCCAGGCAATACTCCAGGGCGATCCGGGTATTCAACTCCCGCTCGGGGCCATCCATAGGTTGAAGAAGAAAGTGGCTGTAGTGGAGATGGAGGAATGTCTCGGGATCCATGCCGTTTTGGGGATAGACAAGTTTCAGTTCATCTCCACCAGACACAGCCAGGTTCGTATTCGCCTTAGGGCTGACGCACACCCAGTCAATGCCCGCAGGCAAGGGCAATGTTCCATTCGTCTCGATTGCGATCTCGATGCCGCGCGCATGGAGCGCCTCTATGAGCGGGGCATCAAGTTGCAACAACGGCTCCCCTCCCGTGCAGACAACAAACGGAGACGTCCCAGCGGCACCCCCGGGCCAACACGCGAGTATGGCTTCGACGACCTGATCAGGGGAAGCATATGATCCGCCTCCCGGCCCATCGACGCCCACAAAATCCGTGTCGCAAAACCGGCAGACGGCGGAACGACGGTCTTCTTCCCGCCCGCTCCAGAGATTGCAGCCCGAAAACCGGCAAAAGACGGCCGGCCGGCCTGTATGCTTCCCCTCCCCCTGGAGTGTGTAAAAGATCTCTTTGATCCGGTATGACATGCCCGCTACGTGACTATGATGGGTCAATGAAGCGAGAAGGGGGGGGAAATGCAAGACGCCTGGCAGACTGCGATCACATACGGAAGGCTGTTCTTCTCAAGTGTCGGGTTAATGGTCAATTGCAGGTTCACTCTTGCGTATGGAACATTGCTGTGGAAGTGACACTGTGTTTTCCCCCGGCTCGTCTAGAGTGTCACTGTTACCCCCAGCCAGATCTGAAACTGTTCCAATTCCTGACCGTCGAGTCCCTGCCGGAAATTGGGGACCAAGAGCAGACGGAGATTCAGCTTGTCTGTGGGCGCAACGACGAGGCCGGCCAGCAACGTGGTCCGGACATCGCTGTCATTTTCATTCGGCACTGTGTACCGCTCGCCAAAGTTGTCATTCCGTGTCAGCGAGCCGTTTTCCACGGAAATGCGGTAGCGGAACAGCGCCAGCGTGACATCGTCGATGTTCCAGGATGTCATATCACGGTTAATCCCGATCAGAAGCTGCACCGCCTTCCATGCCTGAATCGTGACGAATACAGGAATCCGCAAACTGGTCCGTTTGGTGGTGAAGGTCCAGAGGAGATCTTTGGATTCCGCTTGTGACGTTTCCCACTGGTAATCCCCGTTCGAGCTGCTGTAGCCGTAGTGATCCGCAAGCGTGACCGATTCGCTTGTCGTGATTTCCATGTTGTACCATTCGAGCTGGGCCCCCATCGNNGCCTGATCCGGCCCGCCGGTCGGTCAGCGTGGAACCGGAAATGCTGGTGAATGGCACCGTTCCATTCACGTAGGAATATGTGCTGTAACTGGTGTCGAGAATCCCCGAGCCGACCGCGAGGTCGATGGCGGTCGTCTGGCGCGAATACGAGAAGCTGAGCGTTGTTGCCGGAGAGGGATGGGTGACCAGGTCGCCTCCGCCATAGTATGTCTTCCCGGCATTCCGCCATTGGTACTGCTCGTTCCCGGAACGGTTATAGAAACTTGTCGAAGCGGTGGACGCGTAGTCGTAGTACGACGAATCGTTGTCATGGAGCGCCTGGACCCCATCGCCGCGCAGGTAGCCGAGCGTACCTCCGATGGCGATGTTCTCGTTGAAGTGATATGTCATGCCCCCGCAAAGATCCCAATGGGCATAGCTCTGGGACCGGAGCTCCATATTGGCCCAGAGAGATGAACTCGAGCTCGATTGATCCCAGAAGTTCGATGACCCGTACGCACCATGGCGTTCAAACACCGACCGGCTCAGCTTCCCGGCAATATCCAGCTTGTTTTCCAGTGAATAGCGGAGAAACACCGAGCCTGAGTGGCCGGCCTGATGCATTTCATCCTTTCCGCTGTACTTGTCGACAATGGGTATGGCGGAGGAGGCGGCGATATCGCGTCCGTTGAAATCGTAGCCCGCTGTTGTTCGATAGATATTCTGGGGAACGGCGTAGTATTTTTCGTCCTGCAAGGTGTACTGGTATGTCGCCCCGACAAAGAATGCGGGAACGCTTTCGGGCAGCGGACNNGGGTCTGGAGGTACAATTGCGAATACGGATAGTATGCCACGCTGGACGCAACACGGTCGTCCGCCAGAGGGACCGGCACGGCAAAGGTTTCTTCCTGCTTGACGTTCTTTGCGCCCCGAAAATCGGTGTACAGCCAGGTGTTCTTTGCCGAATCCAATGCGAGACGGGACGGATTGACAACCATATCCTGAAGCGGGTCGCGGAGAAGACCGGCGGAGGTCTCCTTGAAACTGCCGATCCCATACGGCAGGAGATTTGCCGGCGCGAAAAAGAAATCAGTTTGTTCAAAGCCCTTTTCCAGGACCCGCTCTCCCCAGTATTGCGCGCAAAGGTTTCCGGAGCAGAGTGCGACGATCAGCACGAGAATGAGCGCTTGTCGATGGGTATGCATGATGCGTTCCTCTATGACCGCCTCACATGATCCGTGATTTGTGACGCCGATGAAACTGATCCATTGCCAGGCGCACGCGAAACGGCGCTCCCGCTCTCCTGGTTGTCAGAAGTGTACATGGAGACTCAACGTCGGATAGAGGGGAAAGAGATGCAGTTCCCTTTGAACGATCGTCCATGGCCGTGCAGCCCCGCCGGTTGAAACCTGCCATTCGAACGGATCGAGCAGCCCGTAGGCATTGATCATCCGGAGGGTGACCTGGCAGGGCACACTCCAGAAGGCGAACCGTTTCATGATGGAAAACTCCAGCCGTTGAAATCCTGGCGTCCTGGCACCGTTGGCGTCGATGTCCGGACCAGCTGCGGTTACAGCCCGGACGTCCCCGAACGCGTGAGGTTCCGCTGGCGCGAGCGGTGCCGGCACGGGAACCTGCGGTGTCGACGCGATCACGCACAGGACGCCGAAGGCCCAATCGTTTCCGGGCGTGTAGCTCGTCCACAATTCGACCTCGTGCCGGCGGTCGAACGGAGACGCGAATGCCACGCCATTGTTCACGTCGGGGAATGCATCCCACAGCCAGCTCAGCGAATACCGTACGGTGCCGGTGATCGCACCGTATCGCTTGCGAAGGGACACACTCAGCCCATATGCCCGTTCCGAACCGTAAATAATCGCATCGGTCAACTCCTGCGCCGCAGGCGAGACAGCCGCGACAGTGAAACCGTGCGTGTCCCGTGTGATCCGGTAATAGCACTCTGCATTGCCGGTCCAGGCATCGTTGCCCCAGGAGTCTTCCATCCCGGCGACGAAGTGCATGGAGGTCGACGGTCTGACATGGTCGTCCGAAGGGTACCACATGAGTGCCGGATAGTAGTAGAACACGCCGGTGCTGCGATACGGGTGGATGAACTGGTTAATGGATGTGACGGAGGCATAGAGCCGCGATGCTTCCCCGAGTTCCCCCACGAGGGAGAATCGCGGGTCGATTCCCGAACGGGAGCCGCCGCTGCCGGCAAACGACGTTGCACGTGCCCCCAGCTCGGCGAGCAGTCCCGGAGTTATGCGCCACTGATCCTGAAGGTAGACCGACAATTCCCAAGCAGAAAAGCCCTGGATCGAAAGCGGCAGCAGGTTGCTGGAAAACGCGCTGATGCTGCCGCCGATGCCATGTTCCGTGATCTCCACCCCGCCACGCAACGTATGTTCGCGATCATAGAAGTGTTCAGCGTGAAAACGCAGGGTCAGATCCTCCATCCGGTAGTCTGAATTGAGGGATGGCCCGGCGGCCGGGACGGACGACGCCATGTTGTGGGCAAGGTTCAGGTCGTAACGCGAATAGGCGAGGGAGCCGAAGAGAAAGAGCGACGGGGAGCTGATGCCCAACCAGCGCACATTCAGCATCTGGTTCCCCCACGTGAAGGTGTTGCGGAGATCGCCGCCCGTCGCGCCGGCGACGTTGGTATAGACATCTTCACTCAACAACCCGTTGACATAGAGCCGGCTGCTCCCCGACACCCTGCTCTGGATCTTGCCGTCCACCTCGTATGAACCGGCGCGGTTGGGCGAAGCGTCCGGCTCCAACAGCGCAAGGGCCGGATAGGGATACGTGCGGCGCGCGGAAAGCACGTAGGACGTCGCCGGACTTACGGGCCCCTCAAACACCACCTCCGCCCCGAGGGTGCCGATGCCGGCGATCCCTTTCAACCGGTCCCCCGTGCCGTCACGCACCGATAGGTCCAGAAGTCCGCCGATCCGCCCGCCGTAATACGGAGGGAGCCCTCCCACCATCGGTTCGACTTCGTTCAGGAGTTCCGGCGGAAAGGTTTCACTTGTGCCGCCGAAGTGCGATGGATTGAACACACGCGCCCCGTCAAGCAGGAACTGCGTTTGATCGGACGGAATGGAACGCAGATATGTTCCGTGCACGAATCCCTCTGCCGGAGTGGATGCGGTCCGGTGCCCTTCCACGGTGAATTCCTGCATGGGAATTTCTTCCTGCTGCAAAGCGATGTCAAGACGCGGCGATTCACCCGGGACAATCACCACATGCAGTTGTCGCGGCGCGTAACCGACCCTCCGCACCGACAGCGTGTAGCTCCCGGGTCCGATGTCGCGGAGCGAATAGAACCCGAACGCATTTGTCGGACAGACCATGCGCGTCGCGCCGGCGGAATCCGCCGCTGCATCGCGCAGCGCCACCACCGCTCCCGCAAGCGAGGTACCGGTGAGCGAATCGCTGATGAGGCCGTTGACGGCCGATGCAACCCTGGCCGGCTGCACCGCGCGGGGCCGGAGAACGATCTGTCGCCCCATCGCGATCCATGTCAACCCGGTGCCGTCCAGCACCTGGTCAAGAGCCTCATCCAGGGTACACGACGCACAGACGGCACGGACGCTGATCCCGCGTACCTGCTCGTCGAAATACACCACCGACACGTCATACCGCCGCATGAGGGAATCCATCGCCGCGGCAAGTTCCATCCTGTCATACCGGAACGAGACTCGCGTCCGCTGCTCCTGCGCCGATCCCGGAGTGCAACACGACAACAGCAGGGCAATGCTAATACAGAATGTAGCGATCGTTTTCATGACGGTATGCCACGTGTGCCAGGGCGCAGAATGTTCTCAGTGCTTCATCGACTGTCCGGCCTTCGACCTCCCCGGTCACTGTCTTGCCGCCCAGTTCCGCCCGCTGAATGACGATGGTCACCCCGAATTGCGCGCCCAGTTCTTCACATGCCCCGGCAATGGTCGACCGGTCGAGGAGCAGTTTCCCGTGCAGCCAGCCGGGATATTCTGCACCAAACGGCGTGGCCTCCGGCGCATCGGGAAATCCGCCCCGGGAGATCCGGGTCCGCTCGCCTGTCGAGATGACAACCGAGCTGTCCCTGCCCCCCCCGCCGGATGTGACCCGCACTTTCCCGCCGACAACGGCCACCTCCATCTCTGCCGTGCGGACCCTGACATTGAATTCCGTGCCCAGCACGCGAACAGAACCGAGCGCCGTCTGTACCGTGAAAGGCGTTCCGTTTCTCCGCACCCGGAAGAACGCTTCCCCGTCCAGCAGTGTCTGGCGCCCTTCTGCAGGATGACGATTGACCACGGTGAGGGAGGAGGTGTGGTTGAGCGTGATCTCACTGCTGTCCGGCAGAAGGATCGTACTTTGCTGACCGAAGCCTGTCCGGTATACCCGGGAGTCTGTGGAGGGGATCCAGTATACCACAGCAGCAACGAGCACAACAGCCGCACAGACACCGAAGGCGAGGGCGAATGCGCGCCGGCGTACCGTGAATGGCGGCAGTGTCCGGGCGGACGCTGGTGCCGGCGCGACGATGCGGGCTTCCAGCCTGCGCCACTGTGCTTCAGTTTCGGGTTCCTGCGCGGACACACGGCCAACGTCCCGGGAGAGGGCGCGCGCGAGCGCGGTATCGGCGACGGCATCACCGCTTTTCTTGCGGCGACTCAACAACATGTGCAGACGCTCTGTAATCATGGAGGTCCTCCTGAAGGTGAAACGAACGAGCGCCCCTTTCCCCCTATACTTTTTCCTGGAACGGTGTTGCGCATCTGCAAGGCAAGCTCTATCTTGCCTTCACGTTAAGGAATCACATCAGCCTCGTGAAACAGTCCAGCATCGATACAGAACTTCTTACCCGTGTGCGCTCTTCAGACCGTGATGCCTTCGGGATGCTGTTCCGGAAATATCAACCCTTTGTCTTCCGCCAGGTGTTTTTCCGCGTCCGGGAAACCGACCTTTCCCACGATATTGTCCAGGAGACGTTTGTGCGCGTCTGGGAGCACCGCGCGTCGCTCAAGCCCCACCTCCCCTTTCTCGCGTTGACCCTGCGCATCAGCGGGAATATTATCCGCGATCATGCCCGGCACCGTTCGATCCGGGAGAAACTGGAACCGCAGATCCCGCCCGTCGCCCCTTCCGAAGAAGATAATCCCGAGGACGTCCTTGAATTGCGGATACTTGAACGTCATATCGCGGATATTATCAATACCCGGCTGGGAGATCGTTGCCGGGCCGTGTTTCTTCTCAGCAAGTATGAGGGGAAGAGCCAGCAGGAAATCGGCACGCTGCTCGGCATCAGCGTGAAGACCGTGGAAAACCATATGACGCGCGCCCTGTCGACAATCCGCACAGCGTTGGAGAGGAGAGGCATCATCCCGCACCGGAACAACATCACATAATGGTAATATTCCGGTAACACCCTGATCATGACCACAGGTTATATTTCAGCGACCATAACCTGGGAGGAATATGCAGATCGCGGGAATCATCGGATTGGGGGTCGCTGTCTTTGTCCTGGATCTCGTGATGGGCCGGAGCGGGCCTGTCGAAAAGAAGAGAGCATGGAGAAGCGGCACACAAGGGTGAACGCAAGCCGCCCCGGGAGGGATCAACGCAACTGCGGGGGAGGCGGAGACGACGGCGCCGGCGAACGCTCCGGTGCGTCCTCGTTGCGTTCGAGCAACGGGAGTCCGGTGCTGTCCGCGATCGCCCAGGCAAGGGCCTTGCCGGCGGGACTGAATGGCCAATACCCGAGTTCGGCGATGGGGTGATCTCTCCGGATCGCGGCCACTGTGCCCGTGATGAGTCGCAAGGCGATCCCCTTCCTACGGTACTCGGGAAGGACAAGGGCTGAACACAGATAGAGGGCGTCATACATGACGCCCTCCGGGGATTGCTCAAACAATTCTTTCTCGGAAATCTGCCGCTGGACAAACCGATGAAGCAGCGCCCCGGTCGTCGGGATCACCAGTACCCAGGCCACCGGACCGCCTTCATCGCTTTCCTCGGCGAGCGTCGCCGGATGCATGCGAAGCAACCGCTCACGAATTTCCTCTGTGACCCGCAGTTGCGACGGGTCTTCCTGCGGCCGGAATGACTCATTCGCCAGGTCGATCATCCGTCCGATGCTGCCCGGCGACATGCCACCTCACTTGATCAGAATCATGCTCTTGGTTTCGGTGAACTGGCGCGTGTCGCCCGCAGCGGTCAGGCGGTAGTGATATATGCCGCTGGCGAGCCGCGATCCGTCAAACATCACCTGGTATGTTCCCGCCGGTTTCTGCTCATCCACCAGCAGGGCGACTTCACGTCCCAGCGCATCATAGACGGCAAGTCTGACTGCACTGGCTCCTGCTCCGGTGATCGTGTAGCCGATCGTCGTGGCGGGATTGAAAGGATTGGGATAATTCTGATTCAACCCGAACGTTGACGGAACATCTGCAACGGCGGGAACCGAGGTCGCTGTCGGATACGTCCACTGCACCGAGGTCACCGAAACCGTTCCGCTTGTCGCGAGAGTGTCGTAAGCGGTGAACTGGACAGACGCTCCGTTCTTCGCCAGGTAGATATATCCCACCCTGACCAGGCTCAGCGGTAACGCCGGACCATACCTGTCCACCTTCCGGATCCGGAGCGCAGGCTGCACATGGGCGCCGGGGAGCGTGAGGGTGCCGTAGGCATCGACGGTATAGGTAATATCATGCACTGTAACGAGAGGCCCGAAGGCCGTCCAACCACCGAGATTATAGCTGCCAGAAATGGACTCCGTGAAATCTGTCGTCCAGGTCTTGTTGATTTCCAGCGGAAGCGCAAGGTCAACCGACGGCGGCGTGAAGGTCCAGGCGCCCTGGGCCGGGACGGGCACGCCATACAAGTACCCATTGCCCGCCCCCTGGCGTCCGAGGTTCAGGAGATTTCCCTTCAGCGAATAGTAGCCGAAGCCGATCCCCTTCAATGTGACCGTCGCTTGGAGGGCCGCATAGTAGAAGGCATACGACAGTGTGCTATCCACGAGTGCGTGCGTCGCCTGCGGAAATCCCGCAGTATACGGTGTGGAGGCAACGACCAGGCTCTTCTGGAGATCCAGGAAACTCGTTTTGAGACCGCTGAAATCCCACGACGTGTTACCCGGCGCACCGACATTGAGCGACGTGGTCAGCGTGTCATTGTGATAGGTGACGGTCGTCCCTACTGCGTACATGGTTTTCACGTCGTTGGTGTCAACCGTGATCTGCGCGATGGCCGATGCGGCTGCCGCCGCCAGCGTCGCCGCGACGGCCAGAAAATATCGTACTCTCCTCATAACTCCTCCTTCAGGTTCGGTGCATCGTGT
Source organism: Ignavibacteriota bacterium (assembly GCA_003154155.1). Taxonomy (GTDB): domain Bacteria; phylum Bacteroidota; class Ignavibacteria; order UBA10030; family UBA6906; genus Fen-1255. The sequence goes on along the minus strand of PMCM01000048.1, from coordinate 5,412 downwards.
GTCAACACTGGTGATCCCGGCGGAACGCACCGGGGGCGATCGCTACATTCTGGCCTCGAGGACCAGCATATACGTGCGCGGCGGCGACATATTGCCGATCAGCTCCACGTAGTTATAGTTGAGTGCGTTGTTCACGCTTGCTGTTGCCGTGAACGGCACGTTCCCGAGCGTGAAATCAACTCCGAGACGGAAATCGGTGACGATAATGTCGTTGCGTGCATCGCCGTCGGCGATGATGCCGAAATTCCCGAGAATGTCATCCACACGATCAACCCGGCTGATGAAGCGGAAATCGACCGACGGCTGCAGAAAGCCGATCCTGCTGGAAAGCGTCGTGTAGAAGATATGCCGGGGACGGTATTTGAGGAGGTCATGCGCGGTGATATCTTCCGGATAGACGTAGGTATAGCCCACGGAATAATCCAGCAGGCCGTCCCAGAATCCCAGCTTCACCGATGTTTCCACCCCCTGAATGCGCGCCTTTGCCACGTTGCGCCATTGGAAATTGAGGGCGTTATCCTCGATGTCCGGCGTGACCTCAATCAGATTGTCAAAATCCTGACGGAACCCCGCGATGTCAAACGTGCCGAAGTCGCCGAGTCGCTGGGCGAGGCCCACTTCAAATGACCAGCTGCGTTCGGGCTTCAGGTCCGGGTTCGGCCGGGCAATGATGTTGCTGAACCCCGCCATAAGGAACGCTTCGGCGACCGCCGGCACTCGGAACGCCTCCCCGAGCGACGTGCGCAGCGTAGTGCCGGCGAACGGGGTATAGGCCAGTGCAATCTTGGGATTCAGCTGGCCGCCCGGGTATGTGACACCGACAGAGGAGAAATCGTACCGCGCCCCTGCCGTCAGCATGACGGGTTTCGCCAGGCGGATTTCGTCCTGGCAGAATGCGGCGAAGCCCCCGATCACCCGGTCGCTGATGATGTCGCCCCCGATCACATCCGCATTGCCGTCGACGCCGAATGTCAACGTGTGCATGTCATTGGGAAGAAGCGTTCCCTGGACTTCGAGCCGGAAGTCATCGGCGATGGATTCGGCACGGCCGATGCCGCTCCGCGTTTCGAATCCCCAGTCGTTATGATACCACATGGCACGTGTCGTCAACGAGAACGCCTCATTGACCACGGTGGTGTACTGGGCCGTCGTGAAGAACCGGATGGACTTGATGTTGTCGTCCTGTTGCGCCACCGGCGGCACAAGGGCGGAGTCGAGACTGCGCCAGTACAAGAATTGACCGCCGTATTGATAGAGCAATCCGAATGTCAGCGTCAGCGCGCTGTGCTGGGCATAGTCTTCCTTCACCTTCACATAGAAATTGTACCGCCGGCGGTAATCGTTCTGCCGGTAACCGTCGTCGAATTGGCGTGAGAGGAACAGGGAAACACCCAGGTCCCCGGAGCGATACGAATGACTCACAGACTCCCCATTCAGAAAGCGCGATTTTGACGACCACTTCCACTGGTCATACGGCGGCTGATTGTACATCCCGCCAAACAGGCGCACGGTGGTGCTGGGCCGTTCCGAAATATCCTTCGTGATCACGTTGATCACGCCGCCGAGAGCATTGGAACCGTAGAGAGCCGAGCTGGCCCCCTTGACAACTTCAATCCGGTCCACTTCGCCGATGGGTATGGTCTCAAAGTTCAGTTCCCCGGTATCGCCGGTGATGAACGGGATGCCGTCGAGGAGCATCAACACGCGACTGCCGGCACCACGGCTGTAGCCGCTCGACCCGCGTATGTTCACCTGGAAGCCCGTCATATTGACGCCGGGGATGTAGCGAAGGGCGTCGTCGAGTACCAGCGCGTTCCGCTGTCTGATCTCACCGGCGTCGAGCACCGAGAGACTGACGGGAACTTCATCCAGCGACTGCTGGCGCTTGCTGGCGGTGACGACGACCTGGTCGAACTGGACCGGCGAGGAGGTCAGGGTCACGTTGGCGACGACATCCCGCCCTTCTTCCACTTCGACACCGGCAACGCTATGCCGCAGGTACCCTACCATGGAGACCGTGACGGTGTATTTGCCGGGAGGGAGGTCGGCGATTTTGTACTCGCCCTTGAGGTTCGTCGTGGTCCCGCGCACGGAGCCCTGCACGAGCACGATGGCGCCCACGAGGGGCTCAGCGTTCCCTTCCGTTTGTGCGATTACGCGCCCGGTGATGCTTCCCCCGCCGGCAAACGCCGTGGCGGCGGCACAGAGTGCGACGATCATGCTCAGGAGGTATCGTTTCATCGCCATGGTTTTGGGGGAAGGTTGGTGAAGTCGACGTCGATGTTGACGTCTTTTTTCATCCTGTGCGCGCGCACAATCACCGGCGCCGGTTCAAACGTGCCCGGCGTCAGGGTGTAGACCCCGGCGGGCGACCAATCGGCGAAATAGTTCGGACCGTAGCGCCAGGCGACGACAACGTAGTTGTACGTCCCTTCCTTCAGCAACGTCCCGTCCGTCGTGAACACGTAATCCACCGTGTCGGCAGACTTGTTGCCGAGAATTTGGAGCGCGCCGGCTACACCTGTCGTGGTCGGCGGGTAGATCACCGCTTTCCCCAACAACAGCGTCTGGAGAATGCTGCTGCTGTCCGACGGGTAGTCCGTGAACGCGATGAGCCGGAGTTCGAGCACCTGCTCAGGCGGCGGCCAGTGATGGAAATGTATGGTGCCGCTGAATCCGGTCTGTTCAAAAATGGGGCCGAGTCCCTTGTCACACCCGGGGACCAGGCTAAAGAGCAGCAGTGCCAAAAAGGCGGCGGAACGTCCAGTTGTCATGTTCACCCTCTATAACACATAACAACGGTTATCGTCAAAGGGTTCTACAGTGGTCGTATTGCGCGATCAGAGAATCATGAATAAGAACTTGATAAAGAGTCCGCAACAGCATAGATTCGTACAGGAAAGTCCCCCCGATTCACCTGACACCGAGGTATACCGGGCATTTTTCGCTACACAACAATCACGGAGGATTTATGAAGCGGCTATTACTGTGTTGTGCCCTGTTCGTGGCCCTATCGGCCTCGGCCCAAACGATCGGGTTTGGTGTCCATGCTAATATGATTAATTCCAAGATCAATGCCAAGCTGAAAGAGATTGCAGGCGTGACGCCGAGCACAGGGCAGCTGGATGTTGCCCTCGATCAGGTGTACGGCCTCGGTGTGGGCGGCGGGGTCCACTTCGATGTGGGCTTCAGCATCCTGAGCTTCCGCCTGTCCGGGGATTATATCACCCTGTCACCCGACAAAGACAAGTTCAAGGGCTACGTCCAATCGGTGATCCCCGGTCTACCCGTGCAGTTCGTGGACGGCGGCAGAGTGGATATGATCTCGGGTAATATAAACGCCAAGCTGGTCATTATCCCGCTTCCCGTCGTGAAACCCTATCTGACGGGCGGCGGAGGGCTGGCCAACGTGAAAGCCGCCGACGTCACATTGTCCCTGGGCGGCATCAGTCTGAAACCGATCTCGATTCTGAAGACTCAGACCGTCGGGACATATAATATCGGCGCGGGTGCGGATCTCGTGTTTGGCCCGGTGGCGGTGTTCGGCGAGATCAAGGTGAACTGGCTCATGATCCAGGAAGGCACGAGCACCATGGTGCCCATCATCACAGCCGGTGTCACGTTCTAGAATTGATACGTCTTCCGGAACTGGCAACGCCCGGCTCACACGAGCCGGGCGTTGCTGTTCTTCCGGACACAGGATGTTCACCCCTGTGACTCTTCCGCTTCGATTGCCTTTTTCGACATCCGCTTGCGCGTATCAGCGTTGAGATGCTTCTTGCGGATCCTGATGTTCTTCGGTGTCACCTCCACCAGCTCGTCGTCACCGATCCACTCGATCGCCTGTTCGAGGGTATGCAGATGCGGGGGCTCCAGACGCACTGCCTCATCGGACCCGGACGCACGCATGTTGGTGAGTTGCTTGGTTTTGCACACGTTGACCGTCATGTCGTGTTCGCGGGCGTTTTCCCCCACAACCATGCCTTCGTAGACTTTCGTCCCCGGCTCGATGAAGAACACGGATCGTTCCTGCAGCTTCCACATGCCGTAGGCAACCGATTCGCCCGTTTCCATGGAGACAAGAGCGCCTTTGGTCCGGTGCGCCATGTCTCCCTTATACGGTTCATAGCCGTGGAAATTGTGGTGCAGAATGCCCGTCCCCTTGGTCTGTGTCATGAACTCGCCGCGGAAGCCGATCAGGCCGCGCGCCGGCACCACAAACTCCAGCCGCGTGTTGCCGTTGCTGGTGATCATGTTCCGCATCTCGCCCCGCCGCCTGCCGAGGTTCTCGATCGTCACGCCGACAAACTCGTCCGGAACGTCAATGATCACGTGTTCCATCGGCTCGGAAAGCACGTCGGCGATTCGCTTGTAAATCACCTCCGGCCTCGACACCTGGAATTCATATCCTTCCCGGCGCATCGTTTCAATCAGAATGGCAAGGTGTAGTTCCCCGCGGCCGCTGACGCGGAAGGTGTCGGGGGATTCCGTCAGCTCGATGCGGAGGCTGACGTTGGACCGCAGCTCTTTTGCCAGCCGCTCGCTCAGGTGCCGTGATGTGACGTACTTGCCATCCAGCCCCGCGAAGGGAGAATTGTTCACGACAAAATTCATCGAAAGCGTCGGCTCCTCGATGGCCACAAAGGGGAGAGGGGTCGGGTCGGCCTGTTCGGTGATGGTCTCGCCGATATCCACGTCCTCCATCCCTGCAATCGCAATAATGTCGCCGGCACCCGCCTCAGTCACTTCCACCCGTTTCAGCCCTTCAAACGTGTAAATCTTCGTCACCCGGGCATCCTCGACAATCCCGTCACGATGGATGACCTTCATCGGCGCGCCGAGCCGCATGGTGCCCCGGTGCACGCGTCCGATGCCGAGACGTCCGAGGTAATCGCTGTAGTCAATGGTCGTCACCAGCATCTGGAACGATGACGTAGCGTCCCCCGGAGGAGGCGGAACGTGCTTGATGATGGCGTCGAGCAGGGGAATCAGATTCTCGCTCTGGTCCGCGATCTCGTTCTTGGCAATCCCCAGCTTCGCGATGCAATAGATGGTGGGAAAATCGATCTGTTCGTCACTGGCGCCGAGCGACAGGAAGAGTTCAAACACGTCATCCAGCACCTCGTGGGGCCGTGCATCCTTCCTGTCGATCTTGTTGATGACCACGATGGGCTTCAGATGCAGATCCAGCGATTTCTTCAGGACGAATTTCGTGCCGGGGAGCGGGCCCTCCGCGGCATCCACCAACAACAACACGCCGTCCACCATCGTGAGTGTGCGTTCCACCTCGCCGCCGAAATCGGCGTGGCCGGGAGTGTCGACAATGTTGATCTTCACGCCGTTGTAATGCACCGACGTGTTCTTTGCCAGAATGGTGATCCCTCGCTCCCGTTCAAGGTCGTTCGAGTCCAT
>PMCM01000113.1 GCA_003154155.1 Ignavibacteriota bacterium | reverse complement strand
AACCTTTTTGGCATGGGCCAGAAAGCACAGGTCGGGTATAACCGGATTTCGGACAGAGCAAATCCGAATGGCGGGGAGATCGGATTCACCGAACCGCGCTCGTTTGGAAGCTGGTGGAGCACGGCGTTGCTGTACCGGGATGCCGATGAGCTGAGGCAGGCGTCCATTGATGTGCAGCGCCCGTTCTACGCGGATGCTGCGGACTGGGCTGCCCGTGGCTACGCCAACGCCGGCCGGGTGAGGATCAGGCAATATCAGGACGGGAATGTGCTGCGCGACGACTACCTCAACCAGGAAAATCAGTTAATGTGGTACGCATCGTCATTCGGCACAGAAACGAAACTTCAGGTTGCCGCAGGGTATTTCAGAATGCGGTCCAGCGCGGATTCCATGGAGCTCCGGCCGTTTGACAACATCGATCTGGTGATCGGCTCGATCAGCATCCTGTCACGGGGATACTATAAGGGGAGTTACATCGAAAACTTCGGCAGGGTCGAGGACGTGCCGGTAGGATATCAGGTTGGTCTTACACTTGGCCGCAATCTGCATTACTCGAGTCTCGGTGCGGTTGACTATTTTGGACGGGTCTTTGGCCAGGGGAGCGTGCAGTTCGGCGGAGGGGTTTCCGGACACTACAAAGCCTCCGTCGCTTCGTATTTCATCGGCGATACGCCGAGCGAAATGACTGTCTCTGCAACCGCACTGCATTACTGGAGGCTGCTGCCGAATCAGACTCTCCTCGGGAGGATCTCGACGACCATTGGGTCGCACTGGGCGCCGAGCAGTCAGTTGACTCTGGGCTCATTCTCCGGGTTGCGGGGCTACAGGAGCTATGAATTTGCCGGACAACGCCTGTTGGTGGTGAATGTCGAACATCGCATGTTTTCGCTTCTGCGTCTCTGGTTTCTCAAGATCGGCGCAGCCTTCTTCTTTGACTCGGGGGTCGTCTGGAACCAGGGTGAGGGTTTCTACGGACACCAGTTCCATTCCTCCGCCGGTGTCGGACTGCAAATTGAAAGCGGCAAGAACCTCGGCAACGGCATCTTCCGTGTCGATTTCGCATACAACATGGATCAACGGCGGGTCGCGCTCGTCCTTTCTTCCGACCACCTGTTCCGGGCCTTCTCGGACATTGAGTTCCTTCCTCCCGTGCCGGGTGCGGAAATCGAGCAGAGGTCAAGGCAACAATAAGGCGTTGCGGGAACGCGCGGATAATCTCGACGTGAGGCGTGAGCACAACGGTCCCCCGGTCTTGACGGCCGGGGGACCGTTTCATGCTAACCGTACAAGGGGCTTGACTTCGGGCCAAAACAAAACGCACCAGATGATCCGGGAGCTTATTCCCACCCTTCCTTTGCGAGGGCCGCGTGCAGATCTTCCGGGTGATGCCGGCAATGATATTCCAGCCGGCTGGAATCCTCGTGTGCCTTGGAATAAGACCATCCTTGTGCCATCAGATTCCGTTCATGCAATTCATGCAGCAGCACATACGGACGTTCCGTTTCCTCCAGGTCATTATCGATCCACACTTCGTTTGTCGGGACGAACTCGTAGACGTGGTCATGCCCTCCTTCGGTGAAATCTACGTCAAACACGCTGCGTATCTCCCTTCCATCAACAATCCAGACGGCCACGCCCGACTCCAGGGTCTTCCAGAGGTGAATGTGCACTCTTGACGGATCGGGGAGGTTCCCCCTTTGGGCGAGTTTTTCTATATCGCCGGCTTTCCTTCGCTCCGCGCGTTCCGCACTGTCGGCGGCCTCAAGCGCATCATCGTACGAGGCGCCGCCGGCCATGAGTCTGTGTTCGACAAGAAGGTGATCGATAAAAAAGGCCTGCTCGTCCTGTTTCGCCTCCTTGTCGAGCCAGAACTCCTGTTCCGGAATGCAGCTGAACCCGTAGTGCTGGCCGTAATTCGTGAACTCTTCATCCATATGCGCCCGCACGTAGGATCCATCCACAATCCAGATGGAAATCCTGCCCCGCTGTCCGATCTTCTCTATATACGGTGGCTTGAGCGTCTCCTTCATGGGTTCACTCCCTGTGGCTGTGTCGTGGACTGCATCCGCAGCGTAGACCGTATCTGCATGGCCGTCGGGTCTATCCGGTCGGCGGCCTTCGTTGGATTTCGAACAGCACCCGCTCATGGCAAAGACAGCCATGGCGACGAATCCAGATGCCAGGTTAGCGCGGTTCACGTCGTGGTTCCGTTGCCTGGTGATATGTGCATAAAGCGCTTTTCGTGCGACCCCTACAAGGGGGAGTCGCGTTTGCAACGCAAGATACTAACCCTCCGGGTAAAATTCGAGTCCGGCAGGGAGGCGGGCGTATTGACATTGCCCAGGTTCTTCGGTATACTTGCACATCATATCCACGTCCTCGGGGCGGAGACGCAATGGAAATTCATAACAATGGCCTCTTTTGTCCTCGTTCAGGATATAAGAGGTTTTTCGTTGTTACCCATCGGTTCGCCTGACCGAAACGAGTCCTGTCTCCCGACGCCGTACTCCCCCGACACCGAATGCCCGGAAAGGATGTGCGTGGGGCTGTCTGCACTTTGATCGTGACGGTTGATGGATGGCCGGACGGATACTCATCAAGGAGATGGAGCGCGCATATGATCAGAATCTCGTCTCTGCTGCTCCTCTGCGCCTATACTGTCTGGGCACAAACGCCTACGATGCACATCAAAAAGAAGGACGGGACAACAGTTTCCTTTCCCGTGCAGGACATCCAAAAACTCACCTTTACAGGAACCACATCGGCGAGCGACAGGGAACGGATGCACACTGCGGTCGCCACACTCGCACTGTTTCAGAATTACCCCAATCCGTTCAATCCCGCCACCCGGATTCAATACCGTTTGGACAATGCAGCGGATGTATCGCTGACCATTGTCAATATCAGCGGACAGTTGGTCAGATCGTATCCGCTGGGTCGGCTGAACGCGGGGCCGCACGAGTCGGGCTGGGATGGGAAGGATGCACAGGGACGGCCTGTTGCCAGTGGCGCATACCTTTGTGTGCTTCGAGCCGGTGCGTACGTCCTGTCAAAAAAGATGATGCTCATCAGGTGAGTGCCAGGCCAATCACGTATGACGGACCGGATATTGAATGGGAGAGCCAAGCCATGAATCATCACCTTGTTGTGTGTTGTGTGCTGGCGTGCGTCTGGTGTCAATCCGCGTTGCCGCAGACGATGACCGTCCACACCAAAAACGGGCAACAGCCGTTTGTCATCAGCGAGATCGACAGCATCACATTCAGCAGCGGAAGCGCGAACCAGGTTGGGGAATGGGTTACTGTTCCTGCAGGGGAATACACCTATGGAGAAGGGGATACTGTCCGGACTCTTGACTATGATTTTTCCATCATGAAGTATGAAGTCACGAATGCACAGTACCTCCAGTATCTGCAGGAGGCTCTTGCATCGGGGGAGGTGACCGTTTCGGGTAGCACGGTGAGGGGTCAGTATCCCGGTGATGCAAAATGGATTGCCGGGATACGCGACTTCTACATCCTGGGAAGCAACAACAGCGGGTTGAACAAATTCGGACAGATCAACTATGTCGACAACAAGTTCGTTCTCACCCCCGATAACAGCTACACCAACCACCCCGTGGTCTATGTCACGTGGTTCGGTGCCTGGGCGTATGCGAATCATTACAATCTCCGGCTCCCGACGGAAGAGGAGTGGGAGAAGGCGGCACGAGGGACGACGGCATACGATTACCCCTGGGGGAACTCGATAACCCAGGGTGACGCGAATTATTCCGGGAGTGGGGATCCGTACACCGACGGGACAACACCTGTCGGGTACTACAACGGGACAGCATACGGGACCTTTCAAACCAACAATCGTCCGGGTCCCTATGGGGCGTATGATCTGGCGGGCAACGCGTGGGAATGGACCGACAGTTTCTTCGGGGGCACATCGCCGACAGGGCGCGTCCTGCGCGGGGGCTCGTGGTATTACGGCACGACGTATTTGCGCACCTGGTATCGCATCAGCAACGGTCCCGCCTACGGGTTCAGCTTTTACGGGTTCCGGTGTGCGCGCACGAACTAAGAGTCCCCTTCCACTACATGATTCTGCACTCCCAGTGAATGCTGATATGCAATAATTGCATCTTCGTCTCCAAATTCTTACTTTTTTCCATCACCCACGCCCGATGCCTCTCGGGGGATCCGCTTCCAGAACGGAGGTTGGTCCGTGCAATAGCCTCTTCGATCACGAACACCTGTGACCGGTGAGGCTTTTTTCACGTCCGTCCATTCTCACAACGTCTGACCGATCCGCGCAAAGATCCTTATGTCTCTTGATGACATCCGCACACACGGCTCTTCCCTTGCAGCCTCTGTGTTCCTGTTCGCTTTGATCGCATCGTCCGGCGCACGTGCCGGGTACAATGTGCTCAGATTCGAGCATCTTTCCATTGATGACGGGCTCTCGGAGAGCGCGGTCACCAGGGTCATCCAGGATCGGTCAGGGTTCCTCTGGTTCGGGACGCAGGACGGGCTGAACCGATACGACGGCCACAACCTGCATGTGTTCCGGAACGATCCCGCCGACACCAACTCGCTCTCGGACAGTTACATCACCGCCCTGCTGGAGGATAACCGGGGCAATATCTGGGTTGGAACGAACAGCGGCGGACTCGATCGTTTCAATCCCCAATCCCAGACGTTCTCCCATTTTGGGGCGGCGCTCCGGCGCGAGGAGTCCCCTGGGATCAGGGCAGTGACGTCGATTGTGGAAGATTTCGCGCATTATCTATGGATTGGAAGGGTGGGGAGAGGTGTGAGCAGGATCGACCCGCTCCGGAGCTCATTCCGGTCGTATATGCACCATGCCGCCGATTCCCGGAGCCTGAGCGACGACAAAGTCTGGGCACTCTACGTTGATCACGCCGGGTCCCTGTGGGTCGCAACGTACGACGGCATGAACAGGTACAATGCGGCGCAGGATGACTTCGAAACATACAACGTCAGCGTGTCCGGTTCCGGGCGTCCCGGGTGCACATTTACGGCCATCGGGGAATCACCCGACGGATCCCTTCTTTGTGCACAATGGGGCGTCGGCATCTGGAGATTCGACCGTTTGCAGAACCGGTTTGTCCCGTGGCAACTTCCCGTCCCCGCCGACAACTCCGGTGCTGAACGGATGGTCTGGTGTTTTGCCGTGGATCGGAGCCAGGACCTGTGGATCGGGACACACAGTGCGGGACTTCTGCGGGTTCATAGAGGATCGACACAGCGTTTTGTTCACGAATCAGACGATGCCAACAGCCTGAGCGCAAATCAGGTCGTCTCATTGTTCGTTGACGTAGGCGGCTCTCTCTGGATCGGCACGGTGGGGGGTGGAGTGAACCGGTACTCCGCCGGCTACAGAGGATTTGCACACTACCGGCATTCGGCGAGCGACACCAACACCATTGCCGCAAATCAGATCTGGTCCTTCCTGGAGGATCGCTCCGGCGACGTGTGGATCGGCACGATGGGAGGCGGCGTGGACCGGATTGAGAAAACCTCTGGCCGCGTGCTGCATTACCCCGTCGGACTGCCGGGGGGCAAGGGGTTGACAAGCACTATGATCGTTGCGTTGTGCGAAGATCGTGATGGCAGCATCTGGCTGGGGACGAAAGACGCCGGAGTGTTTCATTTCATCCGGAACAGCGGGCAATGGGTTCACTACCAATCGATCCGGAATGACTCCACCACAATCGGCAGCAATGCCGTGAATTCGGTGTATCTCGACGGGTCGGGGACGCTCTGGGCGGGAACATTCTACGGCGGGCTTTCCCGGTTCGACCGGAACACCGGCCACTTCACACGCTTCGTAAATAATCCGGCCGACCCGGGTACTCTGGCGGATAACACGGTCTTCCCCATCCTCGAGTCACGCCGTGGCGGATTATGGGTCGGCATGCTCGGCGGGGGGCTGGACAAATTTCAGAACGGCAGGTTCATCCACTACCGCTGCGACTCCTCGGATTCCCGGAGTCTGAGCAATGACGGGATTCTCTCCCTGTTTGAAGACCACGCCGGGGTCCTCTGGATCGGCACGATGGGTGGCGGCCTGGATCGCTTTGATGAGGGCACAGGAACCTTTACCCACTTCACCGAAAAAGAGGGCCTTCCCAACTCGACGATCTACGGTATTCTGGAGGATGATCACGGAAACCTCTGGCTGAGCACAAATAAGGGGATCGCGAGGTTCGACGTCCGACAAGGCGTGGTTTGCAGCTACACCGTCAATGACGGACTCCAGTCAAACGAATTCAACGCCGGTGCATATCTGCGCTTACATACGGGCGAGATGCTTTTCGGGGGATTGAACGGGTTCAACAGGTTTCATCCGGATAGCGTGCGGGACAACCGGGTGAAGCCTCCGGTCGTGCTGACCGCATTCTCGGTCCTCGGTTCCCGTGAACGGTTCCAAAGCGAGCTCTCCACGCTGTCCGAAATCCGCCTTTCGTATGCGCAGAATTTCTTTTCGTGTGAATTCGCCGCGCTGGACTATGCCAATCCCGGGCGCAATCAGTACGCCTATATGCTGGAAGGATTCGACAAAGCCTGGGTCCGATCGGGGAACGGTCATATTGCGACATATACGAATGTCGATCCCGGGCACTACACCTTTCGGGTCGCCGCCGCGAACAACGACGGGATCTGGAATTGGGAGGGTCCCGCCATCAACATCGTGGTCGTCCCTCCGGTCTGGGCGACGTGGTGGGCGAAGGTACTGTATGTGCTGACGGTCGCCGGCGGCGCGATCGGCTTCGTCCGCATCCGGTCGCTGAGCCATGCACGTGCAATGCACGAGAAGGAGATGAAGATCCATGAAAAGGAGATGCACGAACAGCAGATCAGCAACTCCCTGCGGGAGAAAGAGGTGTTGTTGAAAGAGATCCACCATCGCGTGAAGAACAACATGCAGGTGATCACAAGCCTCCTGAACCTTCAGGCATATCAGACCGAAGACCCGTCAATCCGCGCCCTGTTCAGGGAGACGCAGGACAGGGTGCGTTCCATGGCATTGGTTCATGAAAAGCTCTACCGTTCGGAGGACATGGCCAGCATCGACTTCGGGGAGTACCTGAAGTCGCTCACGACCCAGCTGATGCGTTCCAATTACAGGCCAGGCATCACCGCTACGGTGGATGCCGACCGGGTGCTCCTGGAGATCAATATCGCCATTCCATGCGGACTCATCGTCAATGAACTGGTGTCGAACGCTCTCAAGCATGCGTTTGAAGGACGCGAACAGGGGACGGTCGTCGTTACGCTGAAACGGCGGACCGGCGAGACAGTGGAACTGCGCGTGCAGGATGACGGCGTCGGCTTCCCTCCAGGGGTTGACATTCAGACGTTGACGTCGATGGGGATGAATATCATCAACACGCTCACGAGTCAGATATTCGGGACCGTGACCATGGAGCGGGCGCAAGGCACGGCGTTCCTGATTACGTTTCCGGGTTGATGTGGTTCCACCGGCCGAAGAGATGCCATGCCGGGCATGGGATCGATCTGGCCCTGCCGCCGTTGCTTGGATTCGCTCTTCTGCGTATCTTGACCGCCGGAACAGGTCCACCGTGCACAGAGGAGTCACATACCGGTTCATTCCCTCCCAGCCGGATTCACCAAGGTGAACTCCGTGCTGCGAAAGCGCATGCCGCGCTACGTGACGCTCGCAGTTACCGTGTGCATCATCGGCGCGAGCGTTCTTGCCCTCTGGAGCCACCTGGTCCCCGCGGAGCGGGAAACCCTCCTGATTCTCCTCAACCGCCATCCCGTCCTTATTGTCACTGTCGCCTCGCTGTTTCCCATTGTCGTGCTCTTCGCGATCCTCTGGATCTTCCGCACCTATATCGAACCTCTCCGGTCCATGATCGATGAAATAAAAGTGGTGCAAATTGTGAATCCATCCTACCGGCTGAGGGAGACAGGGAGCGAGGAGATCGTTGAACTGGCGCAGCACATGAACCGCGCGCTGCAGCGCATGCAGGCGCTCGAGGAGAACATCCGGTCGGAAATGGCGGCGGCGACGGGGCGGGCAGAGGAAGAACGGAACATCCTGGCTGCGCTCATCGACGAATTCGCGAACGGGGTGGTTGTCTGCAACATCGAGGGGCAAATACTCCTTTCCAATAGACTCGCCCGGATACTTCTGGCCGCGGAAGGAGGGAGCGCAGCAGCGGCGATGCATATCCCGGGTCTCGGGAGATCGATCTTCGGTTTTGTCGATCGTTCGCTCGTCGCACGTGCTCTGGAAGTCATCGCTGCGAAACTTGCAGACGGGCAGGAACCGGCAACGACAACGTTTGTCGCCGCTGGTCCTGCCGACAAGCTGTTGCGCATCGAATGCGCGCCTGTGCTGGATGCCGGCCGGCACATCAACGGCTACGTTCTTCTGGCGACGGATGTGTCCCCGCGGCTTCAGCGGGAACGTGAGGTACAGGTCCGCCTGCAGGCCCCATCGTCGATCGCCAGCCGTCCCGAGTTCTATGATTTCAATCTCTTCGGACCTGCTGCCGAGGGTCTGCCCGAGGGGTTGACTCCGCTTTCTGCGCTGACCTATACCGCATTTGACACGGAAACCACCGGCCTGCGTCCCTCGGAAGGGGATGAGATCATCTCGATCGGTGCCGTACGTATTGTGGGCTGCAGGCTCCTGCGTGCGGACGCATTTGACCAACTCATTGATCCCGGCCAACCGGTGCCCCCCGAAGCGACTCGGGTGCACGGCATTGACACTGAACTCGTGAAGGGGCAGCCGGACATCGAAACGGTGTTGCCGGCATTCCATCGGTTCGTCGCGGGGAGTGTGCTTGTGGGGCACAACGTGAGCTTCGATCTCCGTTTCCTGCAGATCAAGGAGAAACGCAGCGGTGTGAAGTTCACCCATCCTGTCCTTGACACGCTTCTGCTCTCAGCGGTAGTGCATCCGCGTCACGAGGACCATACCATCGAGGGGATTGCGGGGCGGCTGGGGGTGAACATGGTGGGGCGCCACACTGCGCTCGGAGATGCGATCATGACCGGGGAGATCTTTCTGAAGTTGCTCCCTCTCCTTGCCGACAAACACATCCACACACTCCGGGACGCTCTGGACGCTTCACGCAAGACCTACCTCGCCCGCATCCGCTACTGATCGGACGCAAGCCGCTTCCGTGTGCACCGGCCCCCCTTCCGGGAGCTTCACCGGAGGCCCAGCACATCCAGTTGATACCGCACGCGGATAAGTGTCAGCAATGCCTCCGTCCGTTCGATTGCGTCGCGCAGACACGTGGTACTATGAGCATCCATGTGCGAGACGTCGAGGTAGCGTCCGCCATCGACAGACCGTTTTCCATGCGTGCTCCGGTAGCGCAGAAAAAGGGTATAGGCGGATGCGACGCCCGCTCCGATTTCCCTTATGGATTGATCCGTCTCCGACAACAGCCCAAGGCGCTCAACCGTCCCGGTATGTTCGTGTATCCCCGCGTCGAGCGCCAATAGACGGACCGCTTCTGTCGTGGGCTTGATGGCGCGGAGCTTGATGTCAAAATGGCCTGCCTGTGGCCCGCGGGGTTCACACACGAGACGTCCGAAGAAGGTCGTGGGGGGCGGATGATGGAGCGCGTCCCGTGCCATCAAGAGGAGGCTCGTCCGGTCGATGGCCAGCTCGTCGGTGATGGCCCGGCGCAAAGCTTGTGCAAGCGTGGCGTCGCCGTACGCCGGCCGGAAATCGAATATCGTCGATGCGTGGAGGAGCGCGAGCGGTTCAGGGATGCGCAGCCAGCGGTGCACATATGAACGCCACACCGAAAATGGCTGGCACCATTCCGGGTTGCTCGCCATGTTATTGCCGGGACAGCGTGAGAAGCCGCATGCGGCAAGTCCATCGGTGACCGCCATACCCAGCGATGTGAAATAGTGCGCCGCTGCCGCTTGCAGCCCTGCCGGAGGATCTTCATAGACGATCGCCGTGTCCTGATCCGTGCGGATGCACTGCTCCTGTCGTCCATCGCTCCCGAACGACAGCCAGCAGAAGCGCACAGGCGGAAGGATCTCACCCTTCGTCTGGAGCCGGCGTTCGGTGAGAACGATAAGCCGTGCAACGAGCGCATCGTTCAGGCCGGCGACCATCTTTCCGACCGGCGTGAGAGGGTCGTCCTGCTCCAGCGCGATGTCGACGCTCTGTTCCGCCTCATCGCGTATGCATGCCAGATTACGGGTATCGCTTGCGCCGGCGATGTTCCTGATCAACTCACGCTGGCGGTCTGTTGACAGTGCGATCATGGGAACCAATCTTTCCCGGCAGCGGGTCCATGCCGGTCATAGGAATCACCCCGGCAGGGAGCAGGCCTGCCGGGGGGGGTGCGGGTTCAGGCACGGCCTCACGATGCATCCGCCCCGAAGTGAATCCGTTCTTCCACCCCGGCGAATTTCTCGTCGGCGGCTTTTTCCGGACTCAGCAGTGAGACCACGATACCGATGAGAAACGAGAGCGGAATGGTGATGACGCCCGGGTTCTTCAACGGGAAAGGGGCGGTGGTGTGTTTCAGAATGTCGATCTGGACCGTCGGGGAGAGATAGATCAGCGTGAGCGTGATGACGGTACCTGCGACCATACTCCAGAGTGCGCCCCTGGTGGTGAATTTACGCCAGAAGATCGAGAGGATAAGCGCCGGGAAATTGGCGCTGGCGGCGATGGCGAAGGCAAGTCCGACCATGTATGCCACATTTTGCCCCTTGAATGTGATTCCCAAAAGCATGGCGAGGATGGCCAGCGCGATGGACGCTCCGCGTGCAACGCGCAGCTGTTCCTTTTCGGGAGCGCTCCCTTTTCGAACGACGTTCACCCAGAGGTCATGGGAGAGCGCTGCCGCGCCTGACAGGGTAAGCCCCGCGACGACGGCGAGAATGGTGGCAAAAGCCACGGCAGCGATGAAGCCCAGGAACCCGGTTCCGCCCAGGGATTCTGCGAGCAGTGGCGCGGCCATATTCCCGCCTTTGTCGATCGTCGTGATCACTTCCTGCCCGACGTGGTACATCGCACCAAAGCCGAGGATGAACGTCAGCAAATAGAAGAACCCGATGAACCCGGTGGCGTAGAANNCCCAGCGAAATCGCATCCCAGGGGTTCGAGACGAGCTTCCCCGGTCCGAGAACGGACTGGGCGGGGTATTTTGCCGACGCCGCCTGGAACAGTGCGATCGGATTCATGCCGAACGACCAGAGGGTCATGATCGCCAGAATGAGCGCACCGCCGAGAAGCAGGACCGCCTTGATGATCTGCACCCAGGTGGTTGCGATCATGCCGCCGAACAGCACGTACAGCAGCATCACGGATCCGACGATAAGAACGGCATACTCGAAGGGAAGGCCGAACATGAGCCTGATGAGATTGCCGGCCCCGACCATCTGGGCGATGAGGTAGAATGTCACGGTCGCCAGTGTGCCGATCGCGGCGGCAATCCGTGTGGGGGTCTGCTTCAACCGAAATGCGACGACATCGGCGAAGGTATATTTGCCGAGGTTGCGCAACGGCTCCGCGATCAGGAAGAGAATAATCGGCCAGCCGACAAGCCACCCGGTGGAATAGATGAGCCCGTCGAAGCCGGAGAGGGAAACAAGGCCGGCAATACCCAGAAAACTCGCCGCGCTCATGTAGTCGCCCGCAAGCGCCATGCCGTTCTGAAATCCGGTGATGCCGTGCCCGGCGGCATAGTACTGGACCGTACTGGTTGTGCGGCGTGCGGCCCAATACGTAATCCCGAGCGACACCGCAATGAAGACGAAGAAAAAGACGATCGCGACGACGCTGACCTGGCCGAGCGCGGTCGCAGAAGCAGCGACGGGAACCTGAGTGGGGTTCATGGTCTACTTCCTCAAGCTTGCTATTCTTGCGTCGTACACCTTGTTCGCCCACCGGACATAGATCAACGTGAGAATCCACGCCGACGCGATCACGAGCGCCCCAAGCAAAATGCCGAGACTCAGGCCCGGGAGAAGCAGCGATCCCATGAGGGGTTTGTCAAACGCAATGAGGAGAATGAAACCGAAATAGATGATCAGCATGGCGCTGCTCAGGATAAACGCGATTTTCCAGCGTTCCGCGGAGAGTTTCTTGAGAGCCTGCTGTCTTTCGTCCATATCCACCTCCAATGGTGATTGAAGTGAGAGCATGCGGGGTGAAGTGTCTCTGCCGGGTGTGGGGTGAAAATGCCTAATGAAATCCTATCAGGATCGGAAGCCGATCATCAACGTTGTAGTTCGCATCAGGGATGTCGCGGAGGAACAGCGCAACAGACGATCCCCCGTCGAGATTGATGACGTCCAGCCTTCCATGCTGAAAAATGCTGAGTCGTTGCAGGCGCGCAGCAAGTTCGAACAGGGTTACCTGCTCTCTGACGGTGATCAAAAAGCTGCGGTGCCCGTCCAGCGTCGCCAGCAGGGTTCTGGTGTGCCGGGTTGCTCCGTTGATCGATGACTGAATCAGGTGCGTCTGGATCTTCCCCCCATCGATGATGAGCGGCCCGGTCTGAAATTCAACGAGCGCGGGATCAGCGGAAGGTTCAAACGACGGAGTGGGAAGAAACTGGACGGCCTGTGTCCTTCCGTTCCAGCGCACGATATGGGTCAACTGTCTGTCGTCTCTGAGCGGCGAAATCCGGAGACCAAACAGGGAGAGCCAGCCCGCATGGCCTGCGTTCCCGCGTGCCCCGTCGAAGAACGAGCCGTTGATCAGGCATCGAAATGCCTCTCTCCGTGCAACCGAGTCGAGCGGTAGTTCGTTGTGCGGGCGGTACCAGAAGACGAGTGTATCCGGGACTTCCACCACCGTCATCCGGGGACTGTGCCACTGCGTCACCGTCATTGTGCCGGTCGTGGCGACGGTGTCGGGAGAGAGGAGGGATGAATCGCCCGGCGGTATTTGCGCCGGACTGCAGGCGCAGGCACAGGTAAGACCGAGAGCGAAGGTGAAGGCCGACGATCGTGGGCTCATGTGCGGTAAGAACGCAATTGTGATCGCGGAAGTCAAGAGGCTGATTCCTCCTTTCGAATCGCGACGGAATTACGCTTTCGCAATTTGACAATTCCCTACAGTTCTTGACTACCAGCCCTCGAATCTCTATTATGGATCGTAGCGCCGGATCCACGACAGCGCAGACGATTCCCCTCGAAAACCTGCCTGGAGGACTCCATGAAGATCGATCGCGCCTACCCGCAACTGGTTATCGCCGTGATTGTGTGTTCCGTGTTCGGATTTCCCGTCTCGGCCCAGTGGAGCCGCACTGCAGGGCCGGAGGGGGGATTTGCCGCGGCGCTCCTGAGCACATCGCAATACCTTCTGGTTGGATTGGAGAGCGGTGGAGTGTACAAATCCACTGATGCAGGTGCAACCTGGCAGTATGCGAGCTTCGGCCTCAGCGGAGCAGGTGCTGCAGGAAATGCGTTTGCCACGTTGGGCAACTACGTGTTTGTTGCCACTCCCATCGGCATGAGTCGCTCGAGTGACCAGGGGTTGACGTGGACCCCCGAGCAGAACGGCGTTCCCCCTCTGGGGATTTCGGGAACGTCTCTTGCGGTCCGCGGAACCAAGGTGTTCATCGGTGGTTATGGATCCGGCATCTACCGTTCGCTGGACAGCGGGGCGACATGGAGCCGATCATCAGCGGGCCTCGCTGACAGCAGCGTCATGGCTCTTCTTGCCACATCCTCGGCTCTCTATGCCGGAACGGACGGCGGCGGGATCTTCCGGTCGACGGATGACGGCGCATCCTGGCAACTGGCAAGCACGGGCCTTGCGCCGGGCGACGGCTCGCGCGCATTGAGTTTTGCGGCCTCGGCGGGACTCTTGCTATTCGGAACACGAGCCGGCGTCTATCGATCAACGGACAACGGCGACAACTGGAAGCCTGCGGCGAGCGGGTTGACTTCCTTCGCAGTCTCCGCTCTCATTGCCACCGGGACGGACTGTTATGCGGGAACGTATGGCTCAGGCGTGTTTCGATCCACCAACGGGGGTGTCGACTGGCTCCCATCCTCCGAAGGATGGCCTGGGGGAAATGTCCGCGCCTTTTGTCTCAGCGGCGGCGTTCTCTTCGGAGGCAGCTACGGCACACCGGTGGTGTACAAGAGCACTGACAATGGCGCCCACTGGATTCCGAGCGGCAGCGGAATCACATCGAACCTCATCTATGCGCTCGCGGCACAAGGAGGCCGCATCTTTGCAGGGATGGTCGACGGACTGGAGTTCACGAGTGACAGCGGTGCAAGCTGGACGACTCCCTCGTCACCGTTGATCGGCCATGCAATCTATTCCCTGGTTACCAGAGGAGGTTGGGTCTTCGCCGGGAGCTCCTACAATGGACCGTATCGATCCTCGGATAACGGAACGACATGGGCCGCAGCAACGGGCAATCTTCCAACGGGTGACGCGCGGGCAATTTTCTCCCTTGGAGCGGATACGGCCTATCTCTATGCCGGCACCGCCGCGGGCGTCTATCGATCGTCCGACAACGGCGATATTTGGGTGCCGGCGAAGAATGGCATGACCGACACCTTGACCCTTTCACTTTGTTCGTCCCGCGGCAGACTTTTCGCCGGGACATCAACGGGGATGTTCCGGAGTACGAATAACGGTTCGACGTGGACCCCCATCACGAACGGTCTTCCGAGCTACAGGATAGTCTCCATTGTCAGCGTCGATAGCATACTTCTGGCTGCGTATGGGTTTGGCGGGAATCCGACCGTTTACCAATCCACTGACAACGGCCTCTCCTGGAATCCTGTCAGCGATGGNNGTATTTGGTGGAACCGCGGCTGACGGTGTTTGGCTATCCATAAACGACGGTGGGCTCTGGTCTGACATCAGCAGTGGGCTGAGCGGCCCGGGTTTGGATGTCAGTGCACTTGCGGCATCCGGCAGCTATCTTTATGCAGCAGCCGTCAAAGGAGGTGTTTGGAAACGGCCGCTGACACAGGTGATCTCCTCCGTTGCGGAAAAAGCGCCAGGCGAAGCGCCCTGCGTCTTTTCGCTCGCGCAGAACTACCCGAACCCCTTCAATCCGAATACAGAAATAGGGTACGTAGTTTCAGCAGCGGGGTATGGGAACTGGGGTCCGGGGTTCGCGGGGGCCTCAAATTCAGAATTCAATTATCAGAATTCAGATATCAGAATCCCCGGCTCTTCGTGGGTCCGCCTCACCGTCTATGATGTTCTCGGCCGCGAGGTGGCTGTGCTCGTAAACGGTACTAAGGAGCCGGGGAGCTATACCGTAACGTTTGAGGGATCTGGCCGGTCCAGCGGCGTGTACATGTACCGCCTGCAGATTGACAATGAAGTGCAAACCCGCAAGATGTTGCTTGTGAAGTAATCTCAGTGTCAGAGGTGACGCAATTGATATCTTTCAATGAGGATGCGCATGAAACGCCGCACAGCACTTGAAATTCTCGGGTATTCCGCCGGTGCATTTGCGTTTTTCCCCCGGTATCTTGCCTCCGGTCAGCCCGCACCTTGGCTGCCGGATCAGGGAGGAGAACTGGAGTCCGCTTTTGCTCCTCTCCGAAAGGAGAAACCGTGCCGCGCAGAAATTCGGAATGAACGCGGCGGGCCCCGTCTGTTTATCAACGGGGTTGAAACCTACCCGTTCCTGGCTCTGAGCGCGGAACTCCTGAAAACCGCCGCGGCGTACCGCGCCTCGGGTATCTCGATGTTCACTCCGATTCTTGGGCTGAACGCCGGCTGGAAGTCGCCCGGGGTATACGACTGGAGCGACTTCGACCTTTTCTTTGCGCGTCTCCTGGCAATCCATCCGGCGGCACACGTCCTCCCGCGTCTCCATCTTAACCCGCCCGCCTGGTGGAAGGACGCGCACCCCGGAGAAATTGTGAAATGCGGTCTGACGCCCGAGCCCTCTCTGTTCCACCAGCCGGAGCGTTTGGGCGAGACCGGTCTTAACTGGAACGGCCTGGCCGATCCGTATGACGCCTCCTGGGCATCCATAATCTGGCGAAGCGAGATGACCGACGTTCTCCGTTCTTTCCTTCGCCATATGGAGTCATCGCCGCTGGTCTCCCGGATGATCGGGTATCAGGTTGCCTACGGTCATACGGGCGAATGGCACTATACAGGCATGCGGTTTCTCCCCGACTACAGCGAGCCCATGCGGAAAGCCGTGGGTCCGATCCCGGAACCCGTCGCTCGCATGACGACGACAGCCGGACTCCTGCGCGATCCCGAACACGAAAAGGACGTGATCGCGTTTTATGGTCGCCACCACGATTACATTGCCGATACTCTTTTGTATTACGCCCGGATCACCAAGGAGGAAACCGGCCGCCGTATCCTGTGTGGCGCATTCTTCGGATATCTCCTCGAAAATGTTCACATCCAGGAAGGCGGACATCTTTCCCCCGAGCGGGTCCTCGCCAGTCCGGACGTCGATTTCCTGGCATCCCCGTATTCCTACCAACACACCAACCAGATGCCGGCAAAGGCACGGTGGGAGAGCGATATGGTCGATGATGCGGGCAACTGGCTGGGTCGCGCCCGCGGTGTGGCGGGGGATGGGGGATACCGAGTCCTGGTCGAATCCATACACAGACACGGAAAGATGTTCTTCGTGGAGATCGATCCGACGACATACCTGGAGCCGGTGAAAGCAGGGGAGGGAGGATCAGGCCACGATTCGGTCCCTGGGTCGATCAAGATCATCCGGCGGGACCTCGGACAGATGTTCGCGCGCGGCGTCGGAGGGTGGTTCTTCGATTTCGGTCATCTCTGTCCGCCCTACGCGGCCCATCGTGGCTGGTACGACGACAAGCCCCTCATCGACACCATCCGGCCGATTGCGACACTCGGCGAACAACGTGTCCGCCTGGACATCACCAGTGCGGCGCACATTGCGGCAGTCTACGACCCGAAAGCCTTCTTCGCCACGGAACACTGGAAGGCNNCGGTTCGATCTCAAGCCTGACGATACCCGCCGGTATCGTCTCCTGTTCATGGTCAATCTCTTCACCATGCGGCCCGATGAAGTCGACCGTCTCCGGGCGACGATGGAAGGAAGTGGCGTTACCGTCGTCTGGTACTACGCCCCGGGCTACATCACACCCGACAGGTTCGACCTCGGCCAGATGGAACGGCTCACGGGGTTCCATTTTGAGATCCTCCGCGAACCGGGGCCGATGCAGATCCGTGTCGAAAACCCCGGAGTGGGCGGATCCACCGTCTTCGGTACGCGCAAACCACAGAAACCCCGGTTTGCGGTGCGCGACACTAATGTCGAAGTGCTTGGCCGATGGGTCGACAGCGACCGGCCCGCGTTTGCCAGGAAAGCGGAAAAGGGATGGACCTCGATCTATGTCGGCGCGGCCCCGTTGACGGTGGAGGTGCTCCGCAAGATTGCGAAAGATGCGGGGGTATCGCTCTGGAGCGACCAGTCGGACATCGTGTATGCAACGCGCGACGCCGTGACCGTCATTGCCACCGTCGCCGGAGAACGCACGCTCTCATTTCCGACTGCAATGCGCCCTGTTGAAGGAGGTGCAGCGTCGACAAGTCACCATGTCACGATGGAATTCGGCGAGGTGCGGATCTTCATCACCCCTGAGACCTGAGTAGAGGGAATGGATGCCCCCCGGGTTCCTGGGCCATCACGTAACGCGAAGACCCGAATCTCCAAAGGATGGTGAGACAACCGGCGTGTGCATGCCGTTGACGAACGCTTTCTTTCCGTCACCTTCAGGAGGATACAATTGTCGGAGAAAAGACTGACCGCAACGCTGTTGCTCTCCTGTGCCGACAGGAGGGGGCTCGTGTCCCGTATTTCCCACTTTGTTTTTGAGCGGGGAGGCAACATTATCGACCTGAGCGAGCACGTGGATTCCGACGAGCGGCAATTCTTCCTGCGCATCGCATGGGACATGGCCGGTTTCTCCATTGCGCCGGACGACCTCAGTGACGCGTTTGCGCCGCTGGCGAAAGAGTTTGACGCACGCTGGACGATCAGATTGAATCACAAGAAACACCGCCTTGCGATCTTTGTGTCCAAAGCCGACCATTGTCTCCTCGAACTCCTCTGGCGGCATAGTCTGGGAGAGTATAACACCGATATTTGCCTGGTGATCTCAAATCACGTCGCACTGGCCTCCCTCAGCGAACGGTACAACGTGCCTTTTCACGTCTTTGCCATCACCCCGGAAAACAGATTGGAGCAGGAAGAAGCTGAGCTGGAGTTGCTAGCAAGAGCGGACGTCGACACCATCGCCCTTGCACGCTACATGCAAATCCTCTCCCCGCGGTTTGTCGAGCAGTACCCCCACGGCATCATCAATATTCACCATTCCTTCCTTCCCGCGTTCGCAGGCACCAACCCGTACAAACAAGCATACGAGCGGGGTGTCAAAATCATCGGCGCCACAAGCCACTACGTGACCCGGGACCTGGATGAAGGTCCGATCATCGAGCAGGNNTCGTGCTCGCCCGCGCCATCCGCCTTCATCTGGAGGACCGGGTGCTTGTTCACGGGAGGAAAACAATAGTGTTTGATTGAGTGCGGTGAAAATCGCATTGCGCCGGAACCTTCTCTCACATCCTCCTGTTATCACCCCCAGTTGACCAACCCATTGCAGCTTCGCTTTGCCTGGTTGTTATGCGTCCCGCCATCAGAGGCTGCTTGCTCATGCGGATGCCGATTCCTGAAATGAGTTGAGTTTCTTCACCACCCGCCGGACAGCGGCGGATTCCAGTTCCATCATCAGCGGAGCGGTACATGAAATTCACAACCGGTGTTCTCGCTGCAGCGTTGCTCGTGTCGGTTTCGCTTCCGGCGCGAAGCCATTCTCAGGGACTTCCCTACACGGAAGGAAGCGTCTGGAGTGTCGGCTTCGTTAAGACCAAGCCCGGAATGGGGAAGGAGTACTTGAAGAACCTCGCAGCCAACTGGCGAGCGATGAACGAAGCCGCAAAGAAGGAAGGCTTGGTTATTTCCTACAAAGTCCTGCAGGGAGCCGCGGCGAACCCTGAGGATTGGGATATCATGCTCCTGATTGAATACAAGAATATGGCGGCACTCGACGGCATGGCCGAAAAAATGGACGCTCTTGGGGCAAAAATGATCGGTACGGAAGACGTCCAGAAGGCCGGGGCCATGAAGCGAAATGAGATCCGAGACATTTTCGGCGGAAAACTTGTGCGTGAGATCATCCTGAAGTAGCGTCCGCTGCCGGCAAACCGGACCCGGTCGTGCCCCCGCAGTTTCGGGTGCACGTGGACATATCCGGGTTTGTTCCGGCGTGCACGCTCTTCCGGCAGGGCAAAGCGAATATGGCATGAGGCACTGTGTGAGGTAAGGCTTCATCCGGACGTTTCCGGATGCGAGGGGCCCGGGTCTTCCGGGCCCCTTGTTGTGTGTTCAGTCGTCGTACCGTCCAGCGCTGCACCGGCATACGATGATGCCGTTCGGCGGTCCCTTCCATTTGACCTTGGATCCGCGCTGGTGTATCTTACAGCCGCTGGTCCCACCCGCTCCGACACACCTTCAGCGAGGCTGCCATGAACGATCCCCGGTTTCCGCGTCGGTCACAGCACCCCGTCAAGAACCACTTTTTGGCGGGCGCGTGGTCGAAGCCCGGACATGGCTATGGAGCGGTTATCCCGGGCGGCATCGAGTGTTCAGGAGAAATTCTCAAGAATCAGTAAAGCATCCCTTTCTTACACGCACCACAGGGTGACATGGAACGAAGCGCCGGTTGTCTGGCTAAGCTCGACAGGATGAACAAGACACTGCATCATGAAGAGGCGGACCGGGTTCCCGTCAGCGATTTCTTCTGGGGGAGTTTTCTCGATCGCTGGCGCCGTGATCTGGGTCTCGCGAAGGATACCGATATCTATACGTATTATGATCTCGATTGGATCGTCACCGTTCCCAATATGGATCCGCATGTCAAGCAGTTTGAGATGCTCGAGGAATCCGGAGATCATGTTGTGCTTCGCACCGGATTTGAGGCGGTGGTCAGGAAACAGTTCGCCGATCCGATGCCGGCATTCCTGAAGTTTGAGACGGACACCATCGGCAAAATGGAGGCGTTTCAATTCGACGACCCCTGGGATCCGCGGAGGTACTTCAAGGCCGGCGACAACCAGATTGCCGGCGTAGGCGACGGATTTTCACGGAACTCTGCGCCTTGGGTGGAGACGGTGAAATCACTCCATGCCGGCTTCCCCGTCTATGGAAGCGTGTGCGAAGGGCAGGAGATGTTGTGGCGCATTATCGGTTCGGAACATGTGATGCTCTGGATAGGACTCTACCCCGATGAGCTTGCCGGATTCATTGAGCGCGTCGGCGAGTTTGCTCTCGGCATCACGAGAGCGCAGATCCAAGCCGCCGGCGGCACGCTGGACGGCATGGTGATCTGGGGCGATGTGGCCTACACGCGGGACATGTTCTTTTCGCCCGACTACTGGCGGAGATGCTTCAAGCCCATCGTCAAGGCGATCGTGGATGAGTGTCACGCGCACGGTCTGCCGGTGATCTATCACGGATGTGGAAATGTCAGAAGGATCTTTCAGGATTTTATCGATATCGGCGTCGACGCCTATAATCCTCTGGAGGCGAAAGCGGGGATGGATGTGATCGACTTGCGCCGACGGTACGGGCACAAGATCGGATTCTGCGGAAATCTGGACGTCGTCACCTGGGCGCACGGTACACAACAGGAAATCAAGAACATGGTCCTGAGCAAATTGAACGCTGCCAAGGGAGGAGGGTATATTGTGCAATCAGACCATTCTGTACCCAGCAACGTTTCCGGCCAAAACTACGATCTTGTGATACACCTCCTGCGCGAATACGGGAAGTACCCCCTGCGTCTGGGCGCCTACGACATACCTGACCTGCAATAAGGAAGGAACCCGGGAGGCACAGGTTCCTTCTCAACACATCGCATCTCTTCATCGGCATATACTGCTCAACGCTCCGCACGGCCACGGCCGCACTGACCGGGTCTCTGGTCGTCGTGCATGACGACGATCCCACTCCAGAGAGGGCGCCGGCGGAGGAGTGAATCCCATCTGTTGAATCTCTTCTGCTCACGTCTCCCGTTGATCGATCAAGGGGCGTGAAATGTCGTCTGCGCCTCTGCCAGCTTCTTCAGAAGCTTCAGAAGATCCTTCTCCTCCGAAACGCTGTCGTCGTGTTTGTCGAGCGTCTTTTCCCAACGCTCCAGGGCGTCGCTTTCAAGATTGTTGAGGGCCAGATCCATGGCGGCAATGTCGGCCGCTGATATGGGTTTCTTTGCCACACCTGCGCGTTCAGTCCTCTTCGCCGCCAGAGTCGCTTCCGCATTGTGGAACTCCTCCTCAGCATCGGCATAGGCAATGGCTGCAGCCGCGGCCTTTGCCTCCTCCTCGCGAACGTCCTTCCGGAGATCCAGGAGGTCCCGCAGCTTTTCGAGCAGGGCGGTCTTCTGTTTCCCGATCGCAATCTCATCCCCATTCTTGTCGGAATCCAGGGTATCCAGATGTCCCTCCAATGCTTCGAGATCCTTCTTCTTTGCATCGATAAGCTTTGCGAGCGACTGGGCGTCCTCCTGGGCCCGGTCCATCCGGAGTTTTGCCTGTGTCCGGAAGGCTTTTACGCGTTCGATGTCCTTTTTGATGTCCTCAATGGGCCGGCGGGGAACGACGGCCACGAAGGTATCGACAACCGCGGTAGTGGAATGTGGTGTTTGAGCGAACACATCAGCCCCGCCTGCGAGGCACACAAGCGAGAGAATGCCGAAGATGTATACTGCACGTCGAGCAATGGTCGTCATGTCAGGATCCCGAATGGTGGTGTGAACAGTGGGAGGACGCGGGCTGGCAGTCAACGTGCCGGTCTCCGAGGCCTCAACATAGAGCTACAAAGAAAAGTTCTCCGACCGCACGCAGACAGCGGTGACGCCGGCTGCAACGGCGTAGCGGCGGCTTGTCATCTCAGGGATCGCTTACGTTTTGCGGGATATCCCACTGTCTGTCCGAACAATACGTGCTGACCGGTCCGCAGCTGCAGCTGTGCTTCCAAACCGGGTTTATTGCAGTTGTGGAACCAGCATGCGAGACCCCGGGATGCGGCAAAGACATAGACGTTGCCCGCAATCAGACCCGTATCGACGTAGTAGTACGACTTCTGGATTTCCGGATCCTGCAGTCCGGGTTCCTGGAAACCGGATGTCTGTGAAAGCTTCAGGACGTCTGCGACGTAGATCAGATGAACAGGTGCGTGAGCGATAAATTGTGCCTGCGCCTGACCAATAGCCATGGCGCGCAGATCTCCCTGGAGAACCGGATCCAGCCTGTGATGGAATGGGTCAAAGAGAAAGACCCCTTCCTGCAGAATAACGTAAATATCGATCTCCTGCGAGTCGCTGGCTGAAGCTGCAGTTCTGCCGGGCATGCCGAATGGGCCTTTTGTGCGATTCACGCCACACGCCGCCCAGAGGAGATTTGAAAGGACCGGTAAGGAGAGTCTCCTGTCGCTGATCTCACGTATGGTCTCCCGTTGCCTGAGAGCCCGCAGAACTGAGGAGCCCCGATCGTTTGTTCGCCGCGTTAGTGTGATTGGATGGAGATCCTGTGATCCAGTCGGAGATCCGAAGACCGAACTCCGGGCAGGGTCTGTTGACTTCTTCGTGTGTGTCATCCTTCCTCCAGATGCTACGCTGTGGCGTACCCCCTTATGCCAGGCAATCCAAGATAAACAACTTTCCGACAATAATGGAATGGAACCTGCTGTCACGGCGATAGCAGCGAACATCCTCACTTGCGAATGCGCCTGCCTGTTGCGATATTAACCTATGACGCATACAGATCTTCTCCCTTGCCGGCTGCGTGCCCGCCTGTCGGTGCTTCCGCTGACCTTCGCCATCGCTCTCAGTGTCGCCCATGGCGACCAGCACGGCCGCCTGCCATCACCCGGCGATCCCTGCGGAGTTCCCGATACCACAACGGCCGCATACCGGCTTGCTGCGACGCTTGACTGGGGATACGGGTATGACTCCCTTCGCGCCGACCTCATCAGATGGTCGGCGAGCCCGTTCGTTCATATTGACTCGATCGGGGCGAGCGTGCAGAACCGTGCGATCTACCGCCTGACAATTGAAGACACCGCGACGGCGGGGAGTCCGCGAAAACGGATATGGATGCATGCCCGCACGCACCCCAACGAAGTCCAGGGAACGTGGGTGACAAACCAGGTGATAGCGCAGTTACTAGGCTCTTCGTTATTCGCACGGCAACTACGCAGTGCCTGCGTGTTCAATATCGTACCGATGATCAACCCAGACGGTGTGGAGCTGAACCTTCCGCGCGAGAATGCCCACAACATCGATATTGAGAGCAACTGGACGGCCGTGCCGGGTGAACCCGAGGTGCAGACGCTGCGGCGCACTTTTGTCTCGCTGATGGCGCAGGCAAACCCGATCCTTCTCGCGCTTAATATGCATTCCGCGTACGGGACCGACCGCTATTTTGTGTACCACACCGCAACTGGGACGACATCGCAATACGCCGCCATCGAACAGCATTTCATCAATTCGGTGCGGTCGTTCTTTCCCGGCGGGATCCGGCCCTATGACTTCTTCGTGTCATGGACGACGGCGCCTTCTCTGGTCTATCCGGAAAGCTGGTTCTGGCAGAACTGCCGTGAGAATGTTCTGGCGCTGACGTACGAAGACATGAATGATGCCTCCGCCCGCGCATTCGACTCTACGGCGAACGCCATATTGCGAGGTGTTGCCGATCAGCTGGGCGTCAACACGACGAATAGTGTCGCGCAGCAGGTCGAACGCCCAGGAACGTTTTCCCTCGAACAGAACTATCCGAACCCGTTTAATCCAGCTACGAAGATTCAGTATACAGTTTCAGGAGCCGGAGGTGGGAACTGGGGTCTGGGGTCTGGGTGGGTAAAACTCACCGTGCATGACCTCCTCGGCCGGGAAGTGGCGACGTTGGTGAACGAAGAGAAAGGTCCCGGAACTTACGAAGTGGCATTTGACGGTTCCCATCTGGCGAGTGGCGTGTATTTTTATCGTCTGCAGGTCAGTTCGTTAGGGCGGGCTCCCCGGGGCGACCCAGGGAGCTTGGAAGCGGTTTTTGTGCAAACGCGCAGGCTTCTCCTTTTGAAATAACCTCCTCTTTCATCGCCCCGGCCGACGCTTTTCCGCCTTTTCTTCTCGCGTGTGGTTTGATGGTTATAGATATGTAGGTACGGATGGTTGTGTGTGTTAGTGTGTTGGGGGACTCCTTGACCTGCAAACAAGGAGTCCTTAATGTGCGAACAAGGAGTCCTTCAAGGACTCCTTAATTCAACATTAAGGATGAAAAGTCTTACTGTAAATCCATTTTTTTGATCATTTTGAAGGTTTTTGATTTTTGGGGTTCAGAAACGGGTTGTGAATCAAGAAGCGGTAGGGGGGCGCCAGGCCGTGTGGATGAAGTGTACATAGAGTGTGAATAACTTTGGCGGAGATGTGCATAACCTCAGACTCGACCCCGTCCGGCCGCGAAGCTCGTTGGATATATTCCCCCCTGTATGTGGATATCGGTTTGCTCCTGTGTGACTATCTTCATGGAACTACCCCATTCGGACCAATGTTTTTTTCTCCCACCGCTGGAAGGTGCGTTGACGTCTGGATCCTCTCTTCCGCAGAAAGTTCGTGACGATCAAGTTGGTGTCAGACGGCTCTTTTTGCCGGATTGCCGCTGTGTGCTTCAATTCCGGGCATCATTGCCGGACCGTCGAGGATTTCCCCCCGTACCGGTGCAAAATGAGTAGTTGTCTCTATTGATTTTTCGCATTGCTGCTGCCAATTTCCCCTCCATGGATGCCTATATGACGCTCCCCCAAAAGTCGCACGCCGCTCTGGCCCATATCACCATGGAGTAAACGATGGAAAAAAGTAGGATTCTCTCAGTGATGGTCGCCGCAATTCTGGTCATGTGCTTGCGGCAAAACGCCATGGCACAGGATCAACACGGAGTCTCCCCTTTTGTAAAACTGACGGTACCCCAGGGGGTGCAGGAATCACACATGGCGCCCGGAAAGACGGCGTCGCTCCAGGCAAGCGTGTTGCGCAGGATGAACAGATCGCGTCAGGAGATCGCGCGTCTGCGTGCAGCTGGAAAGACTGACAGCGACATTGACGCAACCTTGCGCACGCGCTTTACGGTCGCAGGCACGGGCTCGATTGCAGGGACGATCTATGAGAGCGACGGCGTGACGCCCATCTCGACATATGCATCTGTCTGGGCCTATGACGAATTCGGCAGATACGGCGGTTTCGGAGTGGCCTATTTTTCAGGGAATGGCGTCTACCAAATTACGGGCTTGTCAGCCGGCGACTATTATCTGCAGATCAGTTCGGTTTCGCCATACGTCAACGCGTACTATGACGGCGCAAGCGATTGGCAGAACGCGACCCTTGTCCACGTTACGGACGGCGTACAGACAGACGGCATCAATTTTGTCCTCCTTCAATTTCGTGGAGCAATAACCGGAACCGTCTCATTAGCCGGTGGCATGCCGCTTGCCGAGTGCAGCGTGAGCGCATATGACCTCAACGACAATTTGCTGACCTCGGCACAGTCGGACTCCTCCGGTGCGTACATCATCGGCGGGTTGCGTACGGGGGGGTACAAACTGCAGGCGTTGAGCTATGGAGACGCCAACACCGTCGCACAATGGTTCGACAGAGCGGAATCCTTCGACAAGGCCCTGGAAGTCCGCGTCACCGAACCGGAGACGACAAAAGTCACGAACTTTCTCCTCCAGCCTGGCGGTGGAATCGGTGGGACTGTCGTCGGTGAAGGAGGGGATTCAATACCGTCCGGTGAATGCGAAATCGTCGTGCGCACAGTCGAAGGGGCTGAGATAGGGAGCACGATGAACACCGCGGGCGGCACGTTCATTATTACCCACATGCCGCCGGGAAAGTATGTCCTTGCGTATTATCCTCCCACCTCGCTCAACTACCTGGATGGATGGTACGATGGGTCGGCTGACGGTCCCCACGCCACCCCCATCGAGGTTCTGGCCTCCGAAACCACACAGGTTGCCATCACGCTGCGGCGGGGCGGTGCTCTGGCAGGAACGATTACCGCCCCCGGCCTCCCACAAGGAATTACGCTTCTTGCGTACAATGAGCAACAGCAACAAACCGGCACGGCGCTGAGCGACGTGAACGGCGATTTTCTGATCAACCGGCTTCCGGCCGGGCGATATACGGTGCTCGCTTCGGCATTGAGGTCGAATGTGGTGTTGTATCCCGCCAATACTGCCGATCAGTGGTTCGGGAACGCGGTTGATTTTCTGCATGCGACATTCGTGGATGTCACCCCTCCTGATACAACCACGAACATCAACTTCACGCTCGTGCAGGGAGGCATGATCGTCGGCGGGGTATCGACGCCGGGAGGTATCCCGCTCAGCAGCGGTGCGTCCGTATATGTGTGCGACGAGCTGGGGAGGCAGATCGGCACGGGTAGGCAGGTTTTCAACGGGACATATAGTATTGCCGGCCTGCCGACCGGACAGTACAAACTCTTCTGCTCCTATTCTGGAACGGACAACTACGCCTCCGAGTGGTACAACGGGAAGGCTTCATCTCAGAATGCCACGATCATCGACGTGAGTGCGCCCGGCATCGTGCCGAATGTCAATTTCTCGCTTGAGCAGAGCGCAACGGTTGGTGGTTTCGTGAGCGATGGGAGCGGGACACGCATGACGGATTCCGACCACCAAATCCAGATGCTGCTCTACACGGAAGCCGGGGAGTTCGTCTCCAGCCGGTACACGTCGTTCGTCGGCGGCTTCCAGGGGACGGCGCTCCCTGGCAACTACAAGCTTGAGGCATTGAATAACCAGTTCAATTACGCGGGGTTGCAGGATAGCCTCGGGGCGGCCTATTATGACCACGGCCGGAGCTTTGCCGACTCCGGAGCGAAAAGCGTCGTGCTTTCAGCGGCCACTCCTCTCAGGTTGCACGACTGCGTGATGGAACGCACGACGGGAGGGATTGCGGGCACAGTGTACGACCGGGGAACAGGAGCGCCCATGACGTCAGGCGCATATATTCTGGTGGCCTTTGACGCACAGGGACATCCTGTTGCAGAAGCCACGTACGCCAGCTCCAACGCGCCCATAAATGGTGCCTACCACCTCAAGGGCCTGTGGCCGGGCACCTATCGCCTGCTCATGGTTGCGGTCCCGGTAAATGCGAACACGTACTACGCTCAGTGGTATGACGGTCTGGATATGCGGTCGGATAGTGTGATGAATGTGCCGATGCCGTTCGTCCCGCCGAATGCGCGCACGGTGACCGTCGGCGGGGGCGTGACGCCGTCCATAGATTTTCACA
>PMCM01000177.1 GCA_003154155.1 Ignavibacteriota bacterium | reverse complement strand
TAATTCTCCAGCACAACCTGATGGATGATCCCCGATCCCGGCTTCCAGAAGCCGATGCCGTGCTTGGACGATACGCCCGAAAGAAACTCGTATACCTCGCGATTGTCCGTCGACGCCTGCTGCAGGTCCGCTGCAGCGCCCGTCTGTGCCTGGATCAGGTGGTCACAGTGGACCGTCGAGGGGACCGCCACCCTGGGGATCCCCGCAGACATGAACTGGAGCAATGCCATTTGCGCGGTGGCATCCTGCATGGCCACCCGGTCGGGGGCGAATTCCGTATACGTTTCGCCCCGCACGCCCGCAGTTTTCACGGGCCGCCAGTAGTGCGTGTACAGGATCTTTTCGGTAAGGGTCAGTGGACGGCCTACCACGCGGCGGGAGACGCGGACACGTCCCGGGATGCGTGCATAGATGCGTTCAATAAGGTCGAGGTCGAACACCATGTGCGAACCCAGTGTTTGTGAGACAGGACGTGAACGTTGCCCGATAATATACATTTCCCGGCACCACGGCGCAAGTGAGTGCATTGCAAAACACGTTGATTTTTGCTACAATTTAAGGACATGGAGGAATGCCAGTGCCGACACACCCGCTCGAAATTGAGCAGCACGAAGAGGATGTGCAGACGCACGAACCCGCCAAGGTGATCCTGTTCAACGACGAAGTCCACACTTTCGAAGAAGTCATCACCCAAATCATCAAGGCGATCCGTTGCGACCTGGAAAAAGCCGAGGCGCTGACGTGGGAAGTCCATAATACCGGCCGTGCAATCGTGTATGCTGGCGAGATGCTCCGCTGCGTCGAAGTGAGCGCCATTTTGGAAGAAATCCACCTTATGACCCAGATTGAGGTATGATGAAAGCAGACGAAATCAGGCAGGGATTCCTTGACTACTTCGCGCGGCATGGACACCGGATTGTGCAAAGTTCTCCCGTCATCCCCCACAGCGACCCGACCCTTCTGTTCACGAATGCAGGGATGAACCAGTTCAAAGACGTCTTCCTGGGCGTGGGCACACGCGAGTACGTGCGCGCCGCAGACACCCAGAAGTGCATCCGCGTGAGCGGGAAGCACAACGACCTCGAGGAAGTCGGCCGCGACACCTATCATCACACGTTCTTCGAGATGCTCGGGAACTGGTCGTTCGGGGACTACTACAAGAAGGAAGCCATCGGCTGGGCCTGGGATCTTCTCACCGGCGTCTGGGGGCTCGAGAAAAAGCGCCTCTACGCCACCGTGTTCGAAACGGACGATGAGGCCCTCGCACTCTGGAAAAGCGAAACGGATATCGACCCTGCCCATATTCTTCGGTTCGGCAAGAAAGACAATTTCTGGGAAATGGGAGACTCCGGTCCCTGCGGACCCTGTTCGGAAATCCACATCGATCTCACCCCGGACTATTCCGGCGGGAGCCTGGTCAACGCCGGCGACCCGCGCGTGATGGAGATCTGGAACCTGGTCTTCATCCAGAACAACCGCACCCATACCGGGGAACTCGAGCCGCTCCCCGCGAAACACGTGGACACCGGGATGGGGTTCGAGCGAGTCTGCGCCGTGCTCCAGGGAAAGAAATCGAACTACGACACCGATGTGTTCATGCCGATCATCGACGCGATTGCCAAAGCCTCCGGACGTCCGTATGAAGGCGAGGCCGCACAGGTGGCCATGCGCGTGATCGCGGACCACATCCGCATGCTCTCGTTCGCCATCGCCGACGGCGCCCTCCCGGGCAATGAAGGACGCGGCTATGTGCTGCGCCGCATTCTCCGCCGTGCATCCCGCTTCGCACGGAAACTGGAGATGCACGAGCCGTTCATCTTCGCCATCACCGATGCTGTGGCGAACACGATGGGACACGTTTTCCCCGAGCTGCTGACCCAACGCGAACACATCAAACGGGTCATCCGCGCCGAAGAGGAGAGCTTCAACGCCACGCTCGACCGCGGGTTGGAAATCTTCGAGTCTGTCGTGGAACGGATGGGCCATTCTACCGAATTCCCCGGCACGGACGCCTTCCGTCTCTATGACACCTACGGGTTTCCCCTCGATCTGACGGAACTCATGGCGGAAGAACGGGGACTGAAGGTGGACTCCGGCGAATTCGCCAGACTGATGGAAGAACAGAAATCCCGCGGCCGCCAGGGGCCCAAAGCGGACTTTCCCGGCGGCACCGGGGAGGCACAGCAACACCTCGCGCTCTTCCCCGATTCGCGCTTCATCGGCTACGATACCACCGAGACCGATGCGCGCATCAGCCGGGTCGTTGACGGACGGTTCATTTCTCTCGACCGCACACCGTTCTATGCCAAGGCCGGCGGACAGGTGGACGACTTCGGCATCATCGAAGGGAACACGTTCAGCGCTGAAGTGCTGCAATCATTCAGACAGGACAAACGGATTGTCCACGAAGTGCGCCTGCTGAGAGGTTCTGCGGAGGATCTCGCCGAAGGACCTGCGCACGCACGCGTCGACCTCCCCCGGCGCCTCGACATCCAGCGCAACCACTCGGCAACGCACCTGGTGCATGAAGCCCTGCACCGGGTCCTGGGGCCCCATGCACACCAGCAGGGATCGCTCGTCGCGCCTGACCGGCTGCGCTTCGATTTTCCGCACTTCGGTAAAATCACGCCCGACCAGATCCGCGCAATCGAAGAGATGGTGAACGAGAAGATCGCCCAGCGCGTGCCGGTGGTGACCGAAGTGGATATCCCCATCGCCCAGGCCCAGAAGATCCCCAACGTCAAGATGTTCTTTGACGACAAGTACGGCGATTATGTGCGGGTCGTGATCATGGACGAACGCTACAGCGTCGAGTTCTGCGGCGGAACCCACGTCGCCAACACCGCCGACATCGGGTACTTCAAGATTCTTGCCGAGTTCGGCATCCAGAGCGGCGTCCGGCGCATCGAGGCCGTCACCGGCCGGGGCGTGCGGGCTTATGTCGACGACCGCATGAACCACGTGCATGAGATGGATGCCAAAATCTCCGCCCTTATCCGGGAAGTGGAAGATCTCGAACGGCAGCTCCCCCCGGGAGACGGCGGCCGCAACGGCCCCCGGAAGGCCTACCCGGGCCCCCTGGTGATCCCCGACTCGGCGCCCCCGGGCGAAGCTGTCGCGATCGCGGAAACGCAGCTCCAGGAGCGTCAGGCGCTCGCTGACACAATGCTGCACCGGACGATGGAATTGAAGAAGACCCTCAGC
Organism: Ignavibacteriota bacterium; assembly: GCA_003154155.1. GTDB lineage: Bacteria > Bacteroidota > Ignavibacteria > UBA10030 > UBA6906 > Fen-1255. The sequence continues at coordinate 11,853 of PMCM01000177.1, read as the reverse complement.
AAGGCCAAGGTGGAGGAAGCCGCGTCCAGTCTGGAAACGCTCGTGGCCGGCGCGACGAAGGTGGAGGATATCAACGTCGTCGCAACCCGTGTCGAAGCCGCCGACATGGACGAACTCAAGCGGATCGGGGATGAACTCCGCTCCCGGCTCCAGCGGGGCGTAGGAGTCCTCGGCACCGTCCTGGACGACAAGGCGTCCTTTGTCTGTGTGGTCACCGACGACCTGGTAGCAGGCAAGAAGGTGCAGGCCGGACGTATTGTGGGTGAAGTGGCGAAGCTTGTCGGAGGAGGGGGCGGCGGCCGCCCGCACATGGCTACGGCGGGGGGAAAAGATATCGACAAGCTGGATGCCGCGCTCGCCCAGGTGGTGGATATCGTGAAGCGCTCACTCCGGTGAGAAGCGTTCATCAATCAGGAGCCATAGTGTGGCACATCTCCCGTTGACCATTCTCGCCCGGCAGGCCTTCATCCAGGATGAATTCCTTGCGAGCGCGGACATCAAAAAGAAGACGTTCGAGCAATGCGCGGACCGCATCATCAAGGCGGTCGACCTCATCATCGCCTCGTTGAACGCCCATGGCAAGCTCCTGCTCTGCGGCAACGGGGGGAGCGCCGCCGATGCGCAGCACCTTGCCACCGAGCTCGTGATCCGCATGAACCCGGCGATCAAACGCCCCGGCATTGCCGCCCTCGCTCTGACCACCGACACGTCCATGCTCACCGCCGGCGCCAATGACATCGGCTACGATAATGTGTTCGCCCGCGAAGTCGAAGCCCTCGGCCGCCCGGGCGACGTGCTGATCGGGATCAGCACGAGCGGCAAGTCGGCCAGCGTGAACCTTGCCATGCAGAAGGCGCGGGCACTGGGGATGAAAACCATCGGCTTCATCGGCAAGGACGGCGGCCCGATGAAGGATCTCGCCGACGTGGCCATCATCGTCCCGTCCGACGATACCCAGCGCATCCAGGAGTCGCAGATCACCATCGGGCACATCATCTGCGCTCTCGTCGAGCGGGAGATGTACGGATAACCTGCCATGATACGCCACCGGCGTGGAGATTTCCTGCTTCCCTCTCTGACAATCCTCTCCGACGCACTCGCCATTGAGGCGGCGTTCCTGGGCGCGTATTGGCTCCGGTTCCACACCGGAGTCTTCTCGTCGCTCGGATTCCTCCACGAAGACGCTCCACCCCTCAGGGGCTACATCCTGGGATCCGTCTTTGTCATCATCGTCTGGCTCCTCCTGTTCAATGCCCGCAAGATGTACGGGATCCGCCGGAACGTGAACCTCTCCGACGAACTGATCAACGTCGTGAAGGTGATCAGCACGGGAATGCTGATCGTCATGAGCGCGGCATTCTTCTACCGCGATTTCTCCTTCTCCCGCGTGGTCATCGTGCTCGTCTGGTGCGCCGCGATCGGCGGAGTGTTCGCCGGCCGCGCCGCAACCAAGATGCTGGAGCGCAATGCCTACAAACAGGGGAAGAACCTGCAGAACGCGATCATCATCGGCGGCGATGCGCTCGCCGACCAGGTGTACGGACGCCTGCACGGCCACCCCTCCTTCGGCATCAACATCCTCGGCTATTTCGCCGATGCGCCGTCCACAGGCGAGGGCATCAGCCGCGCACCGTATCTGGGCCCCGTCACCGCCGCGCCGGAACACCTCCGCACGAACGGGATCGAGCTCGCGTTTATCGCGCTCCGCTCACAGGACCACCAGCGCCTCTTCGACCTGATCAGTGATTGCGAAGGGATCAATGTGGAGTTTATGATGGTCCCCGACCTCCTCGACGTGATGACCAGCCAGGTGCGCGTGCGGGACCTCGAAGGCATCCCCTTCCTCCGCCTCAAAAGCATCCCCCTCACCGCCTGGGGACGCCTGACAAAGCGCGTGTTCGACATCGTCCTTTCCGGCATGATTCTCCTCGTCCTCTCTCCCCTGTATGCACTCATCGCCCTGGGGATCAAACTGGACTCGCACGGCCCGGTGCTGTTCCGGCAGCAGCGCGTCGGGCTGGACGGCCGGGAATTCACCATGCTCAAGTTCCGCTCGATGGTGGCCGGCGCCGAACGTTTTGACCAGACCGCAGGCCTGGGCATCCGGAGCGACCCGCGCAGAACCGGGTTCGGAAGACTCCTCCGTCGCACCAGCCTGGATGAGCTTCCCCAGCTCTGGAACGTTCTGGTCGGCGACATGAGCCTGGTCGGCCCGCGTCCCGAACGGGCACACGTGGTAAAGGAATTCAGCGACCGCGTGCCGAAGTACCTCGACCGGCACCGCGTGAAAACCGGCCTCACCGGGTGGGCACAGGTCAACGGACTTCGCGGCGATACCTCGATCGACGAACGGGTCAAGTACGACCTCTACTACATGGAGAACTGGTCGCTCGCATTCGACATCCGCATCCTCCTCCGCACGCTCCGCGCCGTGATCACATTCCATGAACAGGAGTAGACATGGTACCGCTTGTCGTGTTTTATCTGCACGTCGTGATGTTCGCCACCGTCTTCACAAGACGATGGCAGGAAGAGGGGCTGAAGGAGGGAATCCTGGGAGTCATTTTCATGTCTCTCATCTTCTTTGTCGGCTGGAGCATGAGCTCGTTCCTCGTCAAGTTGATCATGCCGGCAGGGGGAGTCTCACGGTGGTTCGACAATGATGCCGCGGCCCTCACCCTGTTGACGCTCGCGGAAGGGGTGTTCTACTACTTCTACTTTCGGGGGGAAAAGCGGGAAGAGACACACCGAGGGGATGTCAGCCCGGGATGAAGCTGAGCGTGACCACGCACCGCTGATCGGATTTCCGCAGCCGGGGGGGAAGCGGATCGAACTTCCAGGTGCGCACGTCGCGCAAGGCCGGCTCGTCATAACGGGAATCCCCCGCCTGCGACAGCCGCGCAGTCCGCACGGCACCCAGACCCGTCACCACAAGCTCTATCTGCACCATCCCCGCCTTGCCCGGCCCGGAGGGGAATTTCGGCAACACACCGCCCACCTTTCTCCGTTTGCCGCCACCCGTCCACTTGACGGAATACAGGACACGCCCGGCCCGTTCTTCTCCTGAACGCAACGACGTCGCTTCATGGATGCGTGGTGTTGCACCGGCAACGATTGCAGCCGCGGGCTGTACGTCCGCCTCTGCGCTGGAATCCGGAACGGAGGGGACCACCTCGATCTGAAAAGGAGACGGGGAGACCTCGGGAGGAGGAAACCCCCAGAAACTCAGGATGGACAAAGCGAGGAGATGGAACGCAATGGTCCCGCCCAATGCCGTCCACTGTGCACGCCGTTCCAGGCTCATTCCCGCGTTGGTTCAGTGGCGATGGTCAGTCGTGTGGCTCCCGCCGACCGCGCCTGTTCAAGCAACTGCAGCGCCTGCTGGAGCGGAGCACGGCGGTCCGCACGCAACTGCACCGTCCGTTCCGCACTCGTTTTCAGCAGCGCCGAGAGTTTCCCGATGAAGTCACCGGGCGACACCGCGGCTCCCTGCAGGTACACGTTCCCCCCCCGCGTCAGCACAACCACCACCGCGTGCTCGGGAACGGAAACGCTGGCCGTCGTCCGCGGCAATTCCACCGCAACACCGGGTGATGCCACAAGTCCCGAGCCGAGCACGATAAACAGGAACATGATCGTCGCAATGCTGAGCAGCGCCGGGACGCTTACCCCCGCCGTCAGCGTATGCTTCATCTCGAGCCGGATCATTCTTTTCGCCGGAACGGGTCGTCGTCCAACATGGGGGACCGCATCGCCATCTGCACATCATCCTTGCCGGCCCCGTTGTTGTCCTCCGGCGGCTGGTCGATCATCTCCAGGAAATCGTTCGAGGCGGACTCCATCGTGTGCACGAGCTTCCTGACGTGCGCGATCGTCCAGTTGTAGGCGACCAGCGCTACGAGGCCGACCGACAGGCCGAACGCGGTTGAAAGCAGGGCGGACCAAATGCCGGCGGCTAGCTCCGCCGGTATCACCAGGCCCCCCTTGTGTTCAATGGACTGGAAGACCGCGATGCACCCCAGGACGGTTCCCAGGAACCCGAGGAGGGGTGCCACGCCGCTCACGCTTGCCAGCAGCGACAGCCGGCGTTCCAGACCGAACATCTCCTCGCGGGCCGCGAATTCCACCGCCTCGTGCATCTTCGCAACACCCTGCCCGTGCTTCAGCACGCCGCGCCGGATGATGTTCGCGATGGGAGAATCTTTCTGGCTGCAGTAACTGAGGACGGCGGAAATGTCGCCGTGACGATAGAGGCTCTTCAGTTTCAGAAGGAATTGCCCCACATCGAGACGCGCGCGGCGGAACAGCATCCAGCGTTCGAGAATCACGTACACCACCAGCAAAGAACAGAGGAGGATTGGCCACATCACCAGTCCTCCCCTAGTCATAACCTCAAAGAGGTTCATCAGGCCTTCCGCTTCTTACTTGTTGCGCAGTGTCGCGACCCAGACGACATCTTCCGTCATGGGTTGAAGCTTGGTCACGATTTCCTGCGCCTGCGTGCGCGAATCGTACCGGCCGACGCGCACCTGATACCAGTGATCGCCGCCCGCGTGCGATTCTTCGACGAACGCATCGTACCCCGCCCCGGTCAGGAGCGATGCCTGCTGATCGGCTTTCAATTTACTCATCCATGCAGCGAATTGCACCGTGTACCTTCCCGACCCGGCAGGCGCCGAGCTGGCTGCGGCTTTCATCGACGAAGGCTCCTTCTTGGTGCTCGAGGCCGACGTGCTCTTGGCCGCAATCCCTTCTCCCGGCGTCGTCAGGCTCTCTTTTCCGGTCGTCGTCGCAGGTTGCGCACCCTGGTCCGTGGTCGACGGCGTCTGACCGGTCAACGGGGTCTCCGGCTCGGGAAGTGTCTCTGTCACCACAGGCGCCTTCTTCCCCCAGAGCCGGATGACCTTGAAATGGTTGAGGGCGTAAACGCCACCCGCAAGCACGACGACGATAAGGATGATCAGGATGATAGGCGACATGCGACCGCCCCCTCCACCAACTTCACGCAACATCGGCGTCGGGGTAGGAGACTTCCCTGCTTCCGGTGCGCCATCTGCGCCCAACCCTTCATCCTTGAGATTCAGTCGTGGCATTTTTGGAACCTCCAGGTTATGTGACAGATGCACAAGTATCAGCTACAAATGCTGTTGATATCCCCAAAAAAAAACAATCTCGCCGCTATCCTCATTCGTGCGCCGTTCCCCCGGCACATGAAACAGAGAGATCCGAACTGCCGCATAAAGCGTTTCGTGAACTGCTTCCCGTAGTGCCTTAATTTACAACTTGGCGAAGCAGAAGTCAAGTATGTGAAGCGTTACAGACGTAGGTAACCGTTGAAATGCACCCTGGAAAGAGGCATAATGTTTTACGATCTCGCATCCAGCCCGGATCTGAAATCTCTCGCCCAAACGCTGATTTCGGACGATTTTTGCCCGTTTTCAAGCTGCCGGATGAGCGCGCTCCCGATAATCACCCCGTCACTCACCTTCGCAAACGCCAGAGCCTGCGCAGGGGTCGATACGCCGAATCCTACCAACATCGGATTTTTCGTCACCAACGTCCGCATGCCCGCAACATTGATGAGCGCCTGCTCGTCCGTGTTTCCACCGGTCACTCCCGTCGACGAAACAGCATACAGAAATCCGGAAGAAGCCGCATCAATGGCTCGCACCCGTTCAGCCGGCGTGGTCGGCGTTGCCAGAAGTATCCCCGACAGATAATGCGCGGCGACATGATCTCCGAACCGCGGCCATTCTTCAAGAGGGACCTCGGGAAGGATCACGCCGTTCACACCTGCGTCCGCCGCGTCCGCAAAAAACCGCCCGACACCATAACGCAATACGGGATTCACATACCCCATCAGGACAATCGGAAGCGGCGATCGATTACGGATCCGCGCGACTTGCTCGAAGATCCAGGGAACGTTCACGCCATTCGCAAGCGCTACGGCCGAGCTTTTTTGAATCATCGGCCCGTCGGCCATCGGATCGGAAAACGGCATGCCGATTTCCAGCGCATCTGCGCCTCCCTCCTCCAACGCTTGAGCAAGTTCCACCGTGGCATCCGCCGTCGGATACCCCGCCGTAACAAAGAAGACCAGCGAAGCAACGCCGCGCTCCCTGTTTCCTGACAACCGTTGTTCCAGTGCGTTGATCATATGCGCGCGTACGTTGTGATGTCTTTGTCCCCCCTGCCGGAGATGTTCACAACAACAACTTCCTCCGGACGGGTGGTCAACATGAGTTTTTCCAGATACGCGACGGCATGAGCCGTCTCCAGTGCGGGGATGATCCCCTCCAGGCGCGACAACAGACGCGCAGCCTGGAGCGCTTCCCGATCCGTCACCGACACGTAGTGCACCCTTCCCTCGTCCTTCAGGTAACTGTGTTCCGGTCCGACGCCGGGATAGTCCAACCCCGCGGATAGGGAATGCGCAAGCTGCACCTGCCCCTCCGCGTCCTGCAGGAGATAACTGAGCGATCCGTGCAGAACGCCCGGCGTTCCCTGCGTGAGCGTCGCGGCGTGCTTTCCCGTTTCAATGCCCAACCCCGCAGCCTCGACACCGACCATGCGCACGGAACTTTCAAGAAACGGGTGGAAGAAGCCGATGGCGTTGCTTCCCCCGCCGACACACGCAACGAGAATGTCCGGGTCCCGCCCCACCAGGGCATCCATCTGCGCGCGGGTCTCACGCCCGATTACGCTCTGGAAATCCCTTACCATCTGCGGATACGGGTGGGGTCCGACGACCGAGCCGATGATGTAGAATGTGTCGCGAACATTGGTAACCCAGTCGCGCAGCGCTTCGCTCGTTGCGTCTTTCAATGTCCGTGTGCCGGAGGTGACCGGTACGACCCTCGCGCCCAGCATTTCCATCCGGTGCACATTGAGGCTCTGCCGGCCCATGTCCTCTTCCCCCATGTACACGATGCACTCCATTCCCAGCTTCGCCGCAACGGTCGCCGTGGCCACGCCGTGCTGGCCTGCCCCGGTTTCGGCGATCACCCTGGACTTGCCGGACCGTTTCGCTAGCAGGATCTGCCCTATCGTGTTGTTGATTTTGTGCGCGCCCGTATGACAGAGGTCCTCCCGTTTCAGGAAGATCCTGGCTTTCGCATAATGGGCGCTCAGCCGCTCGGCGTATGTTACCGGTGTCGGCCGGCCCGCAAAAGAGCGTAACATCGATTCGTATTCTGCGGCGAAAGAGGGATCGCGCCTGGCATCTCCGTAGAGAGCCTCCAGCTCATCCAGTGCACTGATGAGTGTCTCCGGCACGAATCGTCCGCCGTAGGCCCCGTAGTACCCGCGTGCATCGGGAATGCCGGAAAAACCGTGAACGTCCGCCTTCTCGTGATTCACCCCATTCCTCCAGGTCATGGTGTTTGTACGCTCGCGAATGCTTCCCGCGCTGCAACCACAAATGCCTTCATCTTTTCATGGTCCTTCACGCCCGGGGTCCGTTCAACCCCGCTGCTGACATCCACAGCATCCGGCCTGGCGGCACGGATGGCATCGGCGACGTTTTCCGCCTGAAGACCGCCGCTGAGGACAATCTTGCCGAACGTGCGCGCACGAAACGCGACCTGCCAGTCGAAGGTCTGTCCGGTTCCGCCCCTACGCCCCCTGACATACGCGTCGAGCAGATGGGCGTACACATGATACGCGGACAGCTGTGCGGTGTCGAATCCCGGCGTCACCCGGTATCCCTTCATCACCCTGACGCCGAACCCTGCCGCCTCTTCCGGCGATTCGTCGCCGTGCAGCTGTACGGCGCGGATGCCCGCTTCCCGGATGGTCCGCACAATTGTGCCCCGGGGTTCGTTCACAAACACACCGACCGTGATGACCTCGGGAGGGAGCTGCGACGTGATCTCCTGTACGGCCGGAGGGCGCACGTATCTCGGACTGTCCGGCACAAAGATGAACCCCAGTGCGTCCGCCCCGCAGTCAACCGCCGCGAGCGCGTCCTCGAGACGCGTAATACCGCAGATTTTGATTTTCATGGCCGAACGTACGCCTCTACCAGGAGCTGCCGCAGTGCGCCACCAGGATCCTCAGACCGCATGAATGCCTCTCCGATAAGCATCGCATGAATGCCATGGGCCATCAGCCGCTGCACGTCACGGGGCGCCGCAATACCCGATTCACTCACGATCAGCGTCCCGGTCGGCACATGCGGCGCGATGCGCAACGTCGTGTCAAGCTCGGTGGCGAATGTCGAGAGATCCCTGTTGTTGACGCCCAGGAGCGCCACAGGCGTCCCCTCCAGCTCTACGAGCTCCGCGATACTATGGACCTCCACCAGCGATTCGAGGCCCAGATCGCCGGCCTCTTCCTGCAACGCCGCCACCCTCTTCCCTCCCACTGCTGCCACGATCAACAACACGGCATCGGCCCCGTACGCCCGTGCTTCGTGAAGCTGGTACGAATCAAGGATGAAGTCTTTGCGTAGCACCGGCAGGGCATGACCCTGCCGTGCAATATCCAGAAATTCCAGCTTCCCTCCAAAAAAAGTCTCATCCGTCAGGACTGAAAGGGCTGCGGCTCCCCCCGCGACATACGAATGCGCGATAGCACCGGGATCGAAATTCTCCCGTATGACCCCCTTCGACGGCGACGCCCGCTTGATTTCTGCGATCACTGCAGGCGCCTGCATCTGCAATGCACGCCTGAGGGAACGCCGCGGCAACGCATATCCCGGGAGCTCCCGCAAACGCTCAAGCGGATGCTGCTGCTTCCGCTGCCGCACTTCCTGTTCCTTCTGACGAAGAATACGTTCGAGGTGATTCATGCCTGTTGTGTATACTCCACAAGGCGGTTCAACGTCGTGCGCGCCCGCCCGGAATCGATCGATTCGGCGGCCAACGAGGCAGCATCTTTCAACGTGGCGGCCTTGCCTGCCACGAGAATGCCCAGCGCGGCATTGGCCACAACCACATCCCGTCCAGGCTCACGTTCGCCGTCAAGAATCCTCATGGCAATCTCCGCATTTTCGCCCGGGTTCCCTCCCCGTACCGATCCCGTCTCCGCCCTGTCCAGTCCGAAATGCTCCGCCTCAACCGGGTACCGCCGCACAAGGGCCGACCCGCGTACCTCATGCACCTGCGTCTCGCCGTCCAGCCCCACCTCGTCCATCCCGTCGTGGCTGTGAACGACATATGCACGGTCCGTGTCCATCTTCCGCAATGCTCCCGCGATCTTCCCGGCAACCGTCTCATGGAAGGTCCCCACAACCTGACGCTTCACCCCCGCGGGGTTCGTCATCGGTCCCACAATGTTGAATATGGTTCTGGTTCCCATTTCCTGGCGGGGGCGCGCGGCATACTTCATCGCCGGGTGAAACATCGGTGCAAAAAGAAAGCCGATGCCGATTTTATTGATGCACGATTCCACCCGGTCCGGAGCGATCTGCACGTTCACGCCGAGCGCGGCCAGGACATCCGCGCTGCCGCACCTGCTCGAGACCGATCTGTTGCCGTGCTTTGCGACGGTCACGCCTGCGCCGGCGGCAACAAGCGCAGCCACCGTGGAGATATTGAACGTGCCGAGACCGTCACCCCCCGTGCCGCACATGTCAATTGCATCGGGGTCGTCTGCGGCAATCGTCACGGCGTGGTTCCTCATAGTCCGGACAAATCCCACCAGCTCCTCTTCGCTCTCCCCCTTGGCGCGAAGCGCCACCAGCAGGCCGGCGATCTGCGCATCGGTCGCCTGGTCGGTCATAATCAATTCGAGAGCCCGGGCCGCTTCCTCCACCGTCAGACTCTGCCCGTTGAGGCACTTCTCTATGAACTCTTTCATGATATGCCTTTCATCCAATTCGACACCAGTTGCCGGCCGTGCGTTGTCAGGATCGATTCGGGGTGAAATTGCACCCCCTCCACGTGCTTCGATCGGTGCCGCACCCCCATGATCACCCCCTCAGCCGTCTCCGATGTGATCTCCAAAGCCTCCGGGAAACCTTTCCGGTCAATCACGAGAGAGTGATAGCGCGTGGCGTCGAAGGGGCTCGGCACGTCGGCGTACAGCGACGATCCGGAATGCCGGACCGGAGAAATTCTGCCGTGCATGAGCGTCGGCGCGTGCACGACCTTCCCTCCGAACGCGGCGCCGATGGCCTGATGTCCAAGACACACACCCAGGATCGGGATGACGCCTGCGAGCTCCCGGATCACATCCACGGTGACCCCCGCATCCTCCGGTCTCCCCGGCCCAGGCGAGAGCAGGATGCCGGCGGGCGCCAGTTCCGTGATCTCATCCACTGTGACGGCGTCGTTGCGCCGTACCAGGATGTTCCCGGTCATGGTGCCCAGCAGCTGCACCAGGTTGTAGGTGAACGAGTCGTAATTGTCGATCACAAGGATCATCGCGCGCGCCTCCCGTCAGGTTGTGTCAGCCGGGGCGAGAGCAGGCCCGCTGAGGCCAGATCCACGGCCTCCAGCAATGCCCGCGCCTTGCTGACGGTCTCTTCGTATTCCCGCGCCGGGTCGGAATCCGCAACGATGCCCGCGCCGGATTGAATCTTCATCATATCCCCGCAGGCGACTATCGTGCGTATGGCGATGCAGGTTTCCAGTGCGCCGTCGAATCCGAAATACCCCACCGCCCCCGCGTACGCCCCGCGCGGCACCGTCTCCAGCTCATTGATGATCTCCATCGCACGCACCTTCGGCGCCCCCGAAACCGTGCCGGCGGGAAAACAGGCCTCGAGCGTGTCGACCGGCGACATGCCTTCGCGCAGCCGGCCGTGCACCTCCGAGACGATGTGCATGACGTGCGAATACCGGTCCACGCGCTTGAACACCGGGACCTGCACGGTGCCGTATTCCGCAATGCGTCCGACGTCGTTCCGGCCCAGATCCACAAGCATGACGTGCTCGGCCAGCTCCTTGGCATCGGCGAGGAGCTCGGCCTCAAGCGCATCGTCTTCCTCCGGGTTCGCCCCCCGCTTCCGCGTGCCGGCAATCGGCAAGACCTCCACCTTCCTGTCACGCGACCTGACGAGCACCTCGGGGGATGATCCGGCAAGTCGGGTCCGGCCAAAATCCAGATAGAAGAGGTACGGCGACGGGTTGATCATCCGCAGCGCACGGTAGACGGCAAACAGGTCCCCCGTGAATTCCCGGCGCACCCTCCGCGAGAGCACCACCTGGAAAATATCCCCCTCGGTGATGAACTCCCGTGCCCGCTGCACGGCATCCAGAAACGTCGACCGGTCGGGCTCCTCCCTATCGGTCCCTGCGGCACAGGAGAATCCTCCCGACACCGACGGAGGGTGACGGAGCCGCTGTTCAAAATCCTCCAGCGCGCTCCGCGCCGCATCATACTGCAGGTTCAGTGGAATCTTCCTGTCCAGAAAAGCATTGTGGATGATCGTCATCACCTGCAACCGGTGGTCGAACTGCACCACCGTGCCGAACAGCCCGAGTATCGCATCATCTTCGTCGTCGGGACCGGGGTCGGCGACCGGAATCCGCTCGAGAGAATGGATGGCATTGTAGCCGATGTACCCGACCATCCCGCCCATCAATCCGTGCGGTTCCGGCAAGGGGGCGACATTGTACCGCTGCAGTATTCTCCGGATGACGGCGAATACCGAAACGTTTTCCACGGTTGCTTTCCCCCCCTCGCGCACGGTGACTTCCGTTCCGCGTGCGCTGATCAGTACGCGCGGGTCGGTGCCGATGAAGGAGAAGCGGCCGATCTTCTCGNNTAGGCGGATACCGGCGTCAGCGTGTCAGCCATCGAACGGCGCACGAGCGGCACAACGTTGTGCGACTTCGCCTGGGCTTCAAACTCTTCGAATGTCAGCATAACCCTCCGATAGAAACGAAAAAACCCCTCCCGGATGCC
>PMCM01000087.1 GCA_003154155.1 Ignavibacteriota bacterium | reverse complement strand
CACGATGCGAGCCACGAAAGGGCCGTGCCGCAGTGTCCGCCGCCGAAGATGAACAACGGCGACCCGCCGTGCAACGGCTCGACCAAAATCTCCTCCACCCCACCGCACGCCATCGCCGTGTGGAATTCGGCGCCGGTCTGGCTGCCCAGATCAAATCCCCATTTTGACCCTGATGAAGGGCGTTCCGCAATCACTTTGTCGATGACAAGTTTCTCCAGTTCGCCCCCCCCGATGGTTCCCCGGATCGATGCATCGGCAAACACGATCATTTTCATCCCCAACCGGGCAGGTGTGGATCCTGTTGTGGTCACCACCGTTGCCAGCCATGCCGGCCGGGTTCCCTGGACGGCTTCCGCGAGCAGCTTATAAAACTCCTGCATTGCCATTGACTCCCGTGGTTATTCGGAAATGAGGTCGTCCACTTTATTGATATTCCGCAAAATACCTGCATCATCCACATCCAGATTGCGCAGGAGGATCCCCGATGCGCTGATAATCTCCCGCATCGTTGCACCCCTGTCCGCACCCAGGATCGCCGGGAACAATGCTTGCGGGATGAGCACCGGATGGCCGGACCTACCGTTGAAGGCGGGCTTGAACACCGATCCGGTGTCGTCTTTTGCGGCAGTAATGAGGAGCCGGACAGTGTCGCCGTTTACGAACGGATGGTCCACGGGAAGAATCACGACGCCGGCGCAGGCGCCGGCGACATTGAGACCGACCTGAATCGAGGAAAGCATGTCGGCCTCCTTATTCTCATTGACCACAACGCGGGCCTCAGGCACTTCCGCGGCCGCCCATGCGGCTTCGTCAGGCGACACCACACACAACACCGGGTCGGCACCTCCGGAGCGGGCCAGCCGGTCACAGCAGTGCAAGAAGGTCTCGCCGCCGGTCAGCAGCCTCAGCTTTGGCGTGCCGATACGTCTCCCCTTTCCCGCGGCGAGAACAATCGCCCCGATGCCGGAGGCAGTCATGCCGGCAGACCCACCTCTGTGTTGAACGCTGAAATGAGCCTGTCGAATTCCGCCACTTCGTCCTCAAACCGGATTCTCCAGTACTCGGGATCCCACTGGGCGTTCAATTCCTCGGAGGACTTTCCCTGTTGTTCCACCCATGTGTAGTACTTGAGATTGTGGATGGCTTTCCGCTCGGGGTATGTCAGTTCCTTAAAGGCATCGGTCCGCTGATGCATGAGCGGTCCTTCCAGATCGCGGTCGGCCTGGAGCGAGGCATATGCTCCCCGTTCCTGAGTGAGTTCTGCCAGACGGGATTTGTACATATCCGCGGAATCCGTGAACACCGTAAAGATGACGTCGTTCGCTGTCAGCTCATAATAGCGGGCAGTTTTTATGGCGGCCAGGAGATTGCAGATCGACGAGATCCCCAGGAGAGGCAGATCGCCGATGGTTGCACCGGCCACTCCTGCCTCTGCGAGCGCCTTTTGTCCCTCCTCCTCGTTGAAAAGGCGGAGCACGCGCATGCAATCTTCATCGTCGATTGCCGCGACGCAATCGGTCGAGCGCACGTTGTGCACCCACGGGATATGCTTGTCGCCGATCCCTTCGATCCGGTGCCCGCCGAACCCGTTCATCAGGAGGGTCGGGCACTGGAGGGCTTCGGTGGCGACCACTTTCAGGCCCGGATGGAGCTTCTTGAGGTAATCTCCCGTTGCGATTGTGCCCGCCGATCCGGTTGCGGAAATGAACGCAGCAGGTCTCGCGCCCGGCACAACGGTCCGGCGGACCTCTTCCACCGCAGGTCCCGTCACGTTATAATGGAAGATCGGATTTCCGAATTCGTCGAACTGGTTGAAGATCACGTTGACCGGATCTTTGCGCAGCTCCCAGCACTTGTCGTAGATTTCCTTCACATTCGATTCGCATCCCGGGGTGGCGATCACCTGTGCGCCGATTTCTTTGAGCCATGCGAACCGTTCGCGCGACATTTCTTCGGGGAGGATCGCCACTGCCGTGCAACCCAGCAATGCGCAGTCAAACGCACCGCCCCGGCAATAGTTGCCGGTGGACGGCCAGACCGCACGATCGCGTTCGGGATCGAATTCTCCGCTCATAAGCCTCGGGACGAGACAGCCGAAGGCTGCGCCGACTTTGTGGGCGCCGGTGGGGAAGAACTTTCCGGTCAGACCGATAATGCGCGCGTTGACGCCGGTGATCTCCCGGGGAATCTCACGCCAGTTCACGCCGCCATACAAGCCGGTCTCGACGTTGTTCTTCCACGTGATGCGGAAGAGGTTGACGGGGTTCACGTCCCAGAGTCCGACGCCTTTGAGCCGGCGTGTGATGGACGCCGGGATTGTCTCCGGCTCGCGGAGCTGGCGGAATGTCGGAATGACGATCTTCCGTTCGCGGCACCTGCGCACGGTTTTCTTGATGACATCGGGATGCATCTGTTTGATGATGGTCGACATGTGATCTGCTCCTTAGAGGGCCCGCCCGGCGGCGCGCTTGACAAGTTTTTCCAGCGTCTTCACGGGCTCACCCATCCTGGTCAGGAAGATCAGCGCGGAGATGATAAATGGCTTGAATCCCGCTTGACGGTAGGTCGGGATCCGGTATCGTTCAAAGACCGAGGCGGAGACTTCACCCTGCGCGCAGCTCACGCCGGAGATATCCGCCGGGAGGCAGTGCATGTAGAGCGCTTTCCCTGCCTTTGTCAGCGACATCTTTGGTTCATCGCATTCCCATGACTGATGCCGCGCATTTTCGGCGAGGCACTGGCGCTCCAGCTCCGTAAGCCCTGCACGGTCTCCCTTGTGCAGCAACGCGGTCCGTTTCTGCATCACATGAAACGGCGCCCAGGACTTCGGGTAGACGATGTCGGCGTCTTTGAACGCTTCCTCCATCGAATTCCCCACGGTGAACGAGCCGCCACCTTTTTCCGCCTGTTTGTGTGCAAGGGTGAGGACATCGGGGATGAGGCCGTAGCCTTCCGGATAGGACAGCGCAACCTCCATGCCGAAGCGGGTCATCAGCCCGATGATCCCCTGTGGCACCGAGAGCGGCTTACCGTAGCTGGGTGAATAGGCCCAGGTCATGGCGANNTTTTTGCCCCGGAGCGCTTCCAGCGAACCGAAATGCTGTTTGAGCTGCATCAAATCAGCGAGCGTTTGGGTTGGATGGTCGATGTCGCACTGAAGGTTGATAACGCTCGGACGTTGGTGCAGAACGCCCTGCGCATGCCCTTCCTCCACCGCTGCACCGACTTCGCGCATGTAGGTATTCCCCTCACCCAGGTACATATCGTCGCGAATCCCGATCACCTCGGCAAGGAAGGAGATCATGTTGGCCGTCTCGCGCACGGTTTCTCCGTGGGCGACTTGAGATTTCACCTCGTCAAGTTCGGAAAGGCCGAGTCCGAGCATATTGGCGGCAGAAGCAAAGCTGAACCTGGTCCGCGTGGAATTGTCACGGAATATGGAGATCGCCAGTCCGGTGTCGAACAGACGGCAGGATTTCCCCTCACGGTGCAGTTCTTTCAGGCATTCTGCGACCGTGAGGACTGCACGGATTTCGTCATCGGTGTGGTCCCACGTCAGGAGGAAGTCCTTGTGTGCGAGGGATATCCGGTATGCGCCAAGTTTTGAAGGGTAGTTGGTCATGGGTCTTCTTAAGGAATCAAGATACGGTTTAGTTCAACGGTAATGCACTGCGGCCGATTCAATCGCATCGACAATTTGCTGGTATCCGGTGCACCTGCAAAGATTGGCATAGATCGCGCGGCGGATCTCGGGCCGTGTAGGGTGCGGATGGCGGAGCAGGAACGCATGNNTGGCCGGCCACTTCACTCACCAGTTTTGTGCAGATACGCATCGGTTCGTCATCCACCAGAAGCGTGCACGCCCCGCACGCGCCGACGTCGCATGCATTCTTGACGCCGGTCAGATCCAGGTCCTCGCGCAGGAACTCCACGAGACGTTTCCCCTCCTGCGCCCCGGTGACCGGATACTCGCGGTCGTTGACGGTGATCGTCATGTCAGCCTCCTGCGCCCGGTTTCGTGGATGCGCGCGTTCCCGTTCCGGCGGGATGGATCGGCAGGCGGTGGTGCCGGACTCCTGTCGCGTTGAAGATTGCATTTGCCACTGCGGGGCCCATGAGCTCATTCACCGGTTCGCCGATGCTCTTGGCGCCGGACGGCGAATTAGGATCCGGGTTTTCCACAATGATTGCCCGCATTTCCGGCATATCCAGAGAACGGGGGATACGGTACGTATTGAGATTCGTATTAAGGATCTTCCCTTCCCGGAGCACCAGCTCCTCGTGCAACGCATAGCCGATGCCCATCGCCATGCCGCCAAAGAATTGTCCCTCCAGCATCTCCCGGTTCACCGCTTTGCCGACATCATGTGCGGCAATGGCGTTCAGCAGTTTCACCTTGCCGGTTGCCCGGTTCACCGTCAGCTCCACCGCCTGGCATCCGTACACCCACGTGAAGTACGCCTTCCCCTGTCCGTTTTCTTCATCCCAGTCCACATTGGGTGCCTGGAATACGCCGAATGCATGGGGGAACACTTTCCGGCGGAACATCTCCGTTACCGTCTCATTAAACGATACCGATCCGCCATTCCCCCCCGCAAGGAGGCGTTCGTCGCGGAAGACAATCCGGTCGGGGGCACAGTGCATCATTGCGGCTGCCACGCCGGCCATTTTCTCCCGGAGTTCCTTAGCGGCGAGCACGACGGCACCGCCCCCCATGATCGTCCCGCGCGACGCCACCGTTGTTCCGCTGTCGGGTATCACGGAGGTTGACGATCGACGGTAGCGTATGCGATCCTTCGTGAGCCCCAGCTCGCGCGCAGTCAGCAGCACCATCGCGCTCTCCGCTCCCTGCCCGTTTTCGTGGATCCCCGTTTCCACGAGCACCGAGCCGTCAGCTTGCACGTTGATCATTGCCGCACAGAAATCCACCCCCTCGGCGCCGAGGCTCACGCCCCGGTAGCTCATCGCCAGTCCGACGCCGTACTGCTCTTCCGCATCCCCCTTCCCCTGTGTGCACCGGGACAGTTTCGCCTCGTAGTTAAAATCTTTCAGCACGGCATCCAGCACCTGTCCCATCGCCACCGTATGATCGTCCAGGCGCTGGCCGGTGATGGTGACGCTCCCCTGCTTCACCATGTTTTTCCGGCGGAGTTCGAGTGCCGGAAGTCCCAGCCGGCCAGCCGCGATTTCGATCATCGAGTCGACCACGAAATTCATCTGCGGCGAGCCGAATCCCCGCATGGCACCGGTGACCACGTTGTTCGTGTAGACGCCGACCGTATCGCAATGGACATTGGGCACATCATACGGTCCGCAGCACTGCACGGTGGAGCGCCAGGTCACCCAGGGGGTCACCGAGCAGTATGCGCCGCCATCGGCGAAAATACGGCACTGCACGGCCCGGATGAGGCCGTCGCGGGTGAGTCCCATCTTGTAGTACACCCGGTACGGATGACGTTTATAGCTTTCCCGGATCGACCAGTCGCGCCGGTACATCAATTTCACGGGGTGCCCGGTAAGCCGGGCCGCCAGTGCCGCACGGGCGCAGACGATTGCAGCGGTATCGTCTTTTCCTCCGAATCCGCCTCCCATCGGAGTGCCGATCACTTCCACGCCGGAAAGCNNGGGACCCGAGCAAGGCGGCCACAAAGCGTCGCGTACTGAACGGGTGCTGCATGCTTCCATAGACCTCAACCACGCCATCGTGCCGTACCTGGCAGACCGCCACCTCGGTTTCCATATAGGCATGTTCGACGAACGGCGTTTCAAAGGTCTCTTCCAGCACCAGGTCGGAAGCGGCGAATCCTTCCTGAACATCTCCCCGCCTAACGCGGTGTGTGTTGATGACATTCGTGCCGTGGTCTTCGTGGACCAACGGCGCACCTTCGGCGAGGGCCTCTTCGGGGTCGAAGACCGGGGGAAGCATTTCCAGATCGACGCGCACGCGCTGCGCGGCGCTGATGGCCTGATCCCTTGTCCGGGCGACGACCAGCGCCACGACGTCGCCGTGGTACCGGATCTTGTCGTCGGCGAACACCCGGAAGTCGCGGACAATCTGGCCGAACCGGTTTTCGCCGGGGACATCCCTGGCGGTCAGCACACGGACCACACCCTCGGCGCTTGCCGCTTCTTCCGTGTGCACCGCAAGGAGCCGTGCGTGAACTGCATCGGCATACACCGGTGCGGCGTGCAGCATATTGGGGAATTTCAGGTCATCGGCGTACTTCGTTCGTCCGGTGACTTTCGCAACGGCATCGTTGCGCCAGGCACTCCGCGTCATGTCGGCCATACGCTCTTTCCTCTCCGTTCTTCGGGATGCAGGAGTGTATTCTGGCGCACCACTTCCCGTCCGCGGACGAACACGCGTTCGAACCAGAGCCGCGATGTTTCACCGGGATACGTTTCATGCACATCCGCGAGCGAAGAGCGGACCGGTCCGCCGTCCGTCATCGCGCGGCAGATCGAGAAATCGGCATCAGACCCTTGCGCCAGCACACCTTTACGGGGATAGGTACCCAGCAGCCGGGCGGGATTGGCCGCCAGATAACGGGCCATCTCTGTCAGCGGCTCGGGCCGGTGCTGCGCAAAAAGCGCGTAGACCAGATGGGGCAGCGCTCCGATTCCTGCGATGCCGTTCGGCACGTCCGGGATGTGTCCGCGGCAACGGTCCTTGTCGGCCCGGGTGAACGCACAATGGTCGGTGGCAAAGAGATCCACCGCTCCGTTCAGCGCCATCTCCGCCAGTGCACGCCGGGCGTACAGACTCCGGAGTGGAGGCGAGCAGATCCATCTATGTCCGTCTTCGCGCTGCAGCGATGTTTGATCCAGGAAGAGATACTGCGGACAGGTCTCACATGTCACCTGGACTGACGCGCGGGCGTCCGCAATCAGCTCGAGGCTGTCGGGCAGGGACACATGCACGATATGCAGAGCGACATCGTACCGTTCGGCCCGACGGAGAACCTCCCGCACTGCGATGACTTCGGCTTGCGGCGGCCGGGAAAGCGCATGGGCCAGAGGCTTTTGCCAGGTATCGTCGGTGAGATGCACAGAAGCGAGCACGTCATCGTCTTCGCAATGGAGCAGCACGCGGATCCCGCGCCCGGAGAGTTTTGACAAAATCCATTCCAGCCGGTCATAGTCGCAGTAGAGGCCGGCCTGTCGATACGTGGTATAGAATTTCCATGTGCGAAAGCCGTGGGCGATCAGCCGTTCGACGGCTTCCCATCCCGCATCGTCGTACCTGATGGGCGTGAGGTGCCACCAGTGATCCGCATAACAATTGTTTTCCGCCCGCCGGAGGGCGCATGCGACTGCGTCTTCCAGCGGATGGTCGGTCGTTTCGGTGATGAATGTCGCAACGGTGGTGATGCCGTTCTGGACGGCAACCCGCGTGCCCGACAGGTAGTCGTCGGCGAGGTCATAGTTCCCGATGCGGTCGGCGAGATGCGTATGGATATCGATCATCCCGGGGAGCACAAAGGCGCCGGCGGCATCGATGATCTCGTCCGCATCCGCGGTCACGTGCGGGGCGATCTCTGCAATCGCTTCGTCGCGAACAAGAAGATCGGCGGGTTCCACGCGATCCTCGAAGCACAACAGTCCGTTGCGTATGAGCGTGCTCATCGGGGGCGGCTTCCCAGGAATTTCCTGACCGATGCCATGTCGGGCGGCACCGGATGCGGCACTGTCACGCCGCTCATGGCGGCATCCACGTCTTTCAACCCGTGGCCTGTCACCAGCAGCACGGCCATCTCGTGCGGATCCACGATACCGGCGGAGAGGGCTGTCTGCAGTCCGGCAACTGTCGCCGCGGCCGCGGGTTCGGCAAAGAGTCCGGTCGAGCGGGCGAGGAGCCGTTGGGCGGTCAAGATCTGCTCGTCGGAGACAGTCACCGTGGCGCCGCAAGAGTCGACCACGGCCCTGCGCGCAAGGAAAGCATTGCTGGGGGTGCGGACGGAGATCGAATCGGCCACCGTGATGGGGTTGGGCGCATCGCTGTATGTGCCTGTCATAACGAACCGGTGGATTGCATCGGACCGTTCGGCCTGTACGCCCAGCAGCCGGGGCAACCGTTCGATGAGCCCCGCATCGCGGAGATCGCAAAACGCCTTGTGGATGCCGCTGATGATCACACCATCCCCCACCGGCACCACGATCACATCCGGGACGGCATTGCGATTCTGCCTGAATATCTCCAGTCCGGCGGTCTTTTTCCCTTCGATCGTCAGGGGGTGGTAGGCCGTATTTCTGTTGACGCCTCCCTCTTCGGCTGTATAGCGAAGGGACAGCGCGAAGGCATCGTCGTAGGTGCCGTCGACCGGAACCACGGTTGCGCCG
The DNA here is from genome assembly GCA_003154155.1 of Ignavibacteriota bacterium. Classification (GTDB taxonomy): domain Bacteria; phylum Bacteroidota; class Ignavibacteria; order UBA10030; family UBA6906; genus Fen-1255. The sequence continues at coordinate 1,774 of PMCM01000087.1, read as the reverse complement.
TAGAGAAGCATCTGGGCGAGTTTCGGGCGCGGAGCCGAGGCCGGCACGAAGATGATTGCATCCAGTCCGGCCGCGGCACACACGGCAGCCAGGGCACTTGCGGCGTTGCCTGTGGAGGCTGCAGCGATCTTGCGTTCTCCAAGGCGGAGGGCTTCCGCGACCACCAGAAACGACGCACGGTCTTTCAGCGAACCACTCGGGTTGGATGCATCGTTCTTGACATGCAGATGAGAGCATCCAAGCTCATGAGCCAGACGCGGGACGGCCAGAAATGGCGTTTGTCCGACGGGAAAGACAGGAAAATACTCCTGCTCGACAGGAATAAATGTCTCCGCATCGGATGCGCCTTCGTTCGCCGAGCGGCAGAGCGCTTCCCGGTCAAAGGCCACCTCCAGCACGCCACGGAGCGGCATGCCGGGATGGTACTCCACCCCGCATGCCGGACAGAGATACGAAACCTCATCCCTCGCATACGTTCGACCGCATAGCGTGCAGCGATAGACGAAGGGGGTCACTGCAAATCTCCGGAGAGTGTGGCGACCAAGCCTGCATAGAATGCCGCTGCGCCGGTCAGGTGTTCCACCGGCGTGGCCTCATTGGGCGCGTGGGCATAGATCTCATTCCCGGGTCCGAGACCCATGCAGGGGATGCCGTGAATTCCCGCCACCGCCACGCCGTTCGTGCTGAAGGTCCACTTGTCCACGACCGGCTCCTTTCCGAAGAGCCCCCGGAACGCCGTCGTCGCAGCGCGGAGATCCGGCGATGCTTCGGGCATGGTCCATGTCGGATAATACTTTTCCATAGGGTAGACTTTGCCGGTATAGGCGGTTTCCCGGTAGGTCAGGAGAGAGACAACTGCGTCGGAGACACCTGCACGGTTGGCGGCGTCCTGCACCTCGGCAACCGCGCTCTCCTTGGTCTCCCCGGCTGTCAGGCGGCGATCCAGATGCAGCCGCGCGCCGTCGGCCACTGCGCAGAGCGAGGGGGAGGACGTGACGACTTCCGTCACCGTAATGGTGCCTTTGCCCAGGAACGGATCAGATTTCAGCCGCTCGTTCAGCTTCTCGATTTCCAGGGCAACCCGCGCTGCCTTGTAGATTGCGTTGATACCCCGTTCTGGTGCCGAGCCGTGGCAGCTGACTCCTTTGAGGGTCACATGCATTTCCATGCGGCCGCGGTGTCCGCGATAGATGTTCATATTTGTCGGCTCAGTGATCACCACGAGCTCCGGCCGGATATGTTCTTCGCGGATGAGGTGGAGCCAGCAGAGACCGTCGCAATCTTCTTCCATCACGGTGCCGGTGAACAGCACGGTGAGGTTCTTGCCCAGTCCCATTTCCTTGATCATGCGTGCGGCCGCGAGCATGGCGGCCATGCCCCCTTTCTGGTCGACGCTTCCCCGGCCCCACACTTTGCCGTCTTTCACCTCGGGGGTGAACGGATCGGTGTGCCACTGGCTCACGTCGCCGGCGTAAACGGTATCAATGTGCGCGTCGAAGGCGATGACTTTCGGGCCGTTCCCGATGCGTCCGATGATGCTTCCGAGTCCGTCGATACGGATCTCATCGAACCCGATGTTCTGCATTTCTTTCTTGATCACCTGGATCACCTCTTTTTCTTTTGAGGAAAAAGAAGGGGTCCGGATGAGGTCGCAGAGGATGCGGACGGTGTCATTTTCGGCGGCACGTGCGTGCGCCAGGATCTCGGTGTAAGTCTTCATGGGTTCTAGGGTCTGGAATTGTCGATTGTCGATTGTCCATTGACTATTGTCAAT
>PMCM01000296.1 GCA_003154155.1 Ignavibacteriota bacterium | reverse complement strand
GCCTCAGCGCTTTCCGTACACCGTCATGAACGGGTGGCGATTTATCGCAAAAGCTGTTCTGTGCGCGTTTGCCGGCAGCTTGGCCCCCCACTGATAAGCGGCAAGTTCACACCGTGGCGCACATCGGTTCTCTCCTTTTCATTGTGGGACCACCTGGAAGCGTCCCTGGAGTCCTTCCGCTGCGTTCGGGCCCACGTACACAGTGAACATGCCCGGTTCCACGCGGTGCCGCATATCCAGCCCGGTGAATGCAAGTGCATCCACCGGCAGCGACAGCGTGACAACCGTTGACCCGCCCGCATCCAGATGGACGTGCTGGAAGCCCTTGAGTTCACGGACGGGCCGTGTCACGCTCCCCACCTCATCTCGAACGTACAGTTGCACTGTTTCATCGCCGGCGCGCAGCCCCGTGTTCGTGAGGGTGATCGTGACGAGGAGGGTATCCGCCGCCTTCACCGTCTCCCGCGCTATTCTGAGATCCGCATACCGGAAACTCGTATACGTGAGGCCGAAGCCAAAAGGATACAGAGGGGACGAGGGGAGGTCGAGATACCTGGACGTGTAGTGCTCCTGGTCGTCGGTAGGTCTTCCGGTATTCTTGTGATTGTAGTAGATCGGAACCTGGCCGACGCTACGGGGAAATGTCACAGGCAGGCGGCCCGTTGGGGCGTAGGCGCCGAACAGCACATCTGCGATCGCGTGCCCGGCCTCATGGCCGAGGAACCATGTTTCGAGGATAGCCGGCACATGATTCTGTTCCCATGACAGATCCAATGGGCGGCCGTTCATGAAGATCACGACGACGGGCTTTCCGGTTGCACAGACTTCGCGGACGAGATCCTTCTGCCGTCCTGGTAGCTCCAGCGATGACCGGCACGAGGCTTCTCCGCTCATGTCTTCCGACTCGCCGACCGCGAGGATGACGACCTCAGATTGCCGCGCCGCAGCCGCGGCGGAGGCAATGCCTGTTGTCTCAGCGCCGGCGATGGAGCATCCCTGCACATACGTCACTTGTGCTCCTGGAGCCGTTTCGCGAATTCCATCAAGCAACGTGACAACATCGTTGGTGTCCGTAGGCCCGGCCCATGTCCCGACGAGATCTCCGTGGTTGCTTGCCAGCGGGCCAATGACGGCAATGGACTTCAGGTTCGGAGGGAGCGGGAGGAGGCTTCCCGCATTTTTCATCAGCACGATGGATTCTCGTGCCATCTTCCGGGCTGCGGCGACGTGGGCCGGATTTCGGAGCTCCTGCCGCTCGCGCTCAGGAGTGGCGCCGTGGTAAGGGTCTGAAAACAGGCCAAGGCGGAACTTCACGCGGAGGACTCTTCTCACCGCCTCGTCCAGCGTGGCAATTGTGACCCTCCCCTGCCTGACGAGCGATTCCAGACTGTCGCGGTAACAGTGCGATTCCATGTCCATATCGAGTCCCGCATTGATCGCACGTTCTGCCGCCTCACCGGGGTTCGCGGCAAACCCATGTGGGATGAGTTCGCCGATGGAATTCCAGTCGCTGACGACAAAACCGTCGAACTTCCACTCATCCCGGAGTATGGTGGTGAGCAAAAACCGGCTTCCCGAACTCGGAACGCCGTCGATCTCGTTGAACGAGGCCATAAAGGTCTGGGCACCTGCATCCAAGGCGGCCTTGAAGGGCACGAGGTAGACATCGCGCAAGGTCCGCTGAGGGATATCTGCGGTGTTGTAGTCACGCCCGCCTTCGGCGCCGCCGTAGCCGGCATAGTGTTTCGCGCATGCAATGATCGAGGCAGGGTCGCGCAGAGACGCCCCCTGAAAACCGCGCACTCGCGCGGCAGCCATCCGCGCACCGAGATACGGATCTTCGCCCGACCCCTCTGCAATGCGGCCCCAGCGGGGATCGCGCGCGATGTCCACCATTGGCGCAAATGTCCAGTGTACGCCTGACGCGGCAGCCTCGGTGGCGCTCACGCGTGCGGAGAGCTCGACAGCGTCGGGGTCCCAGGATGCCGCCTCAGCGAGCGGTATTGGAAAGGTTGTCTTGAAACCGTGTATGACATCAAGCCCGAAAAGGAGCGGAATTCTGGCCCTCGATTCTTCAACCGCGATGCGTTGCAGCTCGTGGGTTTCCGCGGCTCCCGTGACATTAAGGAGGGAGCCGGTTTGCCCCGCTCTGATGATCTGCCGTTGTTCGTCGCTAATGCGGCGCCCGGAAGGACCAGTACTCCAGCCCCCAGAATATTGGACGAGCTGGCCGATCTTTTCCTGCAGCGTGAGTCCCGCCAGGACCGAATCCACCACGCGCACGATCGCCCCGGCGTTCGGAGAAGGCTGTCTTTCTGGTTCGCCTGCCCGGAGAGAAGAAGCTGCCAGGCAGAGAATTCCGGCGGTTGCCACCACTGTTGGACATCTCAAGAAGACCTCCGAAAGATTGGGAAAAGTGATCTGTTGATCTTGTTCATTGCGTCCCCCGGAGCATCGCGCGCAATTTCAGGGCCGGGACATACGTGGAATCCTCCTGCAGCATGACCTGCACGAGCGCAAGAGCGTCCTTCATCTGGCCTGCATCCGAGAGAAGCCCGGCCAGGTAAAACCGCGCGTTTTGCCTCTCATCCTGGTCAAACTCAGGGGCTTCGGCGGCCACTCCCATAGCACGGATGGCTTTCGCCGTATGCTTCATTTCCATTTCACACAATCCGAGTTGATAGGCGAGCATGCCCTGCGGACCCGGGCGCCGGAGCGCCTCGCGCAGTGCCGCCGATCGCAGCGGCAGGTTCTTCTCGGTCCCATACGTTTCCGCCATCATGCGGTACGGCCACGGATCTTCGGGGGAATAGACGGCAACGGCCTCGTACTCCCGGCGCGCCAGTTCGAACTTTCCCCTGTGAAGATATTCCTGCGCCATGTCGTTGTGCGCCCTTGACCAGACGTTGTGGCCATAGAGGTATTCATGTGCGATGCGGGCAGTCGTCGTATCGCCGACAGGAACATAATCATCAAGCGTCACCGGTGTCGCACGGAATGGCCAGCGATGAGTCGTCAGAAAGATCTTCATCATGCCGATATCCCAATCGAGCGCCGTCACGCCATAGGCCGTCGCGCGCGGATGAAAGGTCGAATCCGGCGGAGGAAGCAGATGCAGACGCTGCATGCCAACGAAGTATGACGCGGCCATCACGTAATATCCCTGGGGTGTCGGGTGCAGGTGATCACAGATCCATTCGCCGCCGATGATCCTTCCGGGGGAACGGGCGGCAAAGACATCCGCGATATCGACGAGCCCCGCCCCGCGTTCGCGGGCAACGCCGGCAATAACGGCATTGAAATCCGACGGCGCGCGGAAACGCATGACATCGCAGTCCCGTGCGCGCGTGAAAAGAGCGCGTGCCGCGGTCGTATCGCCTTTCATCATCAGCGCACGGGCAACACAATAACATGCATCCGCGTTGCGGGGATCACGGTCTGCAACAGGCACAAGCTCCACGAGCGCTACCTGCCACCTGCCGGCATCGAGAAGAACTTCACCCTTGCGCAGATGTTCGCGCACCGTCGCCGCTTCGACCCCGGCGGGTTCCTCCTGTGCGTGAAAAGGCGGCATGTTCCGGTCATTCGACACAAGTGTGCCGAAGATCACCGGAATCCCCCTGGCCTGGCATGCGTCGGCGATCCGTTCGAGATTCCGTCGAAACGCCTCTTTTGTTCGTTCATACCGCGGGGAATCCATCCTGATCAATTGGTCGCCGATCACGCGCTCCATCAGCGTCGCCGAGGCCACACTGTCCGCCGTGGACGGACGAAACCAAGCGACGATTCTGCGCACCATCTGCCCAAGGCGGGTCTTCTGTGCAGCCAGGGCAGCCCGCACCCGCAGATCGTTCCCTCCGGGAAACAGCGACGAAGCGCTGCCGTATCTCCCGTAGAACTCGTTGTGACCGGCGTATACAACGACCAGATCCGGCGATGTGTCGAGAAGCTCGGGAAGGAGATCCACGATGACGTAGGAGCTGATGGCGGACATTCCCGCGTCTAAGACCTCCACGCGCCGGTTCGGATATGCCTCGGTCAGGATCTGGCGGAGCTGGCGGGGAAAAGGCACCTGGCACTCAAACGGGAAGCCGCCGGTGGATGATTCGCCAAGGCAGAGCACACGGAAATTCACGGACGATTTGGCGTACTGGAATACGTCCGGCGTCATCATCGGCACGGCGGATTGCGACGCGTCAAAATACCTGCGCCCGACAAACGGATTGAACCCGACCAGTGTCCCTTCGCTCCCGGGAACTTCCACCAGCAAGGGTTCCTGAGCAAACCATCCCGTCAGGCGCAGAAGAAGTTCGGTGCCGGCGAGGATGACCAGCGGGATTGCTGCGACGATGATGCTGAACACTATGCGACGTTTCCGGCTCATCATTTGATGCCAATCTCCTTGCACATACGGTGATAGTTAAGCGGCTCGAGGTCGGCGGAATCGTTGTGACGAAGGCGATGGTACTCGAACGCTAATCTTTCTTCATGGTGAGTTCGCTCGAACCCGGTTTCAGCGCATGCCGTTTCCCGTTCGGCAAGATCGCCAGCGCCTGCACGCCATGGGGGATCTCCACGTTCATCGTAAATGCCTGCGGCGATTGTCTCCAGGAGACCCTGATGGTGCCGCGTGGGCTCGCAAACGACGCTGATGCGGAATCAAGGCCGCCGGGATTTGGTGCTATGAGCACACGCCGCCATCCCACGCTACCCGGTTGCTGCCGGATCCCGGCAACATACGCGTACTGCCATTCCATCAGGTGCCCGAGCATGAAGTGGTTCATGCTGTTGCCTGTGCCGGGCTTCGCATCCCAGCTCTCCGGCAGTGTCGTTAATCCCTGCCGTACCATGAAGCCGTAGCTTCCGCGATCTTCCCGCGCATACACACGATGGAGCACGTCGTTCCGACCTCCTTCGGCGAGCGCACGGAGAAACAGGACCTGTGTCACCTCCCCGACTGTCTGCTGCCACTGTCGTTGTTCGAGCTCATTCACAATATGCTGAAGGACGGCATCCCGGTCACGCTCGGGCACGAGGCCAACCGTCAGCGCCAGACTATGTGCGGCCTGACACGAGCCGTTGTTCCTGACTGTTTTCGTCTTCGCGTCATAGAAGTTCCTCTGGAAACTCCTGCGTATCTTTGCATATAACGCCTCATACTTCTGCTGTGCACTCGCGTTGCCAAGCACCGCAGCGGCGCGAGCGACCGTCTTTGCTCCGAGCGCCCAGATCGCCGTCGCGCTCACTTCATTGGGTGTCCATTGCGACGGACCATCTCCCTTGCCGTGTCCGTAATCGTACCAATCGCCGAGGTTGCTCGTAATCATCCCGTGCTTAGCCTGCGACGAAAGGTAGTCAACGTAGCGCTTCATGCTTGCGAAATTCGTCTTGATCACAGACCTGTCGCCATACCATTCGTACACGTGCCACGGCACGAGTACGCTGGATATGCCCCATTCCGGAGCTTCGTTCCAGTAACCGTGAGGCGGGATGCCGACCAGATAATTCGGACAATTGGTCGGAACATGGCCGTCCGGCAGCTGTGTATCGCGGAGGTCACGGGCGATTTTGACGAACCACGACCGGATGTCGAA
>PMCM01000209.1 GCA_003154155.1 Ignavibacteriota bacterium | reverse complement strand
GCAGGATCTCCTTCTGGTGGTGGTGGTGGATGCCCTGAAGATGGCCCATTGCACATCGTTCCGGGAACTCAACGAACATGTGGCAATGTAGCCAGCGGAACACCGTTGCATGTCACGGAAATGTCAAAGGACTGACATAAGAATGAGGCGGGACGCGATAAATATAGGGCACAGGAAACTCGGGAGCAACAACTCAATCATGAGAGAGACGTCGGCCGGGGATGCGCCGGAAACGGGCACACCCGGGACAATCACTCGTCTTCGTGGCGAATACATGACGGATCTATGACATTTCGCCCCCTCCGCCAGTCTATATTGCTCCAGGCCGCATCCATCGTGTCTTGATAAGGAAAGGCGGCGCCGGTTTGGGGCGTCACACCAGAGTGTACGTTCCGCCCGCAAGAGACAGATAGCCATGATTACAGAAAGGAAGTCGTCGATGGAATCTCCTCGCAATGCACTTCGCTCGATGTGGATCACCATGCGGCCGTACCTCCTCTTTGTTTCGGGTATTACCGGCGTCGCCGGGATGGCCCTGAGCTCGACGACTTCGGCCGCACCCCTGGCGCTCGTGTTTATCGCGTCGTTTTTTGCCTATGGATTCGGTCAGGCGCTGACCGATTGCTTTCAAACCGACACCGATGCACTTTCGGCTCCCTACAGGCCGTTGGCGGCAGGGCGCGTATCGCGTTCCGTCATCCTTTTCCTGAGTCTTGCCGGCCTCACACTCTGCGTTCTTATATTCGCGATTCGCAACCCGTGGAATATCGTTCTGGGTTGTGCCGGCGCAGGCGGTCTTGCCACGTACACGATCTTCAAGCGCCGATGGTGGGGAGGCCCATGGTATAATGCATGGATCGTGGCCGGGCTCTGTGTCATGGGGTATCTGGGTGCAAACGGCGAAACTCCGGGAGAGTTTCCGCCGGCCTTTCTCCCTCTCATTCTGGCCGTCTTTTTCGGTTATGCGAACTTCGTCCTTTCCGGGTACTTCAAGGATATCGCCGCGGACGCTGCGACGGGGTACAAGACCTTCCCCGTGGTCTTCGGGCGAAGGGCCGCCGCGCTGGCAAGTGATGTGCTTTCCGCCCTGTTCCTCTTCAGTTCGGTCTGGACAGCTATGACGATCATCGGCGGAGCGCTTCGCCCCCGGCAACTTCCCTTCATGCTCTTTGCGGCACCTGGAGTGATGTACCTTATCGAGGCGCAGGTCCAGCTCCATCGTAATCGTTCGGATGCGGAGGCGTATGCCCCCATCATCCGTGTCGTCCATGCGTACATCCTCATGGTATCGGCGCTCGTATCCCTGCTCCGGCCGGAATGGACGCTTCTGCTGGGCGCACACTATGCTGCGTACCGTTTCGTTCTTTCGCGGCGGCCGGAGGTGTCGCAGATATGATGATACTCTTGAATCCTGGCGCAGCAGGGGGCACCGCCCCTGACAAATGGCGGAGAGTGTGGTCGCTCCTCCCTTCCGCGGTTGAACCTCTGGAAGTCCACGTTCTCCGCCCTGGGCTTGATCTGACCCAGCTGGTCCGTTCGGCCGTTATAAAGGGCGAAACGCACATCGTCGCGGCCGGCGGAGACGGCACCGTCAACTCTGTCGTGAATGCCGTCATGCAGCTTGATCCACCGGCCAGGATGCGGGTCGTTCTTGGAGCCGCCGGCCTTGGATCAAGCAACGACTTCCACAAGCCGTTTTCGCCCGGGAACATGATCGAGGGAATTCCGTTACGAATGAACTTCCGGAACGCCCAGCTACGCGATGTCGGTTCCGTTCAGACGCAACACGCCGGCGTGACGACGGTTCACCGGTTCATCATCAACGCAAGCGCAGGCATCACGGCGGAAGGCAATGCGCTCTTCAATGCGCCGGGCCCGCTGATACAATGGTTGAAGCAACATACGACACCTGCGGCGATTCTCTGCGCCGCACTGCAAGCACTCGCGACACACCGTGACATGCCGATCACCATCGAGTTTCCTGGCAAGCCCCCTCTTTCACTTTCCCTGACAAATCTGGGTATTGTGAAAAGCCCGTACTTTTCCGGATCACTGCGTTATGATGTCCCGCCGGACTACGACAACGGCAGGTTCCACGTTTTTGCCGCTGAGCGCATGGGGATCCTGGAGCGTATCTCCCTCCTCCGTGCGCTCTCGCGCGGACACTTCAAGCATTTGCCAAAGACATACGCATGGCACGAACCCGCCGTCCGGATTTCCGGATCTTTCCCCTTTCCCATTGAGCTGGATGGCGAAGTCGTCGAAGCTACATGCGCGGAGTTCTCCATTCTCGCCAAAGCCCTCAGGGTATGCATATGATGAACGAAATCGTTGAAAACGCATTGATTGGCCGGCTCGGGTCCCAGCTCCCCCGACGACCCGGTCAACTGAACAACTCACAAGAAAGCGATGCGGAACTGATTCCTCTCCCCTGCGGCATGCACCAGGTACTTGCGGCCACTACTGACGCCGTTGTGGAAGAGATTGAGTCAGGCCTGTACGCGGATCCGTACCTTGTCGGGTGGATGACGGTTATGGCAAACTTGAGCGATCTCGCGGCGGTAGGGGCGGAGCCGCTCGGACTGCTTGTCGCGGAGACCATTCCCGTGGATTTCCCCGGGGAGAGCCTTGGCGCTTTGCAGCAGGGGATCGCGGATGCCTGTCGACGCCTCTCAACCCATGTCCTCGGAGGGGACACGAGTTTCAGTGACCGGCTTCATACAACAGGGACGGCACTCGGCATCATCGGAGGGGGTGCGCCGATGATGCGAGTCGGCTGCCGCCCGGGCGATGTAGTGTTCAGCACCGGCCGCTTCGGCGCTGGCAACGCCTTTGCGCTGCTCAGTCTCGCCGGCGACCCTTCGGGAGCGGACGCTTTCCGTCCGTGTGCGCGGCTTCGCGAGGGGATTTCGCTGCGGGAGGTCGCCTCGTGTTGCATGGACACGAGCGACGGTATGCTATCTACGCTCGACCAGCTCGGCCGGCTGAACAGCGTGGGCTTCATCCTCGATGGCGTATGGGACCGTTTCATTTCGCCGGAGGCTGAGGCCATTGCGCGCGTAAAAGGCGTCCATTCCTGGGCATTGTGTGCAGGTCCACACGGTGAATTTGAACTGGTCTTTGCGGTTCCCACACACAAAGTCGCTGCAATGCAGGAGGCGGCATCACGGGCTGGTTGGACACCTGTGCGCCTCGGCACGGTGGCAGGAGCGGCGGGGATTGAACTTCCCGGATGGGGTACGTTGACGCCGCAGCAGGCCGCGGCGATCAGAAACCACCCTTTACGCGGCAGGGAGGACATCTCCACGTTCCTCGCCCTCTTATACGGAATTGAGGAAGCTGTCAGGAATTCGACCGAACCATGACATTCTCGTGACATGCACTTCCGTTCTGGATCGTACATTGCACCTGTCACGATTGGAGGAACGACGATGATAACGGAGAGTGGTTACCAGGGTGGCGAAAACTTCGACCTCCGGGATGTCCTGCTCAAGGGGCGGTCATTGCGGCTCGCCGATCGCACCGCGCTTTTCCAGGATTTTCTGGGTCAGCTTCGGCGCAATGAAGAGAACCTCTGCATGCGATGTCTCTCCTCTCCCGCCGATCGCGAGGTCACCGTCGCAGATCCCGCCACTGGCATGACCCGGACAATGGTCATGTTCGGATCCAACAACTACCTCGGCCTCGCCACTCATCCGGTCGTTCTTGCGCGTGCGGCAAAGGCGCTCGATGCGTTCGGCGCAGGGCTCGGCGGCCCTCCATTGCTGAACGGCTACACGATGCTCCACCGTGAGCTTGAGGAACGTCTGGCGGCATTGAAGGGGACGGAAGCCGCCATGATCTTCTCGAGCGGGTACGGCGCAAACGTCGGTCTTGTCTCCGGACTAACAGGGAAAGCCGACATCATCCTGTACGATGCCTACAGCCATGCATCCTTCTGTGACGGCATGACATTATCCGGCGCACAGTCGTTCCTGTTTTCGCACAATGATCTGGCGCACTTGACGACGATGCTTGATCGCGCTACGGGCCGTCCTCACGGTGACCTCTTTGTCGGGGTCGAAGGTGTCTATTCAATGGATGGCGACCTGGCACCTCTCGACCGTATTCTTCCCCTCTGCCGGCAGTATGGCGCACATCTGATCATGGACGATGCACACGGCATGGGAGTCATGGGCGCCCACGGACGCGGCACTGCAGAACATTTCGGCCTGGAAGGACAAATCCCGGTGACCATGGGAACGTTCAGCAAGACATTCACTGTCACGGGGGGATTTGTCGCCTCGAGCAAAGCCATCATCGATTATCTCCGGTTCTTTGCCAGATCGTACATGTTCTCGGCATCGTTGCCCCCTGCAACCGTGGCGACGGTGATTGCCGGTCTGGAAGTCCTGGAGCATGAACCGGAGCGTCTCACACGATTGCATGAGAATATCGCCTATGCATCAGCGGGCTTCCGGTCGCTCGGATTCCCGGTTGTCTCATCCTCCGCCATCCTCCCTCTCCGCGTTCCGGAAGGGATGGATATCCGCAAGGCGGCAAGAGCCTTTCACGATCGGGGGATCTTCGTCAACTCCGTCGAATACCCCGCCGTCCCGGTGTCCCAGCAGCGGTTTCGGGTCAGCGTCATGGCAACCCATACGAAAGAAGACATCGACCGGCTTCTCGGCGCAGTTGCAGAGATCTGGTCTCTTTTCGGATACGAATCGAAGGAGCACGACGATGAACGCCGCCGCCGCAACGCAGCGTAAACGCATGAAGGTGCAGATCATTGTTCTCTTCCAGAACCTGGGAGAAGAGCATCCCTATTATGCCCAGAGCCCTGCGCCGCCCTTGCCTGGTCTCTTGCTGGCCGCTTTGACTCCCGACATTGTCGACGTCGAGGTGGTGCATGAGATGGTTCGGCCGGTTGATTATGCCACCGATGCCGACGTGATCGCCCTGAGTTTCATGGACTATCTTTCGCCTCATGCCTACGAGGTGGCTGCACGTTTTCGTGCACTGGGCAAGATCGTTGTGGGGGGCGGAAAATTCGCATCGACATTTCCGGACGAAGTCCAGCCGCACTTCGATGCGATCCTGGTGGGGGAAGCGCAGGGCGTCTGGCCTCACATGGTAGAGGACATAGTCAACGGTACGCTCCAGCCGAGGTACACAGCAGCAGCCTCGCCCTCGCTGGACAACATCCCGCCGCCCCGGTACGATCTCGCCGAGCGCACGTTCGCCACTCCGGTGGTCACCGAAGCGACGCGCGGATGCCCTCATCCATGCACGTACTGCCAGTTGAACATCAAGCGCTTGCCCTTTCGTCAGCGCCCAATCGCCGACGTCGTACGCGATCTTCGCGCGACGGATCGGCTGCCGTGGTACAAGCGGAAGATGGCGATGCTTCTTGACAATAATCTGGGGGGCGACCTTGCCTACGCGCGGGATCTTCTCCATGCCATTGCAGACATCCATCTCTGGGGGCTTGGCGTGCAATTCAGCATCGAGTGTCTTCGCGACGATGCTTTCATCGAAGCACTGGCCGCCGCGAACTGCCGCATGGCGTTTATCGGCATGGAATCGCTTGAGCCAAGAAGCCTTGCCGCGGTGCAAAAGGCACAGAACAAGGTGAGTGAATACCGCGACGCGTTCGATCGCCTCCATCGCAGGGGGATCCTCACGTTCACCGGGCTGATGTTTGCCCTGGATGAAGATACGGTGGAGTACTACGAGCGGCTCCCGGGACTTCTGGAGGAGGTGGGCACAACCGTCATCCTGCCTTCCCTTGCCATCCCCTTATATGGGACTCCCCTCTATCGTCACATCTCGGAGGAAGGAAGGTTGATCGATAGCAATCTGGCGCACTATGAGGGGGACCACCTGGTGTTCCGCCATCCTCACCTCAGTCCCGAGCAGATTCATGAGGCGTATGCACGCGTGACGATGGGATTTTACCGCTGGAGGAACATCTTCCGCCGTTGGAAGACGTTTATGAACAAGCAGGAGCGCACCGGGACGCGCGCGAGCCACCTGTTCACCCTTTGCATTCTGATGTTTATCTACTTCAAGCTCTCAATTTTCCAACGGCATCACGGGGTGATGAAGGTTCGTGAGATTGTCGGATCGCACGACATGAAGTCCACACCCGAAACTAAGAAGGCGGCCTAGCACGGCCCGGGCCACCCCCGGAACTCCGTCCCGAAACCGCGGTGCGGCCTATTTGGTGAACTTGTATCCCGCCGTGTGAACCGTGAGGATGTGGTCCGGGGCATTGGCGTTCTTCTCCAGCTTCTTCCTCAGGGAGAGGATATAATTGTCAACCGTCCGCGTGGTCGGAAATGTGTCGTAGCCCCAGACCTGATTCAAGAGCATGTCACGCGTGACCACTTCCCCCTCGTGCCGGACGAGGAACTTGAGCACGGCGAACTCACGCACGGACAATTTGACGGGTTTCGTTCCCCGCATTGCCTCCTGCCGGGTAAAATCCACCTGGACATCGCCAAACGCGCATTCCTCGATCTCCTTCCGCATTTCCCCCTTGCGGCGGAGGAGCGCGCGGACACGCGCCAGAAGTTCGCGAATCCCGAACGGCTTGGTCATATAATCATCCGCGCCCATTTCCCGCCCGAGCACCTTGTCCATCTCCATCCCTTTGC